>CALUUT010000117.1 GCA_944324045.1 uncultured Desulfovibrionaceae bacterium | reverse complement strand
TGGTGGGTCGTGCGGGATTCGAACCTGCGACTCGCTGCTTAAAAGGCAGCTACTCTACCGCCTGAGTTAACGACCCATACTAAGCACGTCTTCATGCATGGTGCTCCATGCCATGACGCGTTCGTGGTGGAGAAGGTTTATTCCTTCATCTTCGCTGAATTGTCAAGCCTTTTCTGTCCACCTTTCCAAAAAAGGCCGCAAACAGGAACCTTTCACGCCTTTATTGGCGATTGCGGGCGGCCCGGCTTTTATTTGCGGCCCTTTGTCAAGGCGTCTCACAGATGCCGCGCAGGCGCATCCACGCGCTCAATGCCGCCCATATAGGGCCGCAACGCTTTGGGCACGACAATGCTTCCATCTTCCTGCTGATAATTCTCAATAATCGCCACCAGGGTTCTTCCAACCGCAAGCCCAGACCCATTCAGGGTATGCACGAATTCCGGTTTTCCGCCGCCTTTGGGCTTGAAACGGATGTTCGCCCGGCGCGCCTGAAAATCGCCGCAGTTGGAGCAGGAAGAAATTTCGCGGAACTTGTTCTGTCCCGGCAGCCAAACCTCCAGGTCATAGGTTTTGCAGGCGGAAAATCCCATGTCGCCGGTGCATAAGGCGACGACGCGATACGGCAGTTCAAGGCGCTGCAACAGCGTTTCCGCATGCGCGCGCATGGTCTCCAAGGCTTCAAAGGAACGCTCCGGATGCGCAAAGTGCACCATTTCAACCTTAAGAAACTGGTGCTGCCGGATAAGCCCTTTGGTGTCCTTGCCGTAAGAACCGGCTTCAGAACGAAAACACGGCGTCATGGCCGCATAGTTAAGCGGCAGCATTTCTTCCGGAATCACTTCGCCCGCATGCAGGTTGGTCAAAGGAACCTCGGCTGTGGGTATCAAAAAATAATCCCATGCCTCAAGCCTGAAAAGGTCTTCCTCAAATTTGGGAAGCTGTCCGGTCCCGGTCATGGTCCTGCGATTGACCATAAGCGGCGGCTGCACTTCAATCAGGCCATGCTCAGCGATATGGATATCCATGAAATAGTTTGCAATGGCCCGCTCAAAACGCGCGGCCCAGCCCCAGGACACCACGAATCTGCTTCCGGCCAGTTTTCCCGCACGGTCAAAATCGAACCCGCCAAGCTTTGTCCCCACTTCCCAATGTTCTTTAGGGGGAAAGGAAAACTCGCGCGGCGTTCCCCATCGCGCGACTTCCACGTTCTCATTCTCGTCCCTGCCTACCGGCACGCTTGCATCGGGGATGTTCGGAACGCTCATGACCCAGGATTCGACCGCGGCTTTGGCTTCTTCCGCCTGCGCGTCAAGCTCCTTGATGCGCTCGGAAACAGCGGACATGGTTTTCAAAAGTTCAGAGGCGTCCCGGCCCGCGCGTTTTAAGGCCGCGACTTCCGCAGAAGCTTTGTTTCGCTGCGCTTTAAGGGCTTCGACTTCAGCGAGCAGATCACGCCTGCGCGCGTCAAGGGCCTGAAATTCTCCCATGTCGAGCTTCGAGTTGCGAGCATGCAATGCCTTGGCCACAATTTCCGGGTTTTTCTGCATAAGCTTGAGGTCAAGCATGCAAAACTCCTTAACAGACTAAAAACTGCGATTTTTTTCCGACTCCCCATCACGGCGCAAGGCGTCGGGCATACTATCAAAATTCAACCGGCGCGCCGCCCTGTTTTCTCCCTTTCCGGACATTATTTCCATCGCCGCTTTTTCCCAGGACTTTCGCCCGTCTTTCGCGGCATGAACCGGCGGCAACGCCCTGTGTATAAAACTTTTTGCCCCATGTGTCACGCGCCATTGGCGCACCCTTCCATGAAACAAATCCATATGGAAACGCCGGCGGATGCGCGAAAACGCAAAAACCGGCAAAAGGGACGCTCCGGCGCAACGCCGTCCGGGGAAGGCTTCTAAGAAAAGTGGACGGTCAGACCCAAATATGCAAGAATGCCTGTTTCCGGCATCCAGCCGGCATATGTTGAAAACACATCCATGATATATCCGGTGTCATTTTTAAGGAGTAGCGCCATGACCCTATGTCCCTGCTGTTCCGGCCTTCCTCTTGAGGAATGCTGCCGCCCCATTCTGAACGGCGAAAAAAAAGCGCCCACCGCGGAAGCGCTGATGCGCGCGCGATACAGCGCCCATTGCCTCGGAGAATTCGATTTTCTTGCAAAAAGCATGCATCCCAGCATCAGAGAAGAAACGTCGCCTGAGGAAATGAAAGCCTGGGCGGAGTCTCTGAGCTGGCTGGGGCTTGAAATTCTGGAAACCGAAGGCGGCGGCCCGGACGACGAACGCGGGAAAGTGTCCTTTATCGCCCGATACGCGGTTAAAGGCATGCCTCAGGAGTTGCGCGAAGACGCCGACTTCGTCAAGGAAGACGGCTGCTGGTATTACGCGGACGGCAAAGTCCAGCCCAAGGAGCCGTACCGGCGCGAACACCCGAAAACAGGACGCAACGATCCTTGCCCATGCGGCAGCGGAAAAAAATACAAAAAATGCTGCGGAAAAGAATAGCCCCACCCCGCGCCTTTTCTCGCGGAGTATCTGAGGGGCGCTTGCGCCTGGAAGGGGATGCGCATCCCCTTCCAAACGCAAAGCTCTGAAGGGCGTTGCTGCCTTATTGCTTCTTTTTAAGCGGCTTGCGCTCTTTTTTCCACGCCGGCGTCGCGGGCTGGCGGACCGCCCGGATTCCGGCCAACAAAGGCAAAAGCATATGGCAAAACGCACTGTTCACGGCAAATCCGTTTCAGCGATGCCCATTCCGCTTTCCGCCTGCCGGAAAAACGCGGCTCATAAACCGGATGAAAAGGCAGACGCCGCTCATTCCCTGAAAAGCGCAACCGGCAGGGAAAAAGACGAACGCTCCCGGCTGCGCGCAAAAACCGCTATCCGCCGTTTTTGCCTTGCATGTCAGGGGAAAGCGCCCCTGCGGGTTCTGGAATGCCGCGATGCCGCATGTCCGCTTTACGCCTTGCGCCTTGGTCCCGCAAAAGATACGCATGCCGCGTTTGACGCTGAACAGGAAACGCCGGCGGAACTGTTCGCGCATGAACACCCGGTGCGGGCCGTGCGGCGATACTGCATGTGCTGCTGCGGCGGCATTCGCGCTGAAATACGGACCTGCGAAGCCCGAAATTGCGCCTTGTGGCCTTTTCGCTACGGAATCACCCCGGAAAAAAGGAAACGGGACATGCCGCGTTTCTCCTGCCGGAAACAATTACGGCTGCCCGGCATCCCTTCCTGATCGCTTTACGTCCGGCTGCAAACGCGCTCTTTGCCCAAAACCGTTTCTGTCCTGCTTTTTATGAAAAACAGGATATTTTCTTCTCTCTGCGTTATTGACAGAGCCACAGTTTTATGAAATGCGATGCGGCATACTTTACAAAGCGGAAAGGTATCCGCGCAAACCTGGAGGAAAACAACCGGATGGCGAAAGAAGATGCCATTGAAATTGATGGAGTCGTGCAAGAAGCATTACCCAATGCGATGTTCCGCGTGGAGTTGGAAAACGGACATAAAATTCTGGCCCACATTTCCGGAAAAATGCGTAAGTTCTATATCCGCATTCTGCCTGGCGACAAGGTGCGGGTCGAGCTGTCTCCCTATGACCTGACCAGAGGCAGAATCACATACCGCATGAAATAACCGGACGTCTTTTTCCCTTCCAATACCCGGAACCTTCGCCCAAGGCCGGCATGTATCCGGAAAAAACCGGCGTAAGACCTGCTTTCCCCGCCCGCGGCTGGAAAGAAAGCGGTTTTTTGCGCTTTTTTATGCTGATATACGTCTGTTGCTTGAAGCTTTTGCTCAAAACCCCGCGGGGAAAAATAATTTTTTCCGCCCGCCTTCAAAAAAGCGCGTTCCCGCGGCGTCAGATCAGCCCATCCATATGGGGGAAGATAAGGAGTTTTGAAGGAAAGAGGGGAAGTCTTTTCCCCTCTTTCCCTCAAAGTTTTTCCAAAAATCTTTTCCTGTTTCCCTAAAAAACAATATGCATGCTCACCGCATGCTGCGGATGCGCTCCACCAGACCGGTTGTGGAGTAGCCCGGCAGCAAGGCAAGGCTCAGCACGCGGCCGCCGTGGCTTTCAACCACGCAACGCCCCACAATGCGCTCCGCATCCCAGTCGCTGCCTTTGACCAGCACATCAGGCACAATGGCCTTGATCAGGTCAAGCGGCGTATCTTCATCAAAACCAGTCACATAATCCACGCTACGCAGATGCGCCAGCAAAAACGCGCGGGTCTCGAAACAATTCAGCGGCCGGTTGGGTCCCTTTGCCAAGCGGGCGACTGAGGCGTCGGAATTGACCCCAACCACAAGCACGTCTCCCTCGGCCTTGCAGCGTTCCAGAAGGTCGACATGCCCCGGATGCAGGATATCAAAACAACCATTGGTGAACACAATGGTTTTCCCTTCAGCGCGACGTTCTTCCAATACAGGCAGCAACGCCTCCAAAGAAAGCACTGAGGGATATTCAAGCTTTTGCATGACAGTCCTCTCCTCATTGCATATGCGGACATAACAATATGACCGGACTATCCGGTCATATTGGCGGAAACAAAACGGTTCGCGGGCGGAAACAAGACAAACGCTATTCTTTAAAATTGAAGCCGATGCGTTCGCGCACTCCTTCCATGGTTTCGCGGGCCACAACCCGGGCGCGCTTGTTGCCGTCGCTGAGCACATCCTGGACAAAATCAGGATTTTTTTCCAGTTCCGCGCGGCGTTCATGCAACGGCTCAAGGAAGCGGGCCAGACTTTGCATGAATATTTTCTTGCAATCAACGCAACCAAAGGTCGCGGACGTGCAGCCCTTGCATATTTCCTCTCTGGTCGCGGCATCGGTCATAAGTTCATGATAGGGATACAGGTTGCATACGCTCGGATTGCCGGGGTCAGAACGCCGCAGTCTGTTTTTGTCCGTAAACATGCCCCGCACCTTGGGCGCTATCTCTTCCAACGGCTCGCGCAGCATGATGCTGTTGCCGTAGCTTTTGGACATCTTGCGGCCGTCCAGACCGGGGCACTTCGCCGCCGGGGTAAGACGCGCCTCAGGTTCGGGGAAATATCCGCCATACAGCGAATTGAAACGCCGCGCGATTTCCCTGGTCAGTTCAAGATGCGGCAGCTGATCCTGTCCCACGGGAACCCATTTTGGCCGGTACATGAGAATATCCGCGGCCATGAGCACGGGGTAGCCCAGAAAGCCGAAATTCGAAAGGTCCTTGGTGGTGATTTCCTGCTGCTGCTCTTTATAGGTCGGGTTGCGCTCAAGCCAGGACACGGGCGTAATCATGGACAAAAGCAGCGTCAGCTCCGCATGCTCCTTGACCATGGATTGCTGGAAAATAACGCATTTTTCAGGGTCCAGCCCGGAAACAATCCAGTCTTTGACCAGCTCCGGAACAAATTCCCTGATGCGCTGCGGGTCTTCAAACTCGCTGGTCAAAGCATGCCAGTCCGCCACAAAATACAGGCACTGCATTTCATCCTGAAGCGCCACCCAGTTTTTGATGGCGCCGAAATAATGTCCAAGATGCAAAGGCCCGGTCGGGCGCATGCCGGAAACAGTTCGCAAGGGCAACGACATAGAAATTCTCCGTGCTTCAAATTTACAGAAATCAAAAAAGCGAAAACAGGGAACCGGCCAGACCAAAGGCGATTCCTGATGAAAAATACGCCAGAGGGCCGATTATCATTCTAAACAGCCCAAGCACCACGAAAAGAATCATGAACAACATGCCGTAACGCTGCAAAGAGGCGTATTTCCAGGCAAGGTTCGTGGGCAGAAGGGCCATGAGAATCTTGCTGCCGTCCAGCGGCGGAATCGGCATAATGTTGAACCAGGCCAGGGTAAAATTGATATACACGCCATATTGCAGGGTGCGCGTCCAGAATCCGAACACAGGCCCGGGCTCGCTGAGCGTCTGCTTGGCGATTATCAAAAAAGCAAAGAACGCGAAAGCGAAAAGAAAGCCCAGAATCATATTGACCACAGGTCCGGCCAGGGCCACCAGGGCCATGTCGCGGACCGGCTTTTTGAAATAACGGGGATTGACGGGAATCGGCTTGGCCCATCCTATGGTGAACGGACCGACCAGCGCGGTCAGCAGGAAAAAAAGAACGCCCATGGCGTCAAGATGCGCCGCCGGGTTGAGGGTAAGACGGCCAAGCATCCGCGCGGTATGATCTCCAAAGCGGGACGCCATGTATCCGTGGGCGACCTCGTGACAGATGATTCCAAACAACAAGGGAAGAATGCTGACGCTCAGGGCGCTGACAATCTGATGAATATCAATGTTGAACATTCGCTCATGCGGCATACCGCGCCGCGCACGTGCTTATTTTCCGTATGGTTTTTTTGTTTCGCGCCGGGTCTAGCCGCATGCGCCTGCCGGAACAGCGAACGCGGCCGGTCCCTGACGGTTCCAGACATGTTTCCATGCGCCGTCTGACAAAAAACCGGACATACGCGCGAAACCTATTGTTTCATGGTACTATGCAAAGCAGACTGAGGCAAGAATTTACTGTGCGCCCTGCTTTGCGTTTTTTCCGTAAAAAAACGCCCGTTTCTCATGCCCCCGGACTCATCTCTGCGCCGGGAATGCGCGCTGAAAACGGGCGTTTCCGCCAGGCGAACGGATGAATCGCGCTCAGGCTTTATAGCCTTTGATTCTCAGGCCGTTAAGCCTGATGAAGCCTGTGGCGTCGGCATGGTTGTACGCCGCGCCTTCTTCAAAGGTCGCAATGGCCTGACTGTAAAGCGAGAACGGCGACTTGCGGCCGACAGGCACGGCATTGCCCTTGTAAAGCTTAAGCCGCACGGAACCGGTGACCTTTTCCTGAGATTTGTCAATATACGCCTGAAGGGTTTCCCGTTCCGGCGCAAACCAGAATCCATTGTACACCATGGTCGCGTACTGCGGAATGAACGAATCGCGCATATGCATGACTTCGCGATCCATGCAAATGGCCTCAAGGTCGCGATGCGCAATATGCAGGATGGTGCCGCCCGGCGTTTCATACACGCCGCGGCATTTCATGCCCACAAAACGGTTTTCCACGATATCCACGCGCCCGATGCCGTGCTTTCCGCCAAGCCTGTTCAGGGTTTTGACAATGCCCGCGGGCGTCATCTTCTCTCCGTTGACGGCCACGGCGTCGCCCCGCTCAAAGTCGATGACCACATATTCAGGCTCGTTCGGGGCCTGTTCCACGGGTACGGTCATGATATGCGCGCCGGGTCCGGGTTCGCACCAGGGGTCTTCAAGTTCGCCGCCTTCAAAACTGCAATGCAGCATGTTGCGGTCCATGCTGTATTCCTTGCGGCTTGCGTCCGTGTGCATGGGAATGCCGTGTTTGGCCGCGAAATTAAGAAGCGCCGTGCGGCTGCCCATGTCCCATTCGCGCCAGGGAGCGATGATCTTGATATCCGGCGCCAGAGCCATGGTGGAAAGCTCAAAGCGCACCTGATCGTTTCCTTTGCCGGTCGCGCCATGGGCCACGGCCTGACAGTTTTCGGCGCGGGCTATTTCCACCATGCGTTTTGCAATCAGGGGCCGGGCAATGGAGGTGCCAAGAAGATAGCGCCCCTCATAAATAGCCCCGGCGCGCATCATGGGGAAGATGTAATCGCGGGCGAATTCTTCCTGAAGGTCTTCGACATAGGCTTTGACTGCTCCTGTTTTCAGGGCTTTCTGGTCTACGCCGTCCAGGTCTTCTTCCTGCCCCAGATCCGCGGTGAAGGTCACCACTTCACAGCCGTAGGTGACCATGAGCCATTTCAAAATGACCGATGTGTCAAGGCCGCCCGAATAGGCCAGCACAACTTTTTTAATGTCTTTGGTGGACATGACGCAATTCCTTCTTGTGATCGGATTCCGCGCGCCGCGGCATCCTTGTGTGTATGTTTGGAGTTGCAAAACAAAACGTTTGCGCGCCGCTTTCACGCGGCCATACCCTAGTGCATAACGTCAATACGGGTCAAGGCGTTTTGCCGGGCTTTTCTCCAAAGAACAGCCGCGTTAAGAAGCGCCGGCGCAGAGTCCGAACATGCGCCGGCGCGCAGTGCCATAAAAAAACAGCCGTAGAAAGACTCGATGCCCGCGGCCCGTCATGCACAAGCCAGCAAAACCCATGTCAGCTCATGCTTGTTGCATGACAGATGCATGAGCCGCGAGCCCGGTATGGCGGCGAACGCTTCAGCCGTCTCATGATCCGTGTCGCCCTGAAACTTCAGGGTGCACACGAAATTGCGCGCGTTTCCGGACTCCATCCAGCGCCGGACGGTTTTAAGAAGCCTTTCCGGATAGCAGACGACGTCGCAGCAAAGCCAGTCAAACGGGCCGGATGTTTCCGGATTCAGCGCGAACGCCGAGCCCGCGACATATTCGACCAGGGGATTCTGGGCTATTTTTGGCGAAAGCGGGGCCTTGTCCACGCTTACGACCCGCGCCCCAAGGCTTGCCAGAACCCAGGTCCATCCGCCGGGAGAAGCCCCCAAATCCAGGCAATATTCACCGGAACCGGGACGCCGGGGAAGAAGCGTGAACGCTTCCCACAATTTAAGATAGGCGCGGTTTGGCGGCTCTGTCCTGTTTTCCTCAAAAAACGCCTCTCCATCCGCAAACGGGCTTGCGCATTGAGGGCTGGCCAAAATACAATCCGCTTCCCACATGGTCCACGCGCCCAAAGGGGCCCTGGGCGCCGCATCGCCAAAAGCCACCGGCTTTCGCGATACATGCGGCAACGCCGCCTCAATAAGGGCGGCCCGGCGGCGCGTTCCCTCACGGCATGCGCTTTCATGCAAGGCCCAATTGCGCTGCATGGACATAAGCCTTGACGCGGCGTCTTTTATGGAACGCGCCGGCAAAAAACGCGGCGTCAGCCAGACGTTCTGGGCCCAGGCCATGGAAAGCGGCGCGCCCTCGCATAAAAACAGGCGTCCCCGGCGCGCGCGCACCATGCATTTTTTACGTTCAAGCTCCGTGGCGAGCTCACGTTCAAACCCCTTTGGAGCTATGTACGCGCTTAACGGCATATCCGTCATATCCAAGCGATATCCTTATTATTTCTAAAAAAGCGACAAACTTGTCTTTCACCTGAAATACAGGTATCAGTACCGCTTAATGTTTGTTTCAATCCACATATGCGCCGTCCGCAGGCTGCAAAGTCAACCGGCGGACGGAATTGCGCGGATTTTTCCTCTCCCTTTTTTGGGGGACGCGAAATAGAGATTTTACCGGCTTCGCCGTTTTGTCAAATTCATTTTCCCCTGACGGGAACGGTTTCAAGGCAAAAATTTTTTTGCTCAACATAAAAGCGGAGAATAGATCCATGGCTCACAAAGGCCCGCATATTTCCATCCCCTCTGAGTACCTGGTGCAACGCGTCTTACGCATACCGTCCCATGAATTTGAAGACTGGCCCGAAGCGGTGCGCGATCTGGCGGTCATAATCGCCGAAGAGCTTTTCTTTGTCTATGCAAACCCCTTCATTGACCCTGAAATCGTGCGCGAGAGCGTGTCCTCCCGCTGGGAACTGGAGCGCAGAGGTCTTGCCCACCATTTCACGGTCAGCATCGACGAGGGCATCACCATGTTCTGGTCCGCCCATGACGCGGACCAGGCGTTCAAACAAAAGCTCATGGAGCGCTTAAAGACCATTCTTTCGCCGGACAGCATCGACACCCGCACGCATGTGCTTGTGGAATGCGCAACCGACGCGACCGACCTGCGCATGGAGCTGCCGCTTCTTGTGGCCCGGCCTTCCTCAGTCGAAGAGGTGGAAGCCCTGGTGCGTCTGGCCAATGAAATGAAATTCGCGCTCATACCCTATGGCGGCGGCTCAGGCATGACCGGCGGCGCGGTCCCGGCGCGCAAACGCACAGTGACCGTATCGCTTGCGCGTTTAAACCGCATCCTTGAAGTGGACGTCAAAAACAAGACCCTCACGGCTGAAGCCGGGGCCATAACCAACGACTGCATCAAGGCCGCGGCCAAACTTGGGCTTATCTTCACCGTGGACCCGGCCTCTAAAACCTCCTCAACCATCGGCGGCAACGTTTCTGAAAATTCAGGCGGTCCGTTCGCCTTTGAATACGGCGTCACCATCGACAACCTTCTGCGCTACCGCATGGTCACGCCCACAGGACAGATCATAGACGTCGAGCGCCTGAATCACCCGCGTCACAAAATCCGGGAAAACGATACGGCGGTGTTTGAGGTGCGCGACGCGCAGGGCAAAACGCTTGAGGTCATTTCCCTTGACGGTCAAACCATCCGCACGCCGGGACTTGGCAAGGACGTGACCAACAAGGCCCTTGGCGGCCTGCCGGGCGTACAGAAAGAAGGCACGGACGGCATCATCATTTCCGCCTCCTTTGTGCTCTATGACCGGCCGAAATATTCGCGGGTCATGGCCCTTGAATTCTTCGGCCGCTCCATGAGTCCCGCGGTGCAGGCCATTCGGGCCATTGTGGCGTTTCGGGAGAGCCTGCGCGAAGCAGGGCGCGACGTCAAGATTTCCGCTCTTGAGGAATTCAACTCCAAATATGTGCAGGCCATTGAATACCGCAAAAAATCGACCGTCTATGAAGGGATGCCCATTTCCGTGCTGATTCTTCAGCTTGACGGCAACGACGAAGCCCTGCTTGACGAGTGCGTGCATCAGATACGCGATATGGTCGTGGCCACTGAAAATGTGGACGCCTTCATCGCCCGCGACGAAAAAGAAGCCGAACGCTTCTGGGAAGACCGTCACAGGCTGTCGGCCATTGCGCGCCGCACTTCGGGATTCAAGATCAATGAAGATATCGTCATTCCCATTGACGCGGTTCCGGCTTTTGCGGATTTCATGGAGCAGACGAACCTTGAATGGATGGCCGCGGCCTACCGCACGGCGCTTCAGGAAATAGGCCGCCTGCCCGGTCTGCCCATGGAAGACAAGGATTTGAACCGCGAATTTTCCTATGCCTCGCGCGTCATCCTCGGCAAGGTTCCGGCCGCGCAGATGAACGACGAAGAGCTCCTGGTTCATGCGACCCTCTTTTTAAAGGAACTGCGCAAGAACTACCCGAAACTTTCGAAGAAAATCGACGCCATAGAGGAGGCCATGCACGCGACCCGCATCGTGGTCGCAAGCCACATGCATGCGGGCGACGGCAACTGCCATGTGAATATTCCGGTCAACTCCAATGACCCGGCCATGCTGCATAATGCTGAAACCGTGGCCCACCGGGTCATGCAAAAGGCGCAGGAGCTGGGCGGCGAAGTGTCCGGCGAACACGGCATAGGCATCACCAAAATAGCCTTTCTCTCAGATGAAAAAATGACGGACCTGCGCCGCCTTAAAGAAAAGGTGGACCCGCTTGACATAATGAACCCCGCCAAACTCGTGCAGCGCGAGCCGCCGGCGGAACCCTACACCTTTTCCTTCAACCGGCTCATCAAGGATATCCGCAACAGCGGTCTCGCCAACCGGGAAATGCTGACCACGCTTCTGTCCACGGTCCAGTCCTGCACGCGCTGCGGCAAATGCAAGCAGGTCTGCGCCATGTTCTATCCGGAACGCTCGATGCTCTACTATCCGCGCAACAAAAATATGACCCTGGGCGCCCTGGTCGAGGCCATTTATTATTCCCAGGCCGTGCGCGGCGTCCCGGATCAGCGGCTGCTTGAACAACTGCGCACCCTTATGGACCATTGCACGGCCTGCGGCAAATGTTCTTCCATCTGCCCGGTGAAAATCAATTCCCAGGAAGTGGCGCTCATTGTGCGCGCCTACCTCCAGGTTCAGGGACAGGGCGGCCATCCCATAAAAAGCCGCGTGCTCGCCTATCTTGCGGGCAACCCGTCCCGGCGCGTGCCCTTTGTGGCGAAAATGGCCTCCATGGGCCAGACCGTGCAAAACCAGGTCATTGTCCTTGTTCCGCGCTCCTGGCGCAGACGCTTCGCCAACCCGCTGTTCACCGGTCCGGGGCCGCTTGTGGGATACAGACAGCTCAACGACGCCCTGCACCTGGACAAAGGCGCGATGTTCTTGCCAAAGACCAGGGAGCATGACGATTTCGTCGATTCGGCGCTCTATTTCCCCGGATGCGGCGGCAGTCTGTTTTACCGCAACATCAGCCTTGCAGGATTCATGCTTCTTTTACACGCGGGATTCGGCGTCGTGATGCCAAGGGAACAGCTTTGCTGCGGCTATCCGCTGCTTGCCGCGGGCGCGGATGAAGAATTTCAATCCAACAAGGCCCGCAACATCGCAACGCTCAGGGAACAGTATGAAGCGGCGCGCGCCGCGGGACTGAACATACGCTACATTGTGACCGCGTGCGGCTCCTGTCGCGACGGGCTCTCGCGTTACGACATGACCGCGATATTCGGCGACGATGCGGACAAGATCATACACAAGGACGTGGCCCAGCTGACCATGGAAACCCTTGCGGCCTTGGAAAACGCCGCGCCGAAAAACCTGCTGTTCCATCCGGGATGCCACGCGGCATGGTCCAATGTGAATAAGGCCAAGGCCGGCGACATTTTCGGCAAGGCCCTTTCGCGCTTTACAGGCGACGGCATGGAGATAAGTCCCGGCTGCTGCGGCGAATCAGGCATGGGAGCCATGACCACCCCGACAATCTACAACAAGCTGCGCGCACGAAAGGAAAAAATTCTGGCCCCGGCCATTGCGGACCGTCCGCGCACGGACCCCATTATTGTGGCCTGTCCTTCCTGCAAGCTCGGCATCACCCGCACGCTCATGAACATGCGGGAAAAAGACCGCGTCGTGCTCCACGTGCTTGAGTATCTCGCCGAATGTCTGGCCGGCAAGGACTGGCCGAAGACGCTCAGGCAGAACGTGACGCCCAGACCGGACAGCCGCGGCGTTCGCGTGGCCGATGTGTAGGATGAAAGGCAAAGGGCCGCATGAAATATCTTGCGATTGATTACGGACAAAAGCGCACAGGCGTCGCGGTCACGGACGACGGCGGCCGCATGGCCTTCCCGCGCGCGACGCTTGTCATGAAAACGCGGGATGCGTTTTTTGCGGAACTGCTGGCTCTTGTGGACAGGGAGCGGCCTCACGCCATTGTCGTGGGGCTGCCCCTTTCCCTGAACAACGAAGAAACCCTTACGACCCGCCAGGTCAGAAATTTCACGGCGCGGCTTAAACGACGCTGCGCCCTTCCCATCTATTACATGGAAGAAGCCTTAAGTTCGAATGAAGCGGAAGAGCGCCTTCGCGAAGCCGTCGTGCCTGTTTCCAAAAGAAAACATATTCTCGACCAGCAGGCGGCCGCGCTTATTCTGGAATCCTTTCTCCGTCTGCCTGAGGAAAAACGCCAGCCCGTCTGACAACCCCTTACCAAGGAACATTCATGGCTTCCAGCTCCGGTTTTCTCAAAAGCCGCACCGCAAAAATCCTTGCCGCGCTGCTCATTTTTCTTGTGTTGGCCGCCATAGGCGCCGCATCCGAAGCCGAACGCTTTCTCAAAACAGCCCCGCAGCATCCCGGAACTGAAGTGGAAATAGACATACAATCCGGCGAAACCTTCGACTCCATCGCCAAACGCCTCTATGAGGCCAACCTCATCACCAGCATTCCAAAATTTAAACTGTATGCGCGCCTGAAAGGAGCGACCAGCCGCATTCAGGCCGGAACATTTCGCCTGTCCACAGGCTGGACCCCGGAAGAGCTTCTTAAAAACCTTGTGTTCGGCAAACCGCTTTTGTATGCCTTCTCCTTTCCTGAAGGGCTGCCCTGGTGGAGAATCGCGAAGCTTGCGGAACAAAACGGGTTTGCAAAGGCCGCGGATTTGCAAACGCTCTGGCATGACCCTGAATACCTCAGACAAAACGGCATTCCTTTCGACACTATCGAAGGCTTTCTCTTTCCGGAAACCTATCTTCTGAAAAAACCCCGTATCCTTACGCCTGAGTCCGCGCGGGAACTTTCAGACCGGCTTGTCGCCATGTTCTGGAAAAAAACCGCGTCCCAGTGGCAAAAAGCCGGCTTTTCCGTGCCGCTTGACGACAGGGACGCGCCCATACCCGACCTGTCCGACCCGGAAAAGAAACAGGAATTCAAAATGCGCCTTATCCTTGCCTCGCTTGTGGAAAAGGAAACCGCCGTGGACAGGGAACGGGCCCGGGTATCCGGCGTCTACGTCAACCGCCTGCGCATCGGCATGCTCCTTCAGGCCGACCCGACCATCATCTACGGGCTTGGCCCGGAATTTACCGGAAGCATCCGCACGCGCCATATCAACGATGAAACGAACTCCTACAACACCTATCAGCATCCCGGACTGCCGCCGGGCCCGATATGCTCGCCCGGCCTTGCTTCGCTCATTGCCGCATTGAATCCCGAAAAACACAAGTATCTGTACTTTGTCGCCAAGGGAACGAACGGAGAACACACCTTCAGCACCAATCTTGCGGACCATAACCGGGCGGTCAGCCAGTACCGCAGAACCATCCGCGAACAACGGGCGCGGCAATAACGCCCTTTTCCCCTGCCAGCGCCGCCTTGCAGGCCGGCGCATCGCGCGAACATGACGCCCTGCAGCGTCGCGTTTCGCCAGTCCTGCGCGTTCAAAGGGCGGGATTTTCGCATATATGCCGCGCCGAACCGCGAACAAAACCAATCCGGGGCAGACGTCTGAAAAAACGCCGCCCGCAATCCCGCGCAGAAAACACGCAAAGCAGCCTGCAACGATTAGGCAATAAATTGAAAAAATCGTTCATTTACCTTCCTGATATTCCTCCCTATATCTTCTTTAACGTCATCGGTCCATAAAGGCGGCGAAAAGCCGCGGAACAATCCGCAAAAACCGCGCCGGCCTTCGCCTGCCGCTCATGTAAAAAAACGCATCAAACCACAAAGGACATTGCGATGAACATCCTCGTTCTGACCGGAAGTCCAAGGAAAAACGGCAATTCCAACACGCTTGCCGACCATTTCATCAGGGGCGCTCAAGAGTCCGGGCATAGCGTAACCAGGTTCGACGCGGCCCAAAGCAACGTTCATCCCTGCATCGCCTGCAACAAATGCGGCATGAACGGTCCGTGCATATTTGACGACGACTTTGAATTCGTCCGCAAGAACCTGCCTTGCGCTGATTTGGCGGCCTTTGTCACCCCCATGTATTATTTCGGAATGTCAACCCAGCTTAAGGCGGTCATCGACCGCTTCTACGCCATTAACGAGGCCCTTCACAGGCCCAAAAAAGCCGTGCTGATAATGACCTACGCCGACAATTCTCCCAAAAAGGAACACCCGATCATCGCACAGTATGAAGTGTTGCTGGACTATCTTGGCTGGACGGACGCAGGCCGCGTCATTGCGCCCGGGGTCTGGCCTGTCGGGGCGATCAACGCCACCCGTTTTCCGGAACAGGCGTATCTGCTTGGCAAACATCTCTGAACACGCGCCTTGCAACGCGGCCATGAACGATAAACCATTTTGCGAGAAGATTAAAGACAAGGACGCTCTTTGGAGGACGCCATGATGAACATGCAGGGAAAGGTCGCCTTGGTGACGGGCGCTTCCAGCGGCATCGGCGAAGCGACGGCCATGATGTTCGCCAGAAACGGGGCTTCGGTCGTGCTCGCCGGAAGGCGCGAACGCCTTTTAAGCGCCATTACGGACAAACTGCGCTCAGAAGGGCATACCGCCGCTTATGCGGTTTGCGACGTGACGGATGAGGAACAGGTCAAAAACATGATCGGCTTTGCGGCGGAAATCTTCGGCAGACTGGACTATGCCTATAACAACGCCGGCATCATGAGCGACGATGTTGAAACAGCCGATGTTCCCGTCGAAGAGTTCGACAGAGTGATCAGTGTCAACCTTCGCAGCATGTTTCTGTGTATGAAATATGAATTGCGGCAGATGCTGAAACAGGGCGGAGACGGCTATTCCATCGTCAACTGCTCCTCTATCGGCGGTTTGATAGGCATGCCCGGCCGCGTCGCCTACCATGCCTCAAAACATGCGGTTCTTGGCATGACCAAGTGCGCGGCGCTGGAATATGCCGCGCGCGGCATTCGCATCAACGCCGTCTGTCCCGCGACCATCATGACCCCTCTGGTGGAGGAAATGATGCAAAAAGGCGCTATTACCAGGGTCATAGAACCCATCGGCCGCGTTGGAACTCCTGACGAAGCAGCCTCCTGCGTCCTCTGGCTGTGCAGTCCGGGCGCAGGCTTCGTCACAGGACAGGGCATTGCCGTCGACGGCGGCTATACCATTCAATAACATATGCAGGTCAAGCATAAAGGAATATTCGTCCATGAAAACAGACACGCATTATTATGAAGGGAAAAAAGTCGCGTTTCCCCACAAAGGGTGGAAAATATCGGCCCTGGTCTTTTATCCCGAAGGCTTTGAGGACGGGGGGGCCTATCCGGCCGTTGTCGTCACGCATCCGGGCGGCGGGGTGAAAGAACAGGTCGCCTCGTTGTATGCATGGAATCTTGCCCGAAAAGGATATGTGACCATCGCCTTTGACGCCGCCCATCACGGCGAAAGCGAAGGCATGCCGCGATATCTCGAAGACCCGGCGTCCCGCGTCGAGGATATCCGCGCCGCTGTCGACTATCTGACCACGCTCCCCTTTGTGGATAAAGAAAACATTGGCGCTCTTGGCATCTGCGCCGGCGGCGGATACACCATGAGCGCCGTTCAGACGGATATCAGAATCAAGGCCGCCGCGGGCATCAGTTCCTGGAACACAGGCGACTGGGTCAAAGACGGTTTTCCGCCTCGGGAAAAAAACAGCGTGCTCATGCAGTCATTAAAGACCGCCGCGGAAGCGAGAACCAGGGAAGCCAACGGCGAAGCGCCCTCCTATGTCGGCTATGTTCCCAATTCGCCGGAAGAAATGGACGAGCATACCCCCGTGATTATGCGAGAGGCTTCCGAATATTACCGGACCGAACGATGCGCCTACCCCACTTCCGTGAACAAAATGGCTGTGCAGAGTCTGGACAGGCTTGCGGCCTTTGACGCCTTTCAATATATCGATACAGTTTCGCCGCGTCCCATCCTTTTGATCATAGGAAGTCTGGCGGACACCAAACATTTCAGCGAAGACGCCTATAACCGGGCAAAAGAGCCCAAAGAACTGTTCGTTGTGGATGGAGCGACGCATATCGATTTATATGATATCCCCCAGTATGTGGATCAGGCCGTCGTCAAATTGACGGCGTTTTTCAACGGTCATCTCAAAAAATAAAAAACTCGCAAGACCGGAACGTTCCCCGCGCGGGACTCGCGAACAAACGCAAGGAGACGGAATATGAACAGACGCGCCTTTCTCAAAGGAGCGACGACGCTCGCCGCCGTCGGCGGTTTGCTTGGAAGCGCGGGCCCGCTTCCCCGGGCATGGGCCCATGCGCAGGAGCCCAAAGATATCCGCAACTACCGTGAAGGAATGCAGTACCGCCCGCACGGGCTTACAGGCGTAAGCGTATCGGCCCTTGGCTTTGGCATGCTCAGGCTGCCCATGCTCGCCGACGGCAAAACCGTGGATGAAGTCCAAACCATCCGGATGGTGCGCCATGCCGTCGACCATGGTTTGAACTACGTGGACACAGGATACGTATATCTTAACGGCCAGAGCGAAACAGCGACCGGCAAAGCCCTGGCCGGCGGCTACCGCGACCGGGTGTACGTCACATCCAAATCCCCCTGGTGGATTATGGAACGTCCCGAAGATTTCGAGCGGTTCTTTGACGAATCGCGCAGACGCCTGCAAACGGACGTCATCGACTTTTCCCACATCCACATGATCATGCACCGGGCATGGAAAGAAAAAGTCGTGCCCTTCAGGCTCATAGAAAAAATCGAAACCCTCAAAGCGCAGGGCAAAATCCGTTTTTCAGGGTTTTCCTTCCATGACAACGTGACCTTGTTCAAACGGGTCGTGGACGCCAACCCCGACTGGAACTTCTGCCTCATCCAGCAAAATTATCTGGACACGGAACATGAGGCCGGTCTGGTGGGCTTAAAATACGCCGCCAGCCGGGGAATGGGGGTTTCCATCATGGAGCCGTTGCGCAACGGTTTTCTGGTCAAGCCGCCCAAAGAGGTGCAGGCCGTATTCGACGCCGCGCCGCGCAAACGCTCCCCTGTGGAATGGGCGTTCGACTACCTGTGGAACATGCCGGAAGTAAGCGTCGTTGTAAGCGGCATGTCGTCCATGCAAAACGTCGTGGATAACCTTTCCTACGCCAGCCGTTCCGGGCCCAACATGCTCGACGCCGAAGACGTCGCAATCCTCGGCCGCGCGGCGCGGCGCTACCGCTCCTATGAAGGCGCCATTCCCTGCACCGGCTGCTACAACTGCATTCCCTGTCCGCGCAACGTCGCTATCGGCTATCTCTTCAACATGGTCTTCAATCAGTACAAGGCCGACGGGGATATGGAACGGGCGCACCGGCTCATTCAGTATTCCATGTCGCCCATTCAGCGCGGCGACAAGCCAAACGCCTGCGACGGCTGCGGGCAGTGCCTTCCCAGGTGCCCGCAGGGAATCAATAGTTTTTTGCTAACCCACAAAAGTGACAATTTTCCATCAAACATGTTCTTATAACCGCAAAATCTCTCTTTCAGGGAGAAACGACGCCGTTTATTTTCGATTCTCCGCCGCGTTGGGGCTGAGAATCCGCGCGACGCCTGTCCATCGGACGCGAATGTCCGCCTGCGTTATGCCCATTGAGGGATAACGCCGGCCGCGGTTTGAAACATTGCTTTTTGCATTGTGGAGTTTGTATGCGTGTATCGGGCATCACCATGGTCATCCGTTCCCTGATGGGCGGCGGCGCGGAACGGGTTATGAGCACAATGGCCAATTACTGGGT
>CALUUT010000116.1 GCA_944324045.1 uncultured Desulfovibrionaceae bacterium | reverse complement strand
TCTACACTCTTTCCCTACACGACGCTCTTCCGATCTAAGCCGACGACTGCATCGCCAGCCTTGCGGCCCGCTTCAAAAAGGAGCGGCCCGTGGTCATTATCGGCGCGGACAAGGATTTGAAACAGTGTCTTGCGCCCGGCGTGGCGCTGTGGGATCCTTCCGGCAAGGATGAAAAACTGACCACGCTGGATTCGTTTCGTAAGGACACAAGGCTTGAGCCCGACCAGTGGCCGGATTTTCAGGCCGTCATCGGAGACAGCAGCGACAATATCCCAGGCGTGCCCGGCGTGGGCCCCAAAACCGCGGAAAAAATCTTCAGCCGGTTTCCGACACTGGACGCGATCAGGGAAAACCTTGAGGCGCTTCCGGAAAAACTGCGCGCCAAGTTTGCGGCGGAAATGGATCATCTTTTCCTGTATCGACGCCTGACCCTGCTTGACGACTCGCGCTGTCCGGATATCGGCCTTGAGGCTCTGACGGTGCGGCGTCCGGATCAGGAAGCCGCGGCCGCGCTCCTGCGCGAATTCGAACTGCGCTCCATGCTGCGGGAGCTTGCGCAGTTGCGGCCCGACGCGGAGCCGTCCGCGACAGCCCGAAGCGGCAAACGCGAACGCGGCGAAGACCAGCCAAGCCTGCTCAATCTGGCCCAGCCCCGGCCCCAAGCCAGCGCGGACTCAATAACGCCCGTTCCATCGCCTGACGGCGCGTCCGGCGCAAACCCGGCGGATATCGACCGCGCCCTGTTCAAAGACCGCGACGCGGCGCTCATTCCCCATGCCGGCGCGTGGGTTGTGGCCTGCGAGGACCAGGAATGGCGTTTTCCGTGGCGCGCGGCAAGCGCCGGAGAAACAGCCCCCCCTGTTCAATCCGCGCTTTTTGAGGCGCCGCCTCAGCCTGTATTGCAGGACACGGCCGCGGCCATACCCGCGGGACAGGAAAGCGCCGCCCTTGCGCGGTTGGAAACCGTGCTGCCCCTGCTGCGGGAAACGCGCCGCGTCATGGTTGCGGACCTGAAAAGCCTGCTGACCTTGCGCCTTGAGGCCAAAGGGCCGCTTTGGGACGCGCTCGCCTTCTGTTCCTTTTTTGATCTGGGGCTGGCCGCCTATCTTTTAAACCCCGAAGAACGCGACTATTCCTGGCCTCATCTCGCGCGCGCCTTTGCCAGTGAATGCGAGGAAGACAATGTCCGCACGCCGGGACGCATGGCCTTAAGCCTGGGGCGCGACCTTTGGCGCAAGCTTCAATCCGCCAATCTGCTTGAACTTATGCGCGAACTGGAAACGCCGCTTATTCCGGTGCTTGCGGCCATGGAATGCGTGGGCGTGAATCTCGACCTTCGGGCTTTCGGCGTCTTTCTGGACGAAGTTCAGGCGGAACTTGAAAAATTGACCCGCGCCGTTTACGAGCAGGCCGGCGGACCGTTCAATATCCGCTCCACGCAACAGCTTTCAGAAATCCTGTTCACAAAGCTCGGATTGCCCAAGGCCGGAAAAACCCGCGGCGGCGCGCTGTCCACAGCGCAGGAAGCCCTGGAAAAACTGGCCGGGAAACACCCCATTGTGAACGTCATCCTCGAATACCGCAAACTGGAGAAAATCCGCTCCACCTATCTTGAGCCGTTTCCCCGGCTGGTGGATGCGCACGGACGCATCCACGCCCGCTTCAACCAGCTTGCGACAGCCACGGGGCGCTTGTCCTCAAGCAACCCGAATCTTCAAAACATCCCGGTGCGCGGCGAACTGGGCCGCCGGATGCGCGCCTCGTTCACGGCCGGCCCCGGACGGCTTCTCGTGTCCGCGGATTATTCTCAGATCGAACTTCGGGTGCTTGCGCACCTGTCCCAGGACCCGGCGCTGCTTCAGGCGTTCCGCAACGGCGAAGACATTCACGCGCGCACGGCCGGCCTGCTTTTCGACAAGGAGCCCGCGGATATCTCCCCGGAAGAGCGGCGCAGTGCAAAAACCATCAATTTCGGATTGATCTACGGCATGGGACCGCAGAAACTGGCTCAGGATTTGGGGCTCGGCCTGAATGAAGCCAAGGGATTCATCGCCCGCTACTTTGAAAAGCTTTCCGCGCTCAAGGCATTTTATGAAAGCATTCTTGAGGAAGCGCGGGCCAGAGGATTCGTCTCCACCATGGCCGGACGACGCAGGCTCATTCCGGACATTCACTCCCAAAACGCCCAGATGCAGTCTCAGGCCCGGCGTCAGGCCATCAATACCCGCATCCAGGGCTCGGCCGCGGACATAATCAAAATAGCCATGCTGCACGCCGCGCGCGATGAAACCCTGCGCGCGCTTGAAGCGACGCTCATTTTACAGGTGCATGACGAACTTGTGCTCGAAGCCCCCGAACAAAACGCGCGCGATGCAGGCAAACGGCTGGCCGAACTTATGGAAAACGTGCGGCCCGGCAACGTCCCGTTGTCCATTCCGCTGGTCGCGGACTGGGGCGTCGGCCCGGACTGGAACAGCGCCCACTAAAGGCCGCCGGCCGCGCCCGGACGCCTTTTGCTCCCGGCGCGCCGCGCGCTCCCGTCCAGAGGATGCGGGAGCGCGGGATATGCCCTGACGCTTACATGCTCCTGACTCTTAACTGCTTCTAACTCTTACATGCAAGGATGCGCCATGAAACCGCTCTACCTCAAGCGCGGCGAAGACAAACGGCTTCGGACCGGCCATTTATGGATATTCAGCAACGAAGTGGATGTAAATAAAAGCCCGCTGCGCGACTTTGAGCCCGGCGAACCCGCGCTTGTGCACGACGCCGCCGGACGGTTGCTCGGCACGGCGTACGTGAATCCGGCGTCGTTGATCTGCGCGCGCCTTTTAAGCAAAAAAGCCCTGACCCCGGACCGCTCCTTTTTGTATGAACGCCTCTTTGCAGCCCTGCGCCTGCGCGAAACCCTGTACAGCGAGCCCTATTACCGGCTGTGCTTTGGCGAAGGCGACTTTCTGCCCGGCCTTGTGGCGGACCGTTTCAACGACGCCGTCGTGGTCCAGATCGCCACGGCGGGCATGGAGCGGCTTAAAGAACAGATCATCGATGTTTTGGATGAGCTTATACGGCCCTCAATCCTTCTTCTGCGCAACGATATCCCCAGCCGGACCCTTGAGGGCCTTGAGCGCCATGTGGAAAGCGCCATAGGCCCCGCGCCTGACGATTTGCCGGAAACGCTCATGATCCGGGAAAACGGGCTGACCTTTGCCGCGCCTTTCATACGCGGTCAAAAAACGGGCTGGTTTTTCGACCAGCGCGACAATCATGCCCTGACCCGGCCTTTCGCCGCCGGGGCGCGCGTGCTGGACGCCTTTTCCTATGCCG
This sequence comes from uncultured Desulfovibrionaceae bacterium, assembly GCA_944324045.1. Lineage (GTDB taxonomy): Bacteria > Desulfobacterota > Desulfovibrionia > Desulfovibrionales > Desulfovibrionaceae > CALUUT01. The sequence continues at coordinate 1,119 of CALUUT010000116.1, read as the reverse complement.
GCGGCTTTGGCGCGACCGCGGCCGCGGCCGGCGCCAAAAGCGTGACCTTTCTTGACGCTTCAGAAACGGCCCTTGACTACGCACTGAAAAACGCGCGGCATAACGCGCCTGAATGCGCGGCCGCCGTTTTGAGCAAGGATGCGCTGGACACGCTGGCGAATTTGCGCGAAGAAGGAGCGGCATATGATATCGTATGTCTTGATCCGCCCGCGTTCATCAAACGCAAAAAGGACGCGGAAAACGGGCTTGCCGCATACCGGCGCGTAAACGAACTCGCCATGGACCTGGTCGCGGACAGGGGAATTCTGGTCACCTGTTCGTGTTCCCAGCACCTTGAGGCCGGCGAACTGCGCCGCATTGCGGTCAAGGCCGCCGCAAAGCGCGGCCGCCGCATCCAGCTTTTGCGCGCCGGGGCCCAGGGGCCGGATCATCCCGTGCATCCGGCCATGCCGGAAACCGCGTATTTAAAGGCCCTTGTTTTGCGGGTTTTCCGCTCCGCGTGACGCGCATCCATGATTTTTCAGGAGAAAGGAACGATGCTTATCAAAAAACGCCTGCTGACGCCCGGCCCCACCCAACTTCCGGAGCGCGTGCGTTTTGCCATGGCAAGGGACATGATGCACCACCGCAAACCCGAATTCTGCGCCATTGCCAGAGAATGCGGGGAAAAACTGCGGATTGCCTTCGGAACCGAACAGCCGGTTCTTACTCTGGCCGCCAGCGGAACCGGGGCCATGGTCGCGGCTGTGACCAACCTTTTTGCTCCAGGCGAGGAAGTCATCGTGCTTCAGGCCGGAAAATTCGCGGAACGCTGGACCAAAATCGCCGAAAGCCGAAATCTGACGGTCCATGTGGTCTCCATTCCCTGGGGTGAAGCCGCCTCGCCGGAACGCCTGCGCGCGGCCCTTGCCGAACATCCCGGCGCAAAAGGCGTTTTGGTCCAGCTCTCTGAAACCTCGACCGGGGTCATGCACCCCATCCGCGAACTTGCGGAAATCGTCAGGAACACGGACGCGCTTATGGTTGTGGACGGCATTTCCGGCGTGCTCATCGCTCCATGCCCCATGGACGAATGGGGCATCGACTGCCTGGTCACAGGCTCCCAGAAAGGCGTGATGC
>CALUUT010000115.1 GCA_944324045.1 uncultured Desulfovibrionaceae bacterium | reverse complement strand
CATTCCCGAAAGCATCGCTTGAAGAACGCATGTACAAGAGATTGTCAATGCCTTTCATTTCCCGTTCTATGACCTGCGTCACGCTTTGATCCACCGTGCTGGCCGATGCGCCGGGATATTTTCCGGTAATGGATATCTGCGGCAACGCGATATCGGGATATTGGGCCACCGGCAAGGCATGAATGGCCAAGACCCCGCCCAGCATGGTCAATATGGCAAGCACCCAGGCAAAAATAGGACGATTGATGAAGAACGCAGCCATAGTTACCTCGCGTCCTTCTGGATATCGGAAACGGCGGAGTCGGTTCCGGATGTTTCCTTCGCTTCTTTGCCGGGCGCGTCAGAAGCAGGAACAGCGTGAACGAGGTCTCCCGGCATGATCTTTTGCAGGCCGTCCACCACCACCAAATCCCCGGCAGCCAGCCCATCCTTGACAATCCAACGATTGCCCAGGCTGCGCTCAATATCGATAAAGCGGCGCGTCACCCGAAATTCTTTGCTTTCCGGCGAAGAGGATTCAAGCGTAAAGACGAAATGCCGCCCTTCAGCGTTGGAGAGCACGCAGCCCTGGGGAATGACGATTGCCCTGTTCAGCGTTCCTTCCGCCAAAGAGGCGGTCACATACATGCCAGGCAAGAGCAGTCTGTCAGGGTTGTCAAATATCGCGCGGAGCGTGACGCTGCCGGTCGTTTCGCCGACCAGAATTTCCGAAAAAAGAAGCGCCCCTTCTATCCAACGGGGGGCATCGCCTGCAAAAGCCTCATTCACCGGCGTGTAGGGCGAACCGTCTTCCAGGATCAGACGGACCTTGGCCGCGTTTTGGCTTGTGGAAACATCGCCCTGAGCCAGCGCGCGCCGTAACCGGATCATGTCCGCGCTTGATTGCGTAATGTCCACATACACACGATCAACCTGCTGAATCGTCGCAAGCGGCGCGGATTGATTGGCGGTGACCAGGGCCCCGGGAGTTACGGAAGATGCGCCGATGCGGCCTGAAACAGGGGCTTTTACCTGCGTGTAGGCGAGATTGATCGCGGCGGATTCCAATTCAGCCCTTGCTTTGTCCACACGCGCCCGGGCTTGTCTGTGTTGGGATATGGCGTCATCCAAATCCTGCTGGCTGATGGATTTTGTGCGTATCAGCACCCGATACCGTTTCTCCAAAAGCGCCAGAGACGCGACGCTGGCTTCCGCCTCCGCAAGAGAGGCTTTCGCCGTATAATATGCCGCTTTATATATGGCAGGGTCGATCTGATAGAGCACCTGCCCTTTTTCCACATCAGCGCCTTCCTCAAAAAGCCGTTCGCTGATGATGCCGTCCACTTGCGGCCTGACTTCCGATACGACAAGCGCCGACACTCTGCCGGGCAAGCTGCTTGTCAGCGCCACGCGTTCTTCCACAAGTTCGAGATAGCGAACTTCCACAGCATTTTCCTGGGATGAAACGCGTTCCTTACAGCCTGACAGGGCTGCCATAATAAAAAAAACTACCATGCCTTTTGCCATGTGTCGTGAAAACATGTCTCCCTCTCGCTTTTGTATCGTCTTGCATAAAACCGCAACGACGACATGTAATTATTTGAAACCTCGGCGACTATGAGGTATTGGGTAACCTCATAGTCAAGGGGGGAAATAATGAAAAAAAAGAAGATGATGACGACGGGAGAATTTGCAAAGTTATGCAAAACCACGAAAGAAACCCTGTTTCATTATGACAGGGAAAATCTCCTCAAGCCGAAGCATGTTTCGGAAAATGGGTACAGGCATTACGGTGTGGAACAGTTCGTAGACTTTGATATTATTTCAATGCTGAAAGAAACGGGCAGTTCGCTGCGAGAGATCAAGGCGTATCTTCATGATACGGATAAAAAAAATTTTTTGCCCTTTCTTGAAGCAAAACGCCTTATCGTCAAAGAAGAAAAAAAGAAGCTGGCCCAGCGGGAAATGATATTAAACGATATGATCGCATGTCTTCACGAAATTTCCGATCTTGAATATGATGCTCCCGCCATAGTTGAACAGGAAGAAGAATTATTGGAAGTGTTTCCGGTAGAAACGGCATCGTCAAAATCCATGCCGGAATTTGTTGAAAAATTCGCAGCCTATCTTGATCATTATAAGAGGCAGGAAACAATACTCCGGTGGCCTTTTGGAGTCATTATTAATGAAAACAACGTCAGTAATTCACAATATATTGAACAATATTTTTTCAGTCGCGGAACCTCTTCCACTGTGCACGACCGTCTTCACATCAAGCCAAAAGGCACATATGCCGTTCTTGCTCACAAAGGCGCCATGCAAACCCATGTACTTACATTTGAGTCTTTCGTACAGCAGATAAAAAAATCTGGAGACCGCATACTGGGAAACGCATATGTTTATGATATGATGAACTACTTTCTTCAGGAATCTGATGCAAAATATTCTTTTAAATATTGCATTCATATTCTATAAATAGATATATAATTTGTATTAAATAAAAACAGCCTTGATATGTCCTAAAAACTATCAAGACTGTTTTTCAATTTCAATTGGCTATATAATTTTCATCCCATCCGCCGCCAAGAACTTTATACAACGTAAGGGCATTCATCT
>CALUUT010000114.1 GCA_944324045.1 uncultured Desulfovibrionaceae bacterium | reverse complement strand
GAATTTACATTCACATATCTTGCCGGTCACAAGCTGCGCGCGGTGGGCGCTCCCATCAATTACCGGCTTTCCGGCGGTGAAATCGCGCTTCTGCTTGATGCTTCAAAGCCGAAAGCATTCATCTATGATGCTGATTTTGCTAAAATTATTGAGGAAGCGCTGCGCCTTGCCCAGCATCGCCCCAATGTCGTGGTGATGACGGATATGAAAAATACGGGCACGCCGCCTGAGCATATTATCGCTTACCGTGATCTTGTGGCGGGCATGTCCGCAGACAATCCGCCCTTGCCCAAAACCGCCACCATTTATGACGAAACCACGCGCTTTTTTACCTCCGGCACGACTAATTTGCCCAAGGCCGTTCCCATCAACGACTTGAATGAAGTTCTTTCCGCGCATGACATTCTCATGCATCTTCCTCTGAACGCTACAGACACAACCATGAACCTTACCCCATGGTTCCACCGCGGCGGCTTGCACGCCGGCGGCCCTACGCCGGTTTTGTTTGCCGGCGGCACACTGGTCGTTCTTCGCGACTTCACGCCGCGTCTGGCATTGCAGTATGTCAGCGAGTACCGCATCACATATCTGATTGGCGTGCCCACGGTCATTGACATGATCTGTCGCCTGCAACAGACTTCCGCCGCCGATATTTCCACCCTGCGCGGTCTTATCCTGATGGGCTCCGCACTGGATCAGGAACCATGCAAGCGCTACATGCAGGTTCTTACTCCCAATATCAACAATGGATATGGAACCACGGAAACGTTCTGGAATACGTTCCTTAGACCCTATGATTTGCCGGAATATGCCGGCTCCGCCGGCGGCCCATGCACAGACGACGACGTGCGCGTCCTGCGTTTGCTTCAGAATGAATTCGCAGACCCAAACGACATGGTGCCCATGGACGACGCGACTGTAGGGGAAGTAGTTATCTCCAGCATAGCCAAATCCACATGCTGTTATTTCGACAATGAGGAACTCACCAAGAAAAAATTCAACAATGGCTGGCTTTACACAGGCGACCTCGCTACCTGGAATGAAAAAGGATATATAACTATCATCGGCCGTAAAGACGACATGATCGTTTCTGCTGGCGAAAATATTTATCCTACACAGGTCGAAGCCATTTTAAACGAACATCCCAAAGTGGCTGAAAGTTTGGTGCTGGGCATTCCTGACTCCAGACGAGGTAAAATTGTTGTCGCTCTTATCAAGGCCCTTGATCCCAGCCTGACGGAACGCGAGCTCAAGCAATTTTGCATGGATCATCCTCTGCTTGCCCCCTACAAGCGTCCGCGCCTGTATAAATTTGTGGAAGAATTGCCGCACACCGCCACAGGCAAGCTTCTTCATAAAATGCCGGAAGGTATCAGCTTTGAATAGCTTTACCGCGTTTTACAAACCCTCCGCGCTGTCTCCATAAAACGCCCTCCTATACAGAGATGGAATACTAAAGGTGGGAGCCAGGATGCTGGCTTCCCCTCTTTATTCTTTGTTGCCGTCCCGTTTTCTCATATCTCAAACAAAAAATTATTAATTTAAAAAAATGACGTTTTTTATCCATTGACCTTTTAAGATTATCCACATATTAAACCATCCGTGTTTCACGGAAACAGGCTTTCAATACTCTTAATCAAGAGTCTTGAAAGCTTTTTTCTCTTAAAGAAGGTAAAAATGGAGCTGAAATGCAAATATAGTTTTTGAAATAGTCTATAATAAAATTTTTTAAACGTATCAAAAATAAAATTTTTATCAAAGATGCAAAAAAGAGGCATGTATGCGACATATTTTTCATCCTAAAATACTGGATGCGCTGAAGGGATATTCTTTTAAAACATTCACCGCCGATGCGAGCTCCGGCGTGCTGGTGGGGATTATCGCCCTGCCGCTTGCCATGGCGTTTGCCATAGCAAGCGGCGTCAAACCCGAAGCCGGCCTTATCACCGCGATTATCGCCGGATTTCTTATCTCCGTTTTTGGCGGCTCGCGTGTGGCCATTGGCGGCCCAACCGGCGCATTCATCGTGTTAATTTTTGAAACCGTGCAGCAATACGGCGTCGAGGGGCTTATCATCTGCACCATCATGGCCGGAATCCTGCTCTTTCTCATGGGCCTATTCCGTCTTGGCGCTATAATTCGTTTTATTCCCTACCCGCTTATAACAGGTTTTACCGCAGGCATTGCCGTGCTTATTATGCTTACCCAGCTCAAGGATTTTTTCGGAATGAGCTTCGGGCAAAATGAAGCCGGATTTTTTGCCACGCTCAAGGCGCTTTATGTCAATATTCATACCATTAACCCTGTAACAGTGATTCTTTCTGCTTTTTGTTTCTTTGCCATAGCCTTCTGGCCTAAAAAACTGGCACGCATGTTGCCCGGACCAATTGTCGTGCTGGTTCTGGCAACCATCGCCACCGGGCTTTTCAATCTTCCTGTCGCCACAATTGGATCAACCTTCGGCGGCATCCCAAGTTCTCTGCCCGCATTCACCCTGCCCACTTTTGATGCTAATACCTTTCAGTATCTGCTCAGTCCGGCGATTACAATAGCGCTGCTTGGCGCAGTGGAATCCCTTTTGTGCGCTGTTGTGGCTGACGGCATGATTGACGACGAACACAATCCCGATCAGGAACTCATGGCCCAGGGCATAGCCAATATAGTCACTCCGTTTTTCGGCGGCCTGCCCGCAACCGGCGCGCTCGTCAGAACAGCGACAAATATCCGCAATGGCGGAAAAACGCCTGTCGCCGGCATCGTTCACTCAATAACTTTGTTGCTCATTATGTTGCTGGCCGCGCCTCTTGCCAAATATGTTCCGTTGGCTGTACTGTCTGCGATTCTTATTGTCATGGCCATGCGCATGGCTGACTGGGGAGAGTTCAAACGTCTGCGCCTCTATCCGCGCAGCGACGCGATTGTTTTTCTGCTTACCTTTCTTCTGACGGTGATTTTCAACCTGACTGTGGCTGTGGAAGCCGGCATGATTGTCGCATGCGTCCTTTTTATCCGGCATATGTCCGTTCAGTCCGATGTAAAAGTCGAGCCTATGAAGGAAACAGTGAAAAAGGAAGATGCCGTTACGCATGAAATCAAGGAATATGTCGAACCGATTGAAGATGTGCTGGTGTTCCGCATAAGCGGAGCGCTATTTTTTGGAGCGGCTCAAAAGCTGAAGGTTATAACAAAAAGCCTGAAACAGCATCCGCGGGTGCTTGTCTTGCAGATGGGCCGGGCCATCAGTCTGGATGCGACAACCCTTCTTGTCATGGATGAGCTCATCCGCAAATCGCGGGCCGAAGGCGCAACCATTCTCATATGCGGATTGAATGAACATTCGGAAGTCGTCATGCGCAGAGCGCATATGCTGGAAAAGATTTCAAATGAAAACATCCTGCCGGATCTCAGCGCCGCTTTGAACAGAGCACGGCAATTGTTGAAAAACGAAAACTGACGTTCTGGGGCTTGCATCAAAAAGCAAAATAGCCTATGAGGCGAAAGGCGCATTTGACTGGAGAGGTAGCGAAGCGGCCGTAACGCGCTCGACTCGAAATCGAGTTACCGGTGATGAGCCGGTACGTGGGTTCGAATCCCACCCTCTCCGCCATATTATAAGCCTGGTTCCGTACAATCCTGCCGACCATTCCAAGCACGGGATTGGGTAAAAGCGTTTGTTCGGACGCGGTCAAAAACTCCAGAGATGCCCTAGCTTGGGGGATTCTTAGGGATATGTAAACCCTTGCCTGGAGCTCCCCATGTTCTTGCCCCTTCCTTCTCATGGACGCCGCCTTGCGCGCAGCCAAACCGCAAATTTTGACGGCAAAGCTCTTTTTTATGCATTGCGTCCAATTGAGTGAACATCTGGCGCGTCAGCTATTGCTTTCACAGCTGTAAAAAATGACTGCCCTTTGGAACCTGTCCCCAACTTTCCGTGAAAACACGGGAAGCCTGCTCTGCTGCCCAAATACGGATGAGCTGCATCGCGCCTTCCGCCGACAAAATGCTTGAAGGCTCGCTGGCCTGAATATCCGGCATATGAAATCGACAATGAATGAATCAGCTCTCAACATTACGGCACAGCCCCGACCTTCCGGTGTACTGATTAAAAACGATTCGGCATGCTGTACTGTTACGCTGTTCGAAAAATACACTATATGAGGAGCAACTCGACTTACTCTCTCAGTACCTGGCGCAGGGCGAGAAAAAAACGCGGTCAATGTGAACAGCGCAATTCCTGCGCATGGAGCCGCCAGTGCCCAAAAAAGCGCCGCTGCAGCCGGTGTGGCGCGCGAAAAGACCGCCGTAAGCATTGCTGAAGGCGGCGCCTGCACCTTGAATGGTCAATTTACAGCGGAGCCCCGCCGCCTTGTAAAAGATGGGCGCGACAATGCCTGGCGTGGCCACCCCATCGAGCAACTGTAGCGATATGATGTTCCAGGGGCCGTGTCACTGCCCACTATGCAGCCGCGCAGGGGCAAAGGCATGTAAAAAAGCAACCCCCTTTCCTCCTGACGACATGGCCCCTCCACAAGACGGTCAAAGACATGGTCGCCTGCGCCAGCACGACAGTGCCCACCGTCATGACACCCTCCATCTCGTCCGACATCCAACTTTGTCCCCGGATGTATTTGGAAAAAAGTACGAATATTGTCCATTGCATTATATATTTTAATTTTTATTTACACAATAAAAATGCATAGTCAGATATTAAATAGCAATTTTCTGCATTATATTGCAACATAATCATAATATAATAAAAATATTTAATAATTTTAGATATGTATTTATATATAATTATAACTATTTTATATTTTCAATATAATCCAAAACTACCATCTATAAACCTTTTACCGTAAAAATTATGAAAAAATAAAATATGCTGGCTGCATTCCGATTTTTTCCGTTTTCACAAATTATGCCAAAAAACTTGACATCATATACTTTATACCTTATTTGTTGACTATATCAACAGTTGATTTAAACAACAAACTACCTACTGTCGCCAACCAATACACCTTTTCTTTTGGAGGTCTCATGAGCAGCTATCGCGATTATAAAAAAATTGATGTTCATGCCCATCCTGTACCCAAATTTTATAGCGACGCCATGGAAAAATATTTGGGCGGCAACCCGGATAAATTTCCCATGCCGCAATGGTCGGAAGAATTGCATCTGGAATTCATGGAGCGCATGAATATTGCGTTCACAGTTATGTCCTTTTCATCCCCACACATCAATTTCAGCACAAGAGAGATAAACAGAGAGCTTGTTCGGGAAGGCAACGAACTTGTGGCGGAGTGCGTAAAAAAATATCCTGACAAATTCGCTTTTCTTGCCACGTTGCCTGTTCCAGAAGTTGAAGACGCTATTGCGGAAATTGCTTACTCCATGGATGTTCTTGATGCATGGGGCTTTACGCTGCCCACGAATACCAAGGGCATTTATATGGGAGACCCTTTGCTTGAGCCTGTTTTTGCGGAACTGAATAAACGCAAGGCTCTGGTGACCTTCCATCCCAACAAGCCGGGCTGCGTTCCGGAAATTCCAGGGGCAAAACTGCCTTTCCCCATGATGGAATTCTTTTTCGATACGACTCGCACAGTGGTTGACATTATTTTGAAAGGCTATCTGACCAAATATCCGGATATCACCTTCCTGCTTCCGCATTGCGGCGCCATGCTGCCGTATGTGGTGGACCGCATCGACTCCTTTATGCCCGTGCTGACAAAAATCGGCGCTGTTCCGCCGGACTTCAACATCTATGACGTGTATAAGCGTTTTTATTTTGATTCCGCCGGCGCATCCGGCCTGCGTCAGATCCCTGACGTCATGGAAGTGGTCGAGCACAGTCATATTGTGTACGCGACAGACTGGCCGTTTACCCCCATTCCTGTCATTGAACAACAGGCGGATTTAATCTTTGCTTCCAAGACGTTTACAGAAGAGCAAAAACAAAAGATAGCCTGGAAGAACGCCAAAGCGTTATTCCCCAAAATTCCAGTGTAACCGCTTTTACATAACCCTTTCTACGGAATGAAGCGTCGCAATAAAACTGCGACGCTTCATTCCGTATACAGAAAAAAACAGGAGTTTATTTACTAGATTTTACGCTGCAGCTTAAATATAAGGAAATCAAGACAGTCAATTTTCTTCTGGCTTGCGTGAAGATCATCAAGCAAGGCTTTCTTATGCTGCCGCAACAGGCGCACTCCTTCTTCAATCTTTCCTCCTGAATACAATTCCAGAAACTTTTCTCTGGTCCGGACGTCGCATCCCGCATCATGCAAGTTGCGCATAACCGCAAATTGAGTCTCAAACACATTACTTCCTCCTGCCTGACCCACTCTATATCTGTCATTTTATAAACAGCAAATACCTATATCAAATATGAAGAAATATTTTTTAAGCATTTCATACACTATCAAAATATGTTCCCAATATTACAGCAGAAACTATATGCTGCCCGCCGCGCAACGCCCAGTAGACGAATATTGATTTGCCGTATGCTGCTTCTCTTTTGCGCGGCTGTCTTCCAAGTTGTGATATTTTTTATTTATATATCATCATATTTGATATAAGTATTTGCTATCATATAGCGCCTGTGTAAAAACATGGGAAAAGAATTCTCGTAGAACTTTTTGAAAAGTGAGACGATACCATGAATATGAGCAAAAAACTGGCGGCAGGAATTCTCGTGGGCATGACGGCTGTTGCAGGAAACGCAATGGCGGCCGACAACACTCTTTCTGATACAATCATCGCAAAGGACGGCAAGGAAATGAAGCTGGAACAAAACTGGGACAAGACATTCCCGAAAAGCGACAAAGTTGATCATCGAAAAGTGATTTTCCCAAACCGGTACGGCATCACCCTCGTGGGGGACCTGTATATCCCCAAAAACGCCCCGGAAAAAATGGCGGCCATTGCTGTAAGCGGTCCGTTCGGCGCGGTAAAGGAGCAGGCATCTGGCTTATACGCTCAGACCATGGCCGAACGCGGTTTTCTGGCCCTTGCGTTTGACCCCTCATATACGGGCGAAAGCAGCGGCGAACCGCGCAATGTGGCATCTCCTGATATCAATACTGAAGATTTCAGCGCGGCAGTGGATTTTCTTGTCACACTGGACAACGTGGACGCAAACCGCATCGGTATTATCGGCATCTGCGGTTTTGGCGGCATGGGGTTGAACGCGGCGGCGATGGATACGCGCATCAAGGCGACGGTCGCATCAACCATGTATGACATGAGCCGGGTGAACGCCAATGGCTATTTTGATTCCATGGATGCCAATGCACGATATGAAGCCCGCAGACGCTTAAACGAACAGCGCACCAAAGACGCGCTGTCCGGTTCCTTTGCGCCGGCGCCGGGTCTTCCCGAAACCCTCAAAGGCGATGAGCCGCAATTCGTCAAAGACTATTTTGACTATTATAAAACAAAACGCGGCTTCCATCCCCGCGCCATCAATTCCAATGGCGCATGGAACGCCACATCGTCTCTTTCCTTCATGAATATGCCCATATTGGCTTATGCAGGCGAAATACGCAATGCCGTACTGCTCATCCATGGAGAAAAGGCCCATTCACGCTACTTCAGCGAAGACGCCTTTAAAAAACTTTCCGGCGACAATAAAAAATTGCTGATTATCCCCAACGCCAACCATACCGACCTGTATGACAGGATGGATATCATTCCCTTTGATGCGATTGAAGCGTTCTTTACTGCCAACCTGTAAACTCCGCCTCAATTCCTTTTACGAGCGAAGCGGCTTTGATGCCGCTTCGCTTTTTTTACGCATAAAACTCCGCATGATTCGCTGACGATATCATGAAGATTCATGCATCACCATATGAGTGCAAAAATATGATATTACAATTTAGCATACCATAATATTTGATATAAGTATTTACTATAATTAGATACTGAATCTATAAAACAGAAACACAGAAGTCCGTCAGACAATATGTATTGCACCACAAATATTTTTGAAAAAAGGAGCGCATCATGAAGGAAAAAGCAACCGCCGGAAACGGACTGCTTGTTTTTATTTTGACATTCGGGGTATTCGGAATTCTGAATACCGAAATGGGCGTTATCGGCATGCTGCCCCTGATTGCTGAAACCTTTCAGGTCACTGTGCCGCAGGCCGGGTGGGTGGTGACGATTTTCGCATTGATGATTGCGGTATGCGGCCCAATCACTCCCATGCTTTTCGCAAGGTTTAACCGCAAAGCCGTTATGCTGCTCACGCTTGGCATATTCATTGCCAGCAATGTTGTTTCAATGCTTACGGAGAGTTTTACCGTTCTACTGGTTGCGCGGGCCATTCCTGCGATTTTTCATCCGGTCTATGTGTCTATGGCCTTTACCGTAGCCGCTGCTTCCGTTGACAAAAAAGACGCTCCCAAGGCGATAGCCAAGGTTTTCATCGGCGTCTCCGCGGGAATGGTGCTGGGCGTTCCCGCCGCCAGCTTTATTGCCAGTGAAGCCTCATACGCCATGGCGATGCTTTTCTTTGCCGCTGTGAACGGTTTTGTTTTTTTGGCTACAATTTTCTGTATCCCGTCCATGCCCGTCCGCAGCGGCCTTTCCTATGGCGAACAGTTGCGCGTTCTGAAAAAAACTGTCCTGTGGCACTCCGTGAGCGCCGTCATTTTTACGAACGGCACGGTATTCGGCTTTTTCAGTTATCTTTCGAACTACCTCAAAAGCGTTACGGAACTTCCCTTCACACTTATCAGCATAATGCTTTTCATCTATGGAGCGGCAAGCATCGTCGGCAACATTCTTGCTGGAAAACTGCTTGCGGCTGACGCCCGCCGGACAATCAGGCTGACGCCCTTCGCTCTGGCGGCCGTTTTGATGCTGCTGTTTGCCTTGGGAGACCGTCTGGCGCCCATGCTGAGCATTGTGACGCTCTTTGGCATTCTGACCGGCCTTGCCAATAATAACGGCCAATATATGATTGCGAACTCCGCGCTTGAAGCGCCCGAATTCGCCAACGGACTCTTTTTGACTTCGGCGAATTCCGGAACAGCCATAGGCACGGCGCTCTGCGGCATTTTCATATCTGAAATGGGAATCCGCTATTCAGTAGCCGGGGCTTTGATATGCCTTATGATGGCGACTCTCGCCATTTTTTGGGCAACCCGTTCATATACGCGCCCCGCTTTGCCGGAAAAACGTCTCGATTTAGCGGAGTCCGTAAATTAAGGCCGGATCCGCAAAAACTGAATGGTCAAGGCGCATATGGTGCAAAGCCCTGTAAAACGCGCCCGGTTGAAGAGCATGACGCTGGTTTTGCTTTCGCCATGCGCATGGCTGAAAACGGGCGCGTTCATACATTTTCTGAGTGCGGATAAGGAGCGTCTGAGGTGATGGAACGGCGTTCATACAGAAAGGATTCGATATTGATGCTTGTCGCGGTAAGCGCCATTTTTCGCAAAGCCGGAAAAATATATTTCAGCTCCTCTTCATTCAGATCTTGCACTATGGCGCGATTCCACATCGCGACGAAATGGTCGATGCGCTCTTTCATCGCAAGTCCATCCGGCGTTGGAAAAACTTTTTTCATACGCAGATTGCCGCTGTGCGTCTCACGCTTTATAAGGCCTTTGCCTTCCAGATTCTTTATGCTTTTTGCGGTCACAGCCTTATCAATGGCAAGCTTTGAGGAAATCTCATCCTGACTTATGCCTTCATGTATGCACGCTGTAACCAGCACGATGGAATCGCTGAACCCAAGCCCCAATTCTTTAAATGATTCCTTCATATAGGTTTGCGTTTTGCGATATAGCGCCCCAAACCAGCGTCCAAAATGTATGGTATGCATTGCTTGTACTTCTTATGAGGGCCTTTTTCTTCTAAAAGGCGCCCCTGAGGCTTCGACAATAAAAGGCGATGCTTTTTTGTTTGCGTCAATCTGCTGACGGGTCTGGCAATCCCGTCCTTTGTCACTGAAATATCTGCAAGAAACAACATTCAATATATATGCGGCGGGCGCATGAAAAAGTCCGAATCAACGTCAATGAGTTTTCCGTTGTTGATAGTCATAAACGAATGAGATATCTCCATTAAAAAATCCCAGTCATGAGAAATAGTTATCCGCGCGGTAGGCAAATTCTTCAAAATTGCGACAAGCCTCGCTTTCGCCTCGGGGTCAAGGCCGTTCGTCGGCTCATCCAATAACAGCGCATCCGGGCGCATGGACATCACGGACGCCAGCGATACAAGTTTTTTCTCGCCTCCTGAAAGAGTATGCGTCAATCGATTTTCCAGCCCTTCAAGCCCCAGGGTTTTCAGCGTTTCAAGCGCCCGCTTTTTTGCCTCGTCAGGCGCAAGGCCCAAATTGAGCGGTCCAAAGGCCACATCATCAAGAACAGTGGGACAAAAAAGCTGATCGTCGGCATTTTGCAACACAAAGCCGACGGCGCACCGCAATTCCCGCCATTGATTTTCCGTATGAACCGGAACCCCGCGAAACAAAACCTGACCTTTTTCCGGTTTTATGAGCCCTACAATCAGGCGAAACAGCGTTGTTTTTCCTTTGCCGTTTGGCCCAAAGAAACCGATCTTATCGTCACGGTTGAACGCAAAGCATATATCGGCAAATAAAGGCGTCTGTTCCGTATAGGAAAAAAATATATGCTCAAGCGCTATTATCGGAGGCTCAACCATGAAATTTTCCCGGAAAAATGTCCAACAAAATGATGCTTCCCAAAGCTGCGGCGGCGGCTCCAGTAAAAACAAAATCACGCAACCTTGACTGAAACAAGGCGATGGAACGAAATTTCCCGCAGAAACCGCGCAATTGCATGGCCTCATAAACCCGCGCGGACCGTTCAAAACTATGGACAAAAACCATTCCAAGCATGTTGGCCAGCACGCCATAGGTGCGCACATTTGTTTTGGGCCTGAATCCGCGTAATTTGGCCGCCGTATAAAGCCGCTTCCATTCTTCTTCAATAACATAAATATAGCGGTATGCAAATAGAAGCAAAAAAACCAGTTTCGCCGGAAAGCGCAAACGCTCCAGGGAATGAGCCAATACTGAAATAGTAATTGGCGCCACAAGAGCAATAAAAACAAACGCTATGGCATTGCATTTTAGAGCGACAAGCAGCGCCAGAAAGATTCCTGCCCGGCTGACATGAAAGGGACCCAACGCAGCGATGGAATCCCCGCCCATGGTCAGCGGCACGGTAATCCAGAGAAACACAATGAAAATATTGATAATTGCAAGGCGTTTGCACGTTGCCCCGGGATTGGGCCGTGCAAGAAGCAAAAGCGCAAACGCAAAAACGACTCCAAGGCAGGCGGCCGGAAGGTTCTGGATAGCAGCCAAAGCAATTGCGTATGCTGTCGCCACGACGATGCGAAATCTGGGGTCAATCCTGCAAAGAAAGGGAACTTCCCGTAAAAACGGCGTGTCACACATGTATTAAACCATTTGTTTTCCGAGCATGATCTAAAACAAGTCCAATACGCGGTTGCCATGAAGGGAAACTGGTATCCCGGCAAGATGGCGAACAGCCTCTATCGTGAGAAAAGGAAAACTTCAGGTTTGACCCGGGCAATAAATGCAGCCGCAAACATGGTGATCATCCCTTCAATCGCCATAACGGGAATGTGCGCCAAAAATAGCATCTGAGCGCTGCGCGTAAAACCGCCATTGCTGACGGCCAGAGCCGCGGCAGTAAGAAAACCCGCTCCAGCTACGGATAACGCTCCGCAGCAAAATGCGCCGATTCTCATGCTGTTTCCGCCTCTGGACAGCAGCGGCCTGAAGATGAAACAACACGCGACCGCGGGAAACGCCATATTGAACGTATTGACGCCCAGCACGGTAATGCCGCCAAATTGGAACAAAACTCCCTGCAGCAGCAGCGCGACAAAAATTGCCGGGAATGCCGCCCATCCCAAAATGATGCCAAGAAAGCCGTTGAGAATAAGATGCGCGCTTCCAGGACCAACAGGCACATGAACTAATGAGCCGACAAAAAACGCAGCGGATAAAATGGCTACAGTCATAAGGCGGCTATAATCAAGCCGGCGCAGTCCCACCGCAATCCCGACAGCCGCCAACACGGCTTCTCCGCCAAGAACCGCAGGGGCAAGAACTCCTTCGGAAATATGCATGGCAAACCTTCCATGAAGCATGATACGGGGCTTATAGCGAACCATAAACGCAAAAGTAGTGTTCGTCTTTAGTAACACGATTTTAAAAAACGTAACAATAATAAAATTATATAATTATTTCAATATATTAAATATACTTCATCCATAAATTCTGGCGTGCGTGTATGAACGCCTGTTGGGCGAACAAAGCAGCCGCCTTGACCGGCATGCATGAAAAATTGAAACGCAAAGGCCCTCTTTTTTGAAAAACGGCCCTTGCGTTTTGATTTAAGGTGTTGCGGATGATGCCGCATATGCTTTTATATGAAATAGCGTTGAAATGCGGTCATATAAAAATTGCCGCCGCAAAAGCGACAGCGCGAGATCAATGCGCCCAGTTAAAAACAAAGGCCTGTTCCACATCTGCATTAAGACTCAAATGCACCGGACAGGTATGAGCGGCTCGCTCAATCATTTGTTTTTCCTTATCAGAGTAGGAACGCGCCGGCATATGGAAAATCACTTCAATGCGGCCTATTTTTCGTGGAGGCTTGGGACTCATGACTTTTGAGACTTCAATACGAGTTCCGGACACGTCAATCCCATGATTCTGGGCGAGTATCCCTATAATAGTCATGGCGCATGAAGCAAGCGCGGTCACGCATAAGTCCGTTGGCGAAAAGGCTTCTCCTTTTCCATGGTTGTCAAGCGGCGCGTCGGTAATAATCGTCGTTCCGCTTGCTTCATGAACGCACTCCACACGCAAATCTCCCAAGTAACGGCAAGTTACGGTAGCCATTGAGTATCCTCACAGTTTGACGGGTTATACAATACGCCATACATAAAACCTGGCTAAAGAATACAAATCCATTTGGAAATATCCCTTTTTCTTTACCGAAAAGCAACACTTTGCGCTATATTTTTTGATTTTCAAGACAAATCAAACCTTCAACTGCGGCGCACTATACCGACATTGTGAATAAGTTCATAAAATAGACGAAGCCGGATATTTATAGTATCTAAACATTGAAAATTGTGAGTTGCCGCCATTGCGCATCATGGAGCACACGCTTTTAGCGTCTGAAAATACTCTCTCAAATCATGTTGCTTTATTGCCTGTAAACAATGCGACGGCATCCCCATGCGTTAATTGATTTGTATATCTATTTTACAATACAGGAGAAAGCTATGTCACAGCATATCAGCCCGGAGTACAAGTTATTTATTGACGGAAAATGGACGGATGCTCAGGATGGAAAGACCTTCACAACCAAAAACCCGGCAAACGGCGATATCCTCGCCACATGCGCCGACGCCGGAAAAGAAGATGTCGACCGCGCCGTTCATGCCGCCAAAAAGGCATTCGCCGCATGGAAGCATTCAACGCCCGCTGAACGCTCAGCCCTGCTGTTGAAAATCGCGGACCGGATTGACGCCAATGCCGAGCATCTGGCAATGGTGGAAACCCTGGACAATGGAAAGCCAATCAGAGAAACCCTTAATATTGACGTTCCATTAAGTTCAGACCACTTCAGATATTTCGCTGCCGCCATTCGCACTGAAGAAGGCACCGCCACTATGATTGATAAAGACACCATGAGCATCATTCTCAGGGAGCCCATCGGCGTGGTCGGGCAAATCATTCCCTGGAATTTCCCGCTTCTCATGGCGGCCTGGAAACTCGCTCCCGCTTTGGCCGCGGGAGACTGCGTGGTGGTCAAATCATCTTCCGCAACGCCGTTAAGCCTTCTTGAACTGGTCAAGCTTATGGCCGATATCGTTCCCGCCGGCGTCGTCAATGTCCTTACCGGACGCGGGGCCACCACGGGCGACGCCATGCTGGAACATCCGGGATTTGACAAGCTCGCCTTTACCGGATCCACGGAAATCGGTTATAACATCGCCCATGCCGCCGCCAAGCATATCATACCCGTCACCCTCGAATTAGGCGGCAAATCCGCCAACATCATTTTCCCCGACGCCTCATGGGACAAGGCCATTGAAAGCGTCCAACTTGGCATACTGTTCAACCAGGGACAGGTATGCTGCGCAGGCTCACGGGTATTTGTCCATGAAAAAATCTATGATGCATTCCTTGACGCCTGCGTCAAGGCCTTTTCCAAAGTAAAAGTGGGGCTTCCCTGGGAAAAAGACACCCAGATGGGAAGTCAGATCAACGAATCTCAATTGAAAAAAATTCTGCACTATGTGGAAATTGGAAAACAGGAAGGCGCGCGCGTCGCTGTGGGCGGGAAACGCGCCTCCGGACCGGGTCTGGATAAAGGAAACTTCATGGAACCCACCATCCTCGCGGATGTGACCAATTCCATGCGTGTGGCGCGGGAAGAAATCTTTGGCCCGGTCGCCTGCTTCATCAAGTTCAAAGATGAGGAAGAAGTTATAGCAATGGCCAATGACAGCGAATACGGCCTCGCCGGCGCCGTCTGGACCAATGATCTGAATCGCGCGATGCGCGTGGCGCGCTCCGTCAACGTAGGCCGCATGTGGGTCAACACCTATAACGCCTTGCCGGCGCATACGCCGTTTGGCGGCTATAAAAAATCAGGCATTGGCCGTGAAACCCACAAGATGATGCTTGACCATTATACTCAAGTCAAAAATATCTACATCAGCATGACGGATAAGCCGGCCGGTCTCTATTAGGCCTCCGACTTCCTATCCGGAACTCTGCATTCTCTTTTTCCGTTATGGCCGTTTTCCTGCGAAACGGCCATAACTGTTTACTTTACTGTAGTATGTACGAGCGACACACAGGAAAGGGCCATTCTTAACTTGGGTATCCCCGATTGGAAAAGCTTCGCAAATGGCCGTGTGCTGGCCGGGAAACTGAGGGTTTAGAGGGTTTTAGTAAGATAATCAAAGCCCTGCATAAAGCGTAAATATTCATAATGATCAAGAATATGGTCAGGAATTTTTTCTAACTCGATATCTACATTAAAAAGATTGAGTTTCCCTTTAACGGGTCGCGGAACAACCGCATAAAGCGGGCGTATATGCCAGGCATAGCCTTTTAAGGCATCTTCGTACCAATGTTCGGGCAAAAGGCCGGTTCCAGGTCGGGTTTGATCATAGGGCGCACATCTAAAAGTTCGACAACGCCTAACGCCATGCCGCCGGGTAAAATAACTTTCGCGTCCCTGTCTTCCAGGGAAACGTCGCCTTTGCTTGAGCAGATCAAGAGCGGCCCGCGATAGTTTGTTTTCTACGTCCGGCACTCTACTGTTTTTTGTCCGGTTACAACAAGTGAGGCCCCTGGTTGTTTAATTGATAACGCCTTCATAAAAATCCTCCAAAATAATGCAAAATAATATTTCTACATCGGCTCTCGAAAATAGTAAAAGGAGAATACAAAGGGAGGATGTCAAAAATTCCGGCTTCCATTCATACTCTGTGCGCCGCGCCTTTCAGGAAAAATCAGGCCGGCTCAGGCCATACCTTAATAATTAATTTGGCTCAAAACAAACTGTTGCGCCGCATTTTGGGACAAACCGCCTCGGATTTCATGGCGCAAAAAGCCATTGCATGAAAAAAAACTATGGTTTATCGTTTCGGCAAACTAAGGGGGGTCCCATAGCGGGCTGAGAGTGGGAATGTCTCCCAGACCCTTTGAACCTGACGCAGTTCATACTGCCGTAGGGATAGTTGCCGTATTTGACGCCCTGCGTCCGTCGCCGCGTTTTGACGGCCAGGATATTCTTTTGCATTACGCCTGAAACGCCTTCAGGATGATGCGTCGCCCGGTTTCACCCTGGTCTGTATGACGCGTCCTTGCTAAGGATGCCGAATGTCTCTTTTTTCAAAAAACACCGCGTTGTCGCATCTGTTGAAACGTCATTGCGAAACATTGTGCCAAGAGGAACATCTTTCGCCCGAAATCATAACCCATGCTCTGGAAAAAGGAAGCATGGTGCTTCTTGGAAACCCCGCGCACCGGGACGTGCTTCCCCTGCTCGTGGGCCAGCCGGCCAAAGTCAAGGTAAACGCCAATATCGGGACGTCTCCCCTGCGCAATGACAAAGAAGGCGAATTACGCAAACTTGCAGCGGCCCTTGAAGCCGGCGCCGACACCATTATGGATTTGTCCATTGCCGGCGACCTGCGGAATATCCGCCAATCCATGCTGGACGCCTGCCGCCGTCCCATAGGCACCGTCCCCTTGTATGCCGTAGCCCAACGATATATTGACGCGGGCAAGGATCCGGCCGAATTTTCGCCGGAAGAGCTTTTTGACGAAATAGAAAGCCAGGCGGAACAGGGCGTTGACTTCATGACTGTCCATTGCGGCATCACGGAACGCGGCGCGGCCTGGGCCAGCGAGCAAAACGGCCGCGTCATGGGCATTGTTTCGCGCGGCGGCTCCATCCTCGCGCGCTGGATGCGCGCCAATAAAAAAGAAAATCCCCTGCTTACAGAATATGAGCGCATCCTGAAATGCGCGCGCAGGCATAATGTCACGTTGTCTCTTGGCGATGGTCTGCGTCCAGGCGCAGGCGCGGATGCGGGCGATGCGGCGCAGTGGGATGAAGTGATTATGCTTGGACGTCTTGCGCGGACCGGACTTGAATCCGGCGTTCAGTGCATGGTTGAAGGTCCGGGGCATGTTCGCATGAACGAAGTGGAAGCGCAGATCAGGGGCATAAAAACAGCGTGCCATAACGCGCCGCTTTATGTGCTTGGCCCTCTGGTTGTTGATGCGTGTCCCGGCTATGACCATATAGCGGGCGCCATAGGCGGCGCTCTGGCTGTACGCGCCGGCGTGGATTTTCTTTGCTACCTAACTCCCGCTGAACACCTGACCCTGCCTGACCTGGACGACGTTCGCGCCGGCGTTATAGCCTCGCGCATCGCGGCTCATGCCGGCGAAGTCGCTATGGGAAAAGCCTCCGCTCTGGACAGGGAAAACACCATGTCCGCGGCACGCAAGGCGCTTGACTGGAAGGCCATGCAATGTGCGGCCATTGATCCGAAAACGCTGTGCGCCAAACGGGCCGAACATGCCGGTGAAGAGGTGTGCGCCATGTGCGGCGAATTCTGCGCCGTAAAAATGCTCCGCTGAAATACGAAGCCGCATCATCAGAAAAACACCCCAGAGATGCATAGCCCGCTAAAACACGGGGAGGCCGCGCCTCCCCGTGCATACCTACTTCCTTGCGGACAAACCCCGACTGGCCGGAATGCCGTTATTCCAGCAGCACCACGGGCTTGATCAAGTCTTTCGGCTTTTGCTTCATAAGCATCAATGCGGCTTCAATGTTTTCAAAGCCCTTGAAGCGATGCGTCAAAAGCAACGATGCATCAAGTTTTCCGGTTTCAAGCAGTGTTGCGAGTTTTTCCATGCGCAGTCTTCCGCCCGGCATCAATCCGGCATTGATGGACTTGTGCCCCATGCCGCAGCCCCATTCAATGCGCGGAATTTTGACATAATCGCCGGAACCGAGGTAATTGACGTTGCCCACGCGACCGCCGGGCTTGAGCATGCGTATGGCCTGATCCATCGTATTGACGTCGCCGCCGGCAATCACGACTTTATCCACGCCCTTTCCATGGGTTTTATCAAGAATCTGTTCGACAATGTCGCCTTCGCGGTAATTCACGATATCCGTTGCGCCGTATTTTCTGGCGACGTCAACGCATACCTGCCGCGAACCAACGGCATAAATATGTCCGGCGCCCCGCAGGTTGGCCCCGGCAACAGCCATCAGGCCGACAGGGCCTATGCCGATGACGACGACCGTATCGCCGAATTGCACATCAGCAAGCTCGACGCCGTGGAAACCTGTGGGAACCATATCGCTGAGCATGGTTGCGGCGCAGGGGTCAAGACCATCCGGCAATAGCGCAAGATTGCCGTCAGCGTCATTGACATGGAAAAACTCGCCGAAAACGCCGTCTTTAAAATTCGAAAATTTCCAGCCGGCAAGCATCCCGCCAGAATGCATGGAATATCCGGCCTGCGCTTCAAGAGAATTCCAATCAGGAGTGATTGCCGGAACAATAACTTTGTCTCCTGGTTTGAAATCGCGCACAAGCGAGCCCACTTCCACAACCTCGCCGACCGCCTCATGCCCAAGGATCATATCGTGCCGATCCCCTAAAGCGCCTTCCCATACGGTATGAACATCCGAAGTGCAGGGAGCTATGGCAATCGGACGTACAATGGCGTCAAGAGGGCCGCACTGGGGCCGGTCTTTTTCTATCCATCCCGTTTTGCCGATGCCAAGCATTGCGTAACCTTTCATTCGCTCCTCCAGGTTTCTTGTCTGATTTATCGTTTAAGATATGTTCATATGGAATA
>CALUUT010000113.1 GCA_944324045.1 uncultured Desulfovibrionaceae bacterium | reverse complement strand
CTTTGCAGGACCTGAACCTGGCGGAGGAAAAATGAACTCGAAGAACACCTTGAGCAGACGGAGTTTTCTACGCGGCTTTTTGCACCCTTCCGCCATGCGCCGGGAAACGTCGGGAGCACAGGACGACGGCGTTGAAGAATACGCGCCCGAACCTGACTATTTCTCCATGCTGCCCCCGGAATTTTCAGGGGCTCTGTTAAAAGAGGAGGTCATCCGCCTTGGCGGAGATCCGGCGAGCATGACCCGCAACGAAATGGCGGCCATGATCATAAAAGCGATGTACAGCGCGGCTCGTCCGACCGCGTAAAGGCAAGAGGCTCATGACCCGCTTGGGAGAAAAAGCGGGAAACTGTGACTGACCAAGGAGGAGCGTATGTCCCAACAAGAGCAGCTTCCTTATCTTGAAGAGCGCAAGCTTGTCAAAAAATGGAGAGGCCCCATCCCTGCTATCGTAAACCTGATTTTCACTCTAATCCTTTTTGCGATAAGCTGGTGGATATTCCATGATCCGCGCGGCATCATGCGGTTCTACACGCCCTATGTGGGCTACAACTACTGCCGCTGGTGGCTGATCATCCTTATCTGGATGGCGTACACTTTTGATTTCTGGCCTTTCAAAAAAGATTGGGTACGCAACGCGCACCCCATTCAAAAAGGGATTGTGCTGACCTTTGTATCCATCGCGCTTATGATCTTTTTCATTCACGGTTTTTTTGAAGGCGTGCTCGGCAACCTTGCCTTCGCCTATTTTAATCCCGCGCAGCTTCAAAAACTTGGCCTTACCGAATTCTACTCCACCGAATATGCGGCGCAGGCCTGCATGATGTTCGCGGTCATCGCCTCCTGGATCAGCCCGGCCTGGATTGTGGCCCTGGAAGGGCAGCCCTGGGCGAAATCGCCTCAGCCGGTGCGCGGAGCGAGCATCTGGATAGGCACATTCTGTCTTAGCCTGCTTATCTATTTTATGACCATGCACAACCACATGGGCATTTTGTACTATCCATGGCAGTATTTCACCGCGATCTGCCCGCCCTACTGGGAAAACTTCGCGCAGACCGTGTCGGCCAACTTCCATGTGGCATGGATTATGTGTTGCACCGTTGTGGTATGGTTTGTGGAAGGCATTTGGGAGAGGTATCCCTTTACCCTGATAAAACGCGGCTGGCTCCGCCGTCTTGCCCTGTTTGCAGGCATCATCGTCATAGCCTGGGCTCTTTGTCTGTTCTTCTGGTACATGCAGGAACTCGTATGGGGCGAAGCCATACGCGGCCATCGCCGCGACGCCGCGCCGGACTGGCGCTGGCTGCATGTGGGCGAAACAGCCATTTTCTTCCTTGTTCCTGGTCTGTTCCTTCAGTTCTACTGCGGCAACTGGCCTAAAAAATTCAGCACTCCCGTCAATATGCTCATTCGCACCGGCATCGTGATTGCGGGCGGCATCATCATCTATTGCCTGTATTACAAATACGCGCATTTCTTCCTGGGCACGCAAAAAGGATTCTCGCATCCCCAGCAATTCCCCATGATTCCCATGATCTGGCTCATTGATATCTGGCTTGTCAACTGGTGGTTCATGGATGGTTGGCCTGGTTGGCGCCGCGAACTTAAGACCGCGGAAGATTTCGCCGAAGAAACACGTCTCGCCCAGGCCAGTCAGGCATGGAGACCCGGCATGACGCCCGGTCTTGTCGCCGGCGTTGTCGGCGGATTGGTTCTGTATTTCTTCATGGTCTGGCTGCTGCCCATCTGCAGCGCAACCTTTACTCTGGTGAAATAGGAGTCCTTATGAACAGACGTGAATTTCTGAAAGGCGCGTCTCTTGGCATCGGCATCGGCATGCTCGGCGGCATGGGATTCTACTCCTATTCCCCCATGCGCAAAGCGTTTCTTCCCCAAACAGAACGCAAAATGACCGATTTCGGCGTATGCAAATCCGTGAAGGTCACCAATATCTCGGAAACGAGCTGGTTCGACAACGGCATTTTCATGAAAAACGTAAGCGGCGCCGGCGGGCTTCTGGTAGACCAATATACGTTCAACTGGGCGCCCTTTGGAAACGGAAAGGGCATCGGCAAGGGCTCCTATGCGGAAGGCATCGCCAAGCTCAAGCCCTATATCCAAAAGGGCGATCTGCATGGCGCATGGGCGGTGGCCAAAGAAAACTCTGTGGATGCGGACAACGCCGGCGGCTATTCCTGTCTTGTGGAAGTCGAAGCCATGGACGGGCAAGTCACCAAATATCTCTTTGACTGCGGCTGGAACTACGACTGGATGGAAGAAAGCTTCAAACGCGAAGGCATCGACACGATGCTGGCCAACAATGAAATAGCCGCTTTCATCCAAACTCACGAGCACATGGACCATTACTGGGCTTTTCCCGTGGTCGCCAAATATGCGCCCAATATTCACATATATACGCCCAGCACTTTTTATCCGCCGGGCAAACAGTACATTAAAGATTCCGGGCACGTCGGCAAATGGACCGAAGTGAAAAAAGGCCTCTTCCCATTGCAGCCCGGCGTGGCCCTGTATCAATTCGAGTGCCCCATCATCTTCAATGTATATGGAGAAATGTCCATGTACTGCAACGTTAAAGACGTGGGGCTTGTGAGCATCACGGGCTGCTGCCACCAGGGCATTATCCTGTTCGCCGACACGGCCCATAAGGAATTAAAATACGAAAAGGACGCATTCTACGGTCTGTATGGCGGCCTGCACATTTCGCCTTTTGACGACTGGGATCCCAAATATGACGATCTCGTCATCGGTCTGAAAAAGTGGAATCTGCAGCGCGTGGGCTGCAATCACTGCACCGGCCTTATTACCGCGCAGAAGTTTGTCGATGCGGGCTATCCCGTAATAAAGGGAACCGCGCGTTTCCGTTCCAAGACCACCAACTATCTGGGCAATGGGGATATCATCACCTTCCCCGGATAAAAAACCGGCCGGGGTATGCGCCTGTCCTTTCTCATACCCCGGCCCTGGAGCAGCCATGAAACTGGAAAAAATTCTCCCGCGCGCTCTTGGCGAGAGTTCTTCCGACTGCGCCAGCATTTTCACGTCTCTGGTCATGGCCGCACACTTTGAGCGCACCCGCGCCAGAGCCCTTGGCTGGCGCGGCGTCCGCCCCTCAGCTTCCGAGCATCCGTCCTGGACCTGTCGTGTGGCCGGCTCCGATCATGTTTTCGGCATCCGCTTCGACGGCGAGGAAACGGACTTTTCTCTGTCCGCGCCCTGTCTGCGCGGCTTCTTCAGTCTCTATGTTTTTCCGCAGGCGGAATCTCCTCTCCTGGATATTTTTCCCCTAGAGGCCCTGCGCGTCGCCCTGTCTTCCGCTTATCCCGACGCGGTGCGCGAGTTTTGCGGCGACAGGCCGGAACTGGGTTCTTTCCATCTGGGACAGCTTCGCCTTGATGTATCCTTTGCGGGCGACGCCCTGGCCCTTACAGTGAAAGCCCCGGCCCGGCATCGCGTTCTGGCGGCCGACGGCATTCCGGCCGACGGCGGTTGGCTGGTCAAGCCCGGCGCGCCGGAATGCGACGTGCCCGCCTTCAGGCTGTTTCTGCGCCTTTTTGCCGTTCTTGCCGGAACCGCAGAGCAGCAACTGGGAGAAAAGGCCGTCATTTCCCGCGGCATGGCCAGCGCGCCCAGACTCTGTTTCCACAGCAACGGCCGAATGGAAGAATGCCCTGACGAACAGGAAACCCTCTTGAGCCTCACGGCGGCTTTTGGCCCGTCTCTTGCTCCAAAGAGCGAGATTTTGCGCCTTCTGCGCTCCTTGCCGGCCCGATACCGGCCAAAAGAACTGGCACAACGCGCGCGCCCTGTGCTCCACGTGCTCACCGGTTTTCTGGGGGCCGGCAAGACCACGTTTTTACGTCGCTGGCTGGATTTTCTGCATGGCCGCGAACGCTATACCGGCGTCATCCAGAATGAATTCGGCAAAGTGGAACTTGACGCCGCTCTCATAAAAGGCGACACCATCGTGGAAGCTCTGGATGAAGGGTGCGTATGCTGCTCCCTGGCCGACAGCCTGCGCCCCGGTCTTGAACGCATCATTGCCGCCATGCCCGCCGAACAGTTTATTCTGGAAACTTCGGGAGTGGCCAACCCGACCAATATCATGGACGCGCTGAACGATTTGCGCGATATCGTCACCCCCGGCCTTGTCATCGCCGTGGCCGACGCTCTTGACCTTTGCGGCCCGGAGCAGGCGGAAAATGCGTCCCATCCCGAAGAGGCCGGCATCCGCCGCGCGCAGATAAAAAAGGCCGACGTCGTCATTCTGAACAAAAGCGACATGGTTTCCAAAGCCGCGCTGGAGGCATTGACCGCCCGCCTGCGCACTGTCAACCGCAAGGCGCTCCTGCTTCCCGCGCGCTACGGCAACATTCCCTTCGCGGAGCTCGACGCATGGATAGACGCCCACGAAGAAAAACGCCTGCCTTCCCATGCGCCGCAACTTATGCATATAAGCGAACAGGGGCTTACCCATGCCAAAGAAGGCTATATGGCCCAAACCCTTGAGTTTGAAAATCCCGTCTCGCTTGACGAACTTGAGGCCCTGCTGCATGACGCCGGTCCGGGTCTCTGCCGCGCCAAGGGAATCATTTCCATCAAGGACAAAGGAGTTTGCATCGTGCAGTACGCCGCCGGACGCCTTGAGATAACGCCGGCCTTTGACGAAAGCCCAATCGGTCTTGCCCTGATCGGCGCCGGCTTGCATGTCCGGGAAATCGCCGGATGACGTTACTTTCAGATTGCGCCTGTTTCTTCCGTAACAACAGAAAACGCCATACAAAAAACAAGGCATAGCGAGGCCCTATGAATATCTTTCTAATGGGTGGATGGCTGATGTGGCCGCTGGCGCTGGTCTCTGTGATGGCGGCGGCCATTATAATAGAACGCATCCTGTTTTTTTTGCCCTGTCCGTTTCCGCCGAAAGACTTTGCCGGACGTCTTGAGCAGGCGGCGACGGGCGACGCCGCGCCTTTGCTGGATGAACTGAACAAGATTGCCCTGTTTCGCCGCTTCGCCGCGCTCATGGCTTCCGACCATCCCAATAAAGAAGCGGCGTTGCGCATCGAAGGAGAAGCCATAGTAAAAAAACTGGAAGCCCGCCTCTCCCTTCTCTCCGTACTGGCGCGCCTTGCCCCGCTTCTGGGGCTTTTGGGAACGGTTTTCGGCATGATCTCCACGTTTTCCGAGATTGCGAACTCACAGGCCGGGGTCAATATGAACCAGCTTGCCGGCGGCATCTGGCAGGCCCTCATCACCACGGCCGCCGGGCTTTGCATCGCCATACCGGCTTTATTCTTCCTGCACCTGTTTCAGGTGCGGGCGGACAACATGGCGGCGTCCCTGTCGGAAGCGGCCAATGCCGTCCTGAGCACGGACAAGGAGCATGCGCGATGATCGACCTGCGCTCACGCAAAAAACGCGGCGCCGATCTGGATATCACGCCGCTTATGGACATGATCTTTATCCTGCTCATATTTTTTGTCGTCGCTTCGGCCTTTTCCGTGCGCGGATTGAATATAGACCTGCCGGCCGCGCATTCAAGCGAAGCGCTTTCAGGAAGGATCGTGGAAGTGCGTCTTGAGGAAGACGGCTCCTTTCTATGCGACGGCATACCGGTGGAGCGGGATTTTCTGCGCTACAAACTACAGGATATCGTGCGCGGCTTCAAAAAAGAACCGGGGCAGCTCGTGCTCAAGGCCAGCCCCAAAGCGCCGGTGGAAGCCCTGATATTTGTGGTGGATGAAGTGCGGATGCTGGGCGGGGAACGGCTCATGGTCGCCACAGCCCGCCCGGAAGAACAATGAGGGCCCGCCATGACGGACGGCGAAAGACTTTGGACCGGCATAGCGCTGTCGCTTTTTCTGCATTTTTCCCTGACCCTGTTTCACGGCTCTCCCCAGGAAGAGCCCCCGACGTTTCACGCTACGCTTGAAATGGAGCGTGAATCCGTCCTGACCCAGGGAACCATGAGACAGGGAACCGGCCTGCAATCCGCCTCTGTCCAGGAGCGCGGACAGACCGAAGCGCGCAACCAAAAACGCCGCGCATATCTGCGCTATCTTGAAGATGTGGACAACGCCATACATGCCCGCCGCCTGATCTTCGGCGATACGGGACTTATCGGCGTGGCCCTGTGCGCCTTTACCATACGGCCCGACGGCTCTTTCAGCGACGCGCGGATTGTTTCCACATCCGGACGCCCGGAACTTGACGCCGCAGCCCTGCGCGCCATTTATGCCGCAAGCGGCGTGGTCCGCCGCCCCGATATTCTGGGACCAAATCCCATTCACGTTTCTCTGCAGGTTAAATACCAATACGGCCTGCAATAATCGCCGCGCTCAACCTTTACCGGGCTGTCCGGTTCAAAAATCCGGCGCGCGACGCCCGCCCCATGACGCCGCAAAGCAATGAAGCCGCATGCCGCCTAAGGAACGATATGCGTCCCCTTGCCGTTAAAAACAGCATCGGTCAGATTGGCCGGATTGGTGATGATGACTTCTTCGCCCCCGTTCTTCAGAAAGGCTATAGCGCCTTCCACCTTAGGCCCCATGCTGCCG
Organism: uncultured Desulfovibrionaceae bacterium; assembly: GCA_944324045.1. Lineage (GTDB taxonomy): Bacteria > Desulfobacterota > Desulfovibrionia > Desulfovibrionales > Desulfovibrionaceae > CALUUT01. The sequence goes on along the minus strand of CALUUT010000113.1, from coordinate 18,555 downwards.
GGCGGAAACTGACCGTCCCGCATATAACGTTCCATTTCCGCCAGAGCGACCACGCCCAAATTTTTCTGATCCGGTTTGCCGAACTGTATGGCCACCTGCTCTACAGCCGTGGAAATGCACAACAGATGGGCTCCAAGTCCCTGAGCCAGCATCGCCGTCGCCAAATCTTTATCAATCACGGCCGGAACGCCCCGAAGGCGGCCTTCTTCTTCGATGACGGGGATGCCGCCCCCGCCGGCCGCGACGACATGAAACCCCTGTTTCAGCAAGGCGCGCACCGCATCCAGCTCCACTATGCGCACAGGCTTCGGCGACGCCACGACCCGCCGCCATCCGCGGCCGGAATCCGCCTTCATTATCCAGTTTGGATGCTGCTTTTTCAGTTGCGGCAGATCATGTTCCGTATAGAACTCTCCGATAAACTTCTGAGGCTCCCGGAATCCGGGGTCGTCTTTATCCACCAGAATCTGCGTAACCACGGTCACGGTTCCCGTAGCGCGGCCCCGTCTGCGCAACTCGTTGTCTATGGCCTGTTGCAGGCCATATCCGATGGAGCCCTGCGTATCGGCGACCGCCGTGACAATGGGAATGATATGTATCCCCGCGTATTTTCGCGCCACTTCAGACCGGTTTAAAATAAAACCGACCTGCGGACCATTTCCATGCGTGACGACGACGCGATATCCGCGCTCTATGACGTTCGCAATATGCGCGGCCACTTCGCACACAGCCTGATATTGATCCTCAACGCTTTGATGCCGGGCATCCTTGATAAGAGAATTCCCGCCAATGGCAATCACGGCCAGTCTATCCTCCGACATGCGCCTGACTCCTTTACATAAATAAAAAATAAGCCCGTTCCGCCGCGCCTACCGCAAAACGGCCTGTCCCTGTTTTTCTGAAAAACACACTCAAAAAGCTAACGACAGCCACGTTCCGACGCCAAAACCCGCACCCCCCAGAACGCCTGCCCCAGAGACAGCCCCCCGTCATTGGCCGGCGCCTCAAGCGGCAAAAGGGGCGAAAGCCCCAGTTCGCAAAGACGGCGCGGCAACTCCGCCCGAATATAGCTGTTTTGCAACACCCCGCCGGAAAGCGCCACGGTTTTTACGCCTGTATCCTCTGCGCCGGCCATGACCAAACGGGCAAGCCCCTCGGTCAGGCCGGCATGAAAACGCAGGCTGATCAATCCCGGCGCTGTTCCCCGCTTCCAGTCCATGAACGCCTGACGGAAAAGCGCAAGCGTATCCAGAACATGAAGCCCCTCCGCATCCTGAAGCAAATCAACATGTCCATTCCATCCGCAGCCGGCATATGAACGCATGGCATTGCCCATAAGCGTTTCCAGACGTATGGCGGCCTGCCCCTCATATTCCTGCGCCAGCGCCCCGGCTTCGCCGGCAAGAAGTCCGAAAACCGCGTCAAAAAGCCGGCCGCAACTGGTTGCGCGCGGGCAAAGGGCGTCCTTGTTCAGCATGGCCGTCAAAAGCGCCGCATCCGATGCGGACGGCGCTTTTTGCCCCCAGGAAGCGAGCACGGCGTCCATGGGTTCCCCAATGGCATGCAAAAGCGCCAGAGTCATACGCCAGGGCTCGCGAGCCGCGGCATCCCCGCCGGGAAGAGGCATGGACGCGATATGCCCAAGGCGGACGCAATCCGGTTGCGGGCATTCCGGGTCCACAAGCAGCAATTCTCCTCCCCATATTGTATGGTCATGTCCAAGGCCGGCGCCGTCAAGCGCCAGCCCCAACGTCTTTTCCATCCGCTTATGCTCCGCAAGCACGCTGTATACATGTGCGGCATGATGCTGCATGGAAAAGAGCGGGATATCGTACTTTGCGGCAAGCTCATGCGCCAAAATGGCGGATGGATAGTCCGGATGCAGATCGCAGACCACGGCGTCCGGGCGTATGGCCAGTATTTTGGGGAAATGGGCGGTCATCTCGCATAAAAAAGCATACGCCGCAAACGAGCTGAGATCGCCGATATGCTGGCTTATAAAAGCGTCGTGTTTTCTGGTCAGACAAATGGTGTTTTTCAGTTCCGCGCCAAACGCCATGACCGAAACGTCTGACGACTGGCCGCCAAACGCGATGGGCCGCGGCACATAGCCGCGCGCCCGGCGGAACAACTCGGTTCCAGTGTTGCCCGGAAGACGCCGGACCACGGAATCATCAACGCGAATCAGAATATCCCGGTCATGCAGCAGAAAGCAATCCGCAAGCCCGGCAAGGTCGCGCAACGCCTCGCGATTTCCAAGGGCAATAGGCAGACCGCTCTTGTTTCCGGACGTCATGATCAACGCCAGAGGCCGGCCCGGCGCAAGGCTGGCCAGCCGGTCAAAAAGCAGATGGTGAAGCGGCGTTGACGGCAGCATCAAGCCGATGCGGTCGGTATCCGGGGCGATAAGGCTGCAAACCGGCGCATCGTTTCTTTTACGGCACAACACAATGGGCGCCGCGGGACTTTCAAGAAGGGCCTGTTCTTCTTTGCCGAACAGGGCCAGCAGCGCCGCTTCCCGGCTGTCGCGCGCCATGACCGCAAACGGTTTGGCCGGCCGGGATTTCCGCTTCCGCAACAGGGCCACGGCCTTTTCATCGCATGCGTCGCACGCAAGATGAAATCCGCCCAATCCCTTGATTGCCGCAATCTTCCCCTGAAGCAGCATGGCGGCCAGCGCATCAAGACCAGGCTCCCCTTCCGCAAGAAGACGCCCGGCGTCATCCGTCAGCCATATGTGCGGCCCGCAGGCGGAACAGGCGTTCGGCTGCGCATGAAAACGCCGATTCAACGGATTTTCGAATTCTTCAGCGCATTCCGCGCACATGGGAAAGCAGGCCATGGTCGTGGCCGCGCGGTCATAGGGAATATCGCGGATAATGGTATATCGCGGGCCGCAGTTGGTGCAATTGGCAAAGGGGTAATGATAACGTCGGCCCGACGCATCCAGAATATCCGCGACACATTCAGGGCACGGCGCCATATCCGGGCTGATAAGCGCATCGCGCTCAGGACCGGTTTCGCTCTTGATGATGGCGAAACCGCATTCGTCAAAGCGCGGCGTCGCCTCGGAAAAAGAAAACTTCTCAATCCGGGCCATGGGCGCAAATTCGGCCAATTGCTCATGGAAGCGCGCGGTAAAGCCTTCTATGGCGTCCCGCGCGCCTTGCGCTTCCAGTTCCACGCCATGGGCCGTATTGCGCACAAACCCGGAAAGCCCCCACTGCTCCGCCATGCGAAAAACAGCCGGCCTGAAGCCAACGCCCTGCACCTGGCCGGTAACCACAAATACGCGGCGCGTCGCCGCGGCCTTTTTCTGTTCCGAAGCGGCGTCATTCATGGCCGCGGCCTTTCCACTCCGCAATTTTGCGGGCAATAAGACTTTTAATCAGGCGCACAGGACGAAAACTGGTTGAAAGCAAGTACGAAGGAATTTGAAAATCATGCGTGGCGAACTGGGCCGGGGAATCAAGGATGGGAATTATATCCTCAATGCGCGCTCCGGGAACGTTTCGTTCCAGAAGAATACGCCACAAAGGAAGCTGCTCCGGCCTTGCATGAATCAGAGAATATATCTGCGTATCAAGGGCAACGGCTGATAGCGACGCGGCAAGCAGCCCCATATCAAATGGTTTTCCAGCGCTCGGCCCGGTTCCGTGCATCGCGGTCACCGCATCGACAAGCGCGACCACCTGCGGCAGCATCCCATATATATCGGCAATTGCAGATTCAAATCCATTCCCTTTGCCGCCGTGCCGCGCATGAAGCCATGCCTTGCGCATCCCTACGACGCATCCATAACAGTTTTTGACGGAACAGGTCACGCCGAACTGGGAATGCGCTTTCAAACGCGGCACGCTGAGTATGCAATCCGCCTCCAATGCTTCGCGGGCCAGCCTTACTTGCCCGCCTTGCGGCAGAGCGCGAGGCGCGGCCTGTGTAAAATCGACGAGCGGCACATTCAAAAAACGCAACTTTTCCTGAAGCCCGATAAAGGCCGCAACGCTGCGCGCGGTTCCAAAACCGGGCGAATCGCCCACGGTCGCCTTTGCCCCGCAATCCAAAAGGTACAGGCATGCGGCGTATACAACTTCCGGTTGCGTGCATGTCAAAGCATGCGCGCGCAACAGATTGGGCTTGACCAGCACATGTTTGCCGCGCGGGACAAACCCCACTGCCGCAAGGGTCTCTCCAACCAACGGATAAAGGCGCTCAAGCTCATAAGTCCGACAAGAGCGCAAGGCCACCTGAATGGGAAAAGCATGCGACGTAGTATGCATATAAATCACTGCCCGAAAAATATTCATTCCACCGGGACTGCGTTACAGGACGCAATTCGAAAATCCAGTCTCAGGCCAGCCTAACACAAAAGGCCACATCATGAAAATAACGCGCGGCGAATAAAAAAACCGGATTATGCCGCAAAGCGCAATCCGGTGCCCCATATAGCGGCGGCGGAATCATTCCATCCGGCCGCCGACTTAAAACAATTCATGCCCAAATCAGGCCAAAAACTTGCTCTCCATGGCTTTTTAAACAGCCGTCCATGCTTTTCTATTGCTGTACAATAGTCAGCGTATCGCCCGGCCTTAGAACGCACTTATCGGAAAGTTTATTCCATCGCTGCAAATCAGCGACTTTTACATCATACCGTCTGGCTATATTCCACAGGGTATCGCCCTGGCGGACCGTATGCCTGGTCCGGCTCACGCTCGCCGGGCGTTCCTTAACGCGCGCGGATGAGACTCTGCTCTTTTCCGAAGGAATATTCTCCGCAAGCCGCATCTGAGATCTGCTTGGCTTGATTCCCGGAATATGCAGCACCTGTCCGATCTGAAGCACGGCTTTGGATTTCAGGGAATTGGCCTGACGCAGGCTGTCTACGCTGACCCCATATTTCCGGGCAATGCTGTAAAGCGTATCTCCGTGCGCGACCGTATATACAGCGCGCTTATTGCGTTTTCCGGGCTGCGACGCCCGCTCGCCTTTTTCCTGCTTGTCCATTCCGCCGGGCACCAGGATGGACGCCCCTATCCGCAATCGCCTGGGATTGATATCGTTGATCTCGCACAGCACCCTGGTGGGCACGCCTGTCCTGTTCGCAATACGCGACAGCGTATCGCCTTTGCGTATCGTGTATTGCCGCCATCCCGTCAAAGACCGGCTTTCCGGACTTTGCAGAAAGTCGCGGGCGCCGGCGGCAAGATGCTGCGGAACGTAGATGGTGGAAGAACGTCCGGGCGGCGTTATCTGCCGAAGATATGCGGGGTTAAGCTGGCTGAATTCAGCCCATTCCATTTTTGCAGCCTTGGCAAGGCCCACCATATTCGTGCCGCCCTGCACGCTTAAAGGAACCACGTCATGGGCATTGGAAAAATCCAGAGGCTCAAACCCAAGAAGCTCAAGGTGCCGCACGATCTTCACCACGGCGATAAGCTGGGGAACATATTTCTGAGTTTCAGCCCGGAGTCGGGCTTTTTCATCCAACATGTGGTTTTTGCTCACCAGATCAAAGAAATCCTCAGCCCCCGTACCGTCAAGGGCTCTCGCGATTTTCCCCTCGCCCGCATTATAGGCCGCAAGCGCAAGATACCAGTCGCCAAATTCTTCGTACAGCTTGCTCAGATATTCCGCCGCCGCCTTTGTCGCCTTAAAGGGATCCCGGCGCTCGTCTTTCCACCAGTTGCGCTCCAGCCCGTAATGCCGCCCGGTTGCGGGCATGAATTGCCACATTCCGGCGGCTCCTGCGCGGGATACGGCATTCGGATTGAAACCGCTTTCAACAATGGCGAGATAGGCGATATCCTCAGGAATGCCTTTTTCATTGAACACATTGAACACATAAGGTAAATACTTCTCAGCGCGTTTAAGGGACATTTTCATCTTGTCCCGCCCGCGGTGGATGAAGTACTTAAAATACAAAAGCACCTCTTCCTGCTGTTCTTTTGCATTAAGAGGCGCAATAAAGTCCGACGTATAGGAAAACGCTATCGCCTCTTCGCGAGTCAGCGGCAGCCCGTCATCCGCCGGGGGATAAGGAAGATCGACGACGACTTCATCCTTCTCGTTTTCGCTGAGGGCCTCCGGCGGGTCAAGCGAAGCGGAAGGCGCGGGCGCTTTCTCGGCGCATCCGCCAAGAACGGCGACAAGCAGCAACAGTGAAAGCAGGCGGAAAAAATTTTTCCTGCTCAAAGGAAAAACGCTTGCAAGGACGACTCTGCCGGACATGACGGTACAGGTAGTATGCTTCACGAGGTATCAGGCCTGTTTCCTTAAAATTTTTTTCAAAATACACGGAACGGGGTAGTGTACCCTATATGTCCCGCATAGGGCAAGGTAAGTTTTTATACAATATTTTCAGTATATTATTAAGAAGATATGAGCTTGCACATAAAAAAAGCAGCAGAAAAACCGCGGAGCCTTGAAAAAAAGCCGCCGCCGCGTTCTTTTTCCGAAAAAAAAAGGGCGATAAAAACGCAGCGCATCAAACAGGCGTGCGGCGGATGCCCCGATTCCGGCTCGCCTGTGAAAAATGAAAAAAAAGAGCCGCGCCAGGCGCAAAACGAAGGGCAAAATGAAGCGCCCTCTTTGCTGCCGGGTCTTAAGCCGGTTCTTGAACATCTGGAAGCATCGCCGCACAATGTGGATGCCGTATATCTGCGGACCGGGAAAAGCGGCCCTGCGATTCAGCGCATTCTTGCATTGTGCAAAGAAACAGGCGTCCGTTTCATATTTTTGGATGCCGTTGCGCTGGACCGGATGTGTTCCGCAAACCATCAGGGCGTCATCGCCCGTCTGTGTTCCGTGGCAAGCGTTGCCCTGCAGGACGTTTTGGACGCCGGAAATACGGCGCCTTTGCCGTTGGTTCTCGCTCTTGATCAAATCCAGGATCCCGGCAATCTTGGAACGCTCGCGCGCACCCTGTACGCTCTGGGCGGCGCGGGAATCATCGTGCCCAAACATAACAGCGCCTATCTGGGGAATGCCGCCGCGCGCTCGTCGGCCGGCGCTCTTGCCCGCCTTCCCGTGGCCAAAGTCGCAAACCTGTCCAGAGCTCTTGAACAAGCTGAAAAACAGGGGTACGTCATATACGGCGCCGGAAAAACCGATACCGCCGTCGATGTGTTTGAAACGCCGTTGCGTTTGCCCGCGGTGCTGGTCCTGGGCAATGAGGAACAGGGCATCCGGCCGGGGGTGGCCCGGCGTTGTTCTGAAATGCTGTTTATTCCCATGGCCAGAGAGTTTGATTCCCTAAATGTGGCTCAGGCCGGCGCAATATTTACGGCGCGCTTCAGCCGCGCGGCCCGAAAATAATAAGGACCAGGCCATGACTCGCGCGGCTCATGACGCCGCCTTGACGCAACACGCACCTTTTGCAGGATGGAACGCTTCATGCCTCGTAGCGCTTTTTTTGCCTTGAATCCGTTGCCGGGAGAACGTATTCTGCCTCCACCGCCTGTTTTGCCGCCGACTGCAACCGGTTTTACGCCCAGCGTCGAAGAATGCCAGGCCATGTGGGAAGAAAAACACATGCAGCCGCACATTCAGGAACATTGCCGGATGGTGGCCAGGGTTTCAATGTGGCTTGGAAAAAAGATGCAGAAGGCGGGCATCGGCCTTAATCTGGACGAATTGCTTGCGGCGGCGCTTTTGCATGACATTGCAAAGCCATACACCATACGGCACGGCGGCAACCATGCTCAACTTGGGGCCGCCTGGGTGCAGCAGCAAACAAAAAATCCGCGCATTGCGCAATGCGTTTTATTCCATGTGCACTGGCCATGGGAATTGAACGCGCGGAAATGGCCGGGGCCCCTGATTGTGCAATACGCGGACAAGCGCGTTATGCACGACGCATTCGTGCCCATTGACGAACGGTTTGCAGATCTTATGGAACGATATGGGACCACGGAGCGCGGCCGCTGGTTTATTGAGCGCTCATACCAGGAAGCGACGCTTTTGGAGCGCCATTTCACCTCAGACATTGGAATTGACATTTATGCGGATTCTTCTGATAGCGGGCGGCTGGTCGAGTGAACGGGACGTTTCTCTTGCCGGGGCGAAAAGCATTGAAACCGCGCTGAACCGGCTCGGTCATCAGGCAACCTTTTTTGACCCTGTAACCTCACTGCATGGCCTTGTGGACGCCGCTAAAACGCACGACTTCGCCTTCATCAATCTCCATGGCTCGCCAGGCGAAGACGGGCTCGTTCAGGCCGTGCTCGACGCGGCCGGTTGCCCGTATCAGGGAAGCGGCCCGGCCGGCTCGTTTCTGGCGCTGAACAAGGCGGCCTCCAAAGAAATTTTTCGGGACAGGGGATTAAACACCCCGGACTGGATTTTTCTGGCGCATGAGCCCGGTCCGGAATGGACCCCCAATCTGCCGTTTCCCTTGTTTGTCAAAAGCAATATTGGCGGCTCCAGCCTGGATTTATACCGCGCCGACGACCAGCCGGCGCTTATGCGCGCGCTCAAGCGGATTTTCGCCGCCGGGCATGAGGTCATCATCGAACCCCTTGTCGCGGGAAAAGAGATCACCTGCGGCGTGCTTGGGAACCCCGGAACGGAAAAAGCCTTGCCGCCCGTGCTCATCCTGCCCAATTCCGGTTCATATTTTGATTATCAGAGCAAATACCAAAAAAACGGAGCTACGGAACTTTGCCCGGCTCCGGTTGCGGCGTCAGTCGCAAAAGCGGTTCAAGAGGCGGCGCTTGCCGCGCACCGGGCGCTTGGCCTGCGCGGATACAGCCGGTCCGACTTCATTCTGCGCGAAGACGGCGTGCCCATGCTCCTGGAAGTCAATACGCTTCCCGGCATGACCGGCACGAGCCTTGTTCCCCAGGAAGCGGCCGCCATAGGACTGTCTTTTGAGGAACTTATCGCGAAACTTATTGAACTCGGACTGGAATATCATGCAAAATAAGCTCTTCCTTGCCGCGTTGAAAGTCTATGGCGCTGTGTGGACAGCCGCTCAGCCCCTCTTGCGTAAAAACAAAAGGCTCGCCGAAGGATGGACGGAGCGTCTTGTCGGTCCGGGATGGTTTGGCCCGGAATTGACCAGCCCCGGAAACGCTCAGGCCGATATATGGCTGCATGGAGCTTCCGCGGGCGAATGCCGGCTTGTGGAAAACATACTGCGCGAGCTGGCGGCCATGGATGATTTCCACCCCCGGCTGTTGCTGACCGCGTGCACCCGCCAGGGCATAGACGTCCTGCGCCAGGCCGCCGGCAATGCAAAAGACGCGCTTACAACGACCGTCCGCTATTTTCCGCTGGACGCGCCTGAAGCCATGAATCGCGCTTTTGATCAGGCTCAACCCCGATTAATCGTGCTTTTGGAAACAGAGCTGTGGCCCGGCCTGCTGTATTGCGCGGCTCAGAGGGACATTCCGGTTCTTGTGCTTAACGCGCGCATGACGCCCGGTTCGGCGCGCGGCTATGCCCTTGCGCCCAAATCCTTTGCAAAACACATTGCGCCGCGTAAAGTTCTGGCCGTTTCGGAACAGGACGCCGCGCGTTTTGAAAAAATATTCGGACCGGATTCCACTGAAATCGGAACCATGCTCAATATAAAATTCGATTCCATCACCGCGCAAACCGCCACGGGCTCCCTGCGGGAGCATCTGCCCGACATGCCGGATTCGCCCATCGTGGTCCTGGGCTCCACCAGAAAGGAAGAAGAACATGCCGTGGCCCGGACAGTCGAACTTTTACGAAAAAAAATGCCCCGGGCCCGCATGGTGGTCGCCCCTCGGCACATGCACCGGACGAAAAAACAGTATGACCGCCTGGCCGGCCCTGCTGTCGCTCCCATTCTCGCCTCTACCCTTGCTCCCAACGAGCATATCCGCCCCGGAAGCATCGTTGTCTGGGACCGGTTCGGCGAACTGAACGAATTGTATGGACTGGCCCAGGCCGTATTCGTGGGCGGCAGCCTTGCGCCTTTGGGCGGACAAAACATCCTGGAGCCCATGGCGCAGGGAGTCGCTCCATGCGTGGGGCCGTCTCTGTTCAATTTCGAATGGACAGGGCCGGAAATCTTTTCCATGAATCTGGCGCGCAGGGTTGCGAATCCTGAAGAGCTGGCCCTTGTGCTGTCTGAAAGCGCGGCTCATCCGGAAAATCGGGAAGAAGTGCGAAAGCGCTTTGACGCATATCTTTCCGGCAAGCGCGGCGGAACCCGCCAGGCCATTGAGGCGATGCGCGCTTTTTTGCAGCCCTGAAGATTGTCGTCCGGCGCAGAGAAACGCAGGCATAACTGCGGTTTCATACATAAAACCCCTTGCATTCGCGTGCATGAAAATGGACGTGAATCAAGGGGTTTTGTTTCAACGTTCATGAAACGCCATGCGCTTGCCGCGCCAAGCGCAGATGATTCGCACAGCCGCGCGCATAAAGGTAATATGCTTTATTTATTCCATGGTTGGGCGAACGTTCCCGCATAATACGCCACGTACGCGCGTTCGTCCGGCGTCAGTGCCCTGGCTTTGGCCGCCATTTCAGGATCGGCGTATGGACCGGCCTTGCCTTCGGCGTACATGGCGAGTTTTTTCAATACGCTCTCCGCTCCCATGCCTGCAAGAGGCGGAACATCAATGCCGCCTTCCCCGCTCGGACCATGACAGCCCGCGCAGTTTTCAGCATAAAGGCGCGCGCCGTTCGGCATCTCCCTGGCGCCGGCAAAACTCCAAATTCCAAAAAAACAAAACAATACCGCGAGAAAGGAATATTTTTTCATGGCATGACTCCTGTAGTGTGACCAGCTACGGGACGATACAGTCGTCATACCATAAACCATCGTTTTTTTTCAATGGGATGAACACATATGGACAAAACCGGTGCGGCCGCGGCCTGCAAAAGAGTCGGCGCAGAAATTACAAAAGGCCGCTCAACGGGATTTGCCGCCGAAACCGGGGATGCTCAGCCTGCGTTCAAGCCAGGCAAGCAGCCATGTCGCGACCGTGGTCAGGAAAAGGTAATACAGACCGACCGCGAAAAAGACCTCCGTAAAACGAAACGTCTGGGCGGCCAGGGCCTTGGCTTTTCCAGTCAGTTCCATGCAGGTCACAATATACGCAAGCGAAGAGTATTTTATCAGATAAATGATTTCATTGCCGCAGCCGGGCAAAGCGCGGCGCACCGCCTGCGGAACGACAATCCACAAAATAGTCTGGACTCTGGTGAATCCAAGAGCGTACGCGGCTTTAAGCTGTCCCTGCTTTATGGATAAAAGCGCCCCGCGGATATATTCCGAGTGATAGGCTCCGCTGCACAGAATGAAGCCCAGCACCGCGGCGGTGTAGGGTTGAAAATAAATGCCGATGCTCGGCAACCCGAAATAGAGAATGAAAAGCTGCACAACCAAGGGAACGCCGCGTATTATGGCCGTATATACATCCATGACCTTGCGGATTTTTGGAGAGCCGAACACCCGCAATGTACCGATGAAAACGCCCAAAAGAAAGCCTATTATCGCGGAGGGCGCAATAATCTGCACCGTAAGCCATAAGCCCTTATCCAAATTCGGGACAATGCGTTCCCAGAAAAAATCCATCGTGGACAGCACGGCGGTCCCCCTACATGTCTGCAAGTCTGGTGCAGAAATCCCGCGTGCGCGTGGCGGAGTCCGGAGCAAGCAGGCTTCCGGGCGTGCCGCGCTCTATAATGTTTCCCTGCTCCATAAACAGAATCTCGCTTGCAAGCGCCGTGGCAAAGTCCATCTGATGCGTGGCCATGATCATGGTCATGCCGGACTTGGCCAAATCACGGATAACAGCTAGCACTTCGCCCACAAGTTCCGGGTCAAGGGCGCTGGTCGGCTCATCAAGAAGAATCACTTTTGGATCCATGGCCAGGGCCCGGGCTATGGCCACCCGTTGCTTTTGGCCGCCTGAAAGATGCGCGGGGTATAAATCGGCCTTGTCCGTAAGCCCGACCCGTCCAAGCTCATGCATGGCGCGTTCCTCGGCCGCCTCTCTGCTCATGCCCTTGACCCTGCGCAGGGCTATGGCCACGTTTTTTACAGCCGTCAAATGATCAAACAGATTAAAGTCCTGAAAAATCATCCCCACATCCTGACGCAGTCGGCACAGAGCTTTTTTGTCATGCGGGTTGACGGACGCTCCTTCAATGGAAACGCTCCCGGCATCCGGCGTAACCAGCAGGTTCATACACTGCAAAAAGGTGCTTTTGCCGCCGCCGGAAGGGCCGATGAGCACTTTCAATTCGCCCCGTTCCACATCCAAGGATACGGAATTCAAAATCTTGCGCCCGCCCAACGTGATGGAAATATTCCGCATGCTGAGTACCGGGGGGTGAGGTGTTTGCGTGTTCATCAAGGCGTACCTGTATTCCGGCCGCATATGCCATGACGCGCCGGAACCATTTTTCTGTTATTACATGTTGTAGCCGGGAATGCGCGCCCTGCGCTCAAGCGCGCGTAAAAAGTACAGTCCAATCAGGGTAATGATAAAATACAATATTGCCGCCACAATATATAAAGGCAGATGGGTATAGGTGCGCGTCGCGACAAAATTCACGCGCGCCATGATTTCCGGCGTTCCCAGGGCATAGGCCAGAGCGGAATCCTTGAGCAATATTGAAAATTCGTTTGACCATCCTGGAATGGACAGGCGCAAAGCCTGCGGCAGAATGACGTTCCGCAACGCTTGCGCGTCGCTCATGCCCAAGGCGCGCGCCGCCTTCATCTGCCCCATGGGCAAAGCGGATATGGACGCCCGGAAAATCTGCGACTGATACGCCGCGCTGGTCAGGCCAAGCACCAGGCAGGACGCAACGAATGCGGATACATCCAGGCCTATGAACTGGAACAATCCGAAGTAAAAAAGAAAAAGCAGAACCAGCAATGGCGTTCCGCGGAAAAACCAGACATACAAACGCACGAAAAGGCGCACAGGGACAGGACCGTATATTTGCCCGACCGCCATGGGAATCCCCAGAATGAGCCCAAGCCCCAGAGCTCCCACGATAGTGGCCGCAGTCACAAGCGCCCCGCCCAATATATACGGCAAAGCTTCCCATATCACCAACAGCTTGTCAAAAAACTGCGGGATCAGACTATTCAGGGTTGTAAAAAATTCCGGCATTCCCTTCTCGCAGCAAAAAACCGTAATACACGCCAAAAATCCGGAAAGCGCGGAAAGCGTGCCGCGCCATCCGGAGTCCGGCGGAATGTAAAGACGCAATAAACGATGCGTCCGTTTTTCGCTCCGCAACATGCCCTTCAAGGACCGATTGCGGAAAACGTTTTTACGGATACACGGTTATTTCAGGACAATCAAAGCTTTTTTACGCCGGCCGCCAATCCGGGCATTCTTTAACGCGGCGAGTCCATTCGCAGCCCATGCCGCGCATCCCAGCCAAAAGAGCGCGGCCGGCTCCCAAAACGCTTTGCCGCCCTGGACCAGGGCTTATTCGCCGCCCACGTCAGGATACTTTTTCATCAGCTCATGCCAGTACGGATCCGCCTTTAAAAGCTTATACCCTTCATTGATGGTCTTAAGCAGCGCATCGTCTCCCTTGCGCAAAGCGACCCCAAACTTGGTGGGGTAATCAAAACGGGTAAGAATGCGCACCGGATTGCCGCTGGTGATCGCGTCCTTCGCAGGGGCCTCATCCATGGCCGCCGCCTGAATGCGTCCATTGACCAGATCCTTTATGGCCATGGGGCAGGTGTCGTAAAAGCTGGGCACGAAATTCCAGCCGTTCTTTTCCGCATTCTCAACCAGCCAGACGGCTTCAGACGTGCCGTTTTGCATGCCTAAACGGACTTCGCCATTGTATATGTCTTTTTCAGTCAGCTTTGAATCATCGCGCACCACAAACACGCGTTCCATAATGAAATACGGTTCGGAGAACGCGACCTGCTGAGAGCGTTCCTCGGTGATGCTCATTCCGGAGCAAATCATGTCGATTTTTTTGGCATTTAGAGAGGGGATGATACTGGACCATTCAATGGGCATGTGCGTCACCTTAAAGCCCATCTTGTCGGCAATCCAGTTCATGGAGTCCACATCAAAGCCGGCGGGTTTCCCGTCCTCTCCCACATAGGCGAAGGGCGGATAATTGGGATCGATGCCATTGACGTACGTGGGCTATTCAGCCATTGCCGTGCCCGTTGCGACCAGGCAAAAAGCCAAAGCCGCCGCCGCGACGATTTTTTTCAACATGGTTTTCTCCTTCATATTTTCCCGAAAGTGAATGAGCCGTATGGCCCAGAGCTACCAAAATACCACCATGCGGGCAAGAAAAAGGAACCCTTTTCCAGGAAAAAAATTGACCGCGCCGCTTCGATGCGGCGCTGTCTCCCGCGTTCCCCGCCTTATAAACCAGATAATGCTTATGTCATGGCGCACAAAAATTTTTCAAGACATGAGAAAATCCCGCGGAAAGACGTTTTAGCACAAGCGCGGCGGACCGGCGATTCCAAAAGCGCTTAAGCAAAGTGTGGCGGGCGTGGCCGGCTGAAGGCCGCCTGTTTGTGCTGGATGCCGCCTGAAAAACAGGCCTGCATCCTTCTAGATCAGCATATGCAAACGTTTTGAATATGCAACAGATGTATAACAGTTATATAATATTGTAAAATTAAAAAAAGCAATACTAAATATAAAATATATATGCTAAAATAAAAAATATTTATAAATATATTATACTGTATAATATGAAAAATATACATATATTAATCCTCCATAATATTTTCTTGTACATCTGTTTTTTCTTAAAGCATAAACAATTGCTCTGAGACATAACCGGGAAAGTGTTGCATCTCACAGGAATTGGTGATATAAGGTTGAACCCAGCTATTCAATTAACGCATTGAAATTATTTATATTTTAGGGCACCTGATTGAATCGTTCATTAGAAAGCATACGACGCTTTAAAAATTTCATTGAGCGCTCGTTCTTTTTCATTCATCAACCGGCTTTTACGCCAAATTCAGCTTCCATGACCATGCCGGAAATATTTCTGTTTCAGACGTCTCTGTTTCAGAATAGTTGTCATTGGAGCATATGCATTTGAAAGGTTTCATGAAAACAGTTCGACGGCAAGCAATACGCTTAGAAGGGCTACGGAAGAAAACTTCCCCCAAGTTCTTCTTGAAAACATGTTGGAAAAATTTGCCTATGCCGATGCGCCTGTTCGCCCTGTCCGGAATATGCTCCTTACGCGCCTCAAAACGCTCTTCGGTTTCAGGTGAAGGCAGCTTGCTCGTATTAGGGGCTTTCGGCTCCACCAGCGGAATATCGCATGGCGCGCGGCTCTACGCAGACAAAAAAGAACGGGAAGGTCTAAACGTGGCGCGGGTCGACGTGGGCCCGGCCATGCTGCAACGAACGGATTTGCCCCTTGCTGGCGGCGTGCTTTCAATTGATCAGGCCAAAGCCATAACGGAACCGGGCACGGCGGTTATTCACGCTAATCCGCCTCAATTTCAACTGGTGCTGTGCCGGCCGGGCAAACAGTTTTTGAAAAACAAGCGCATCATAGCCTATTGGGCCTGGGAGTTGGAAACCATTCCCGAAATCTGGAAGCATGCCTTAAAATATGTGGACGCGGTGGCGGCGCCAAGCAATTTTGTGCGAAACGCCCTACAGCCGCACACGCTTAAAGAAATTATTTTAGAGCCGCACTCCATTCCGGTCCCCGCCCGCCATAAAACGGGCTATGCTGAAGACGGCGTGGTGCGCTGCCTCTATTCTTTTGATTTGGGCTCCTCCTGTGAACGCAAAAATCCACTGGCGGCTTTACGCGCCTTCAAGCTGGCGTTTCAACCCGGCGAAGCGGAACTGACTTTTAAAGTCACCGGCGCGAATGAACATCCGGAGACTCTGGCCGGCCTCAAACGCGCCTGCGCCGGCACGCCGGGAGTCCGCATAGTTGATGCGGCGCTTTCACAAGAGGAGTTGAGCGAATTGTATCTGGCGCATGACATTTACCTGTCGTTGCACAGATCTGAAGGATACGGGCTGACTATTCGCGAAGCGATGCTGCACGGCCTGCACGTAGTGGCCACCGGCTGGTCGGGAAATATGGATTTCATGCGGGGACCGCGCGCGCACTGCGTTCCTTATACGCTCGCGCCTGTGGAAATAAAAAGCGGACCATATATAGGGAATAAAGGCGCGTTGGGCAGAGGCCGACGTATACGCCGCCGCTGAAATACTGCGCGGTTTGATGTAGCGGATTTTCTGTATGGATAAACACAGTCCCGCGGCTACCGCCGTCATCAGCGTCAACTATAAAAACGCGCCGGTCACCCTACGCTGCCTTGAAGCTTTGCTGCAACTTGACGGCGCTCCCGGGACAATTGTTATTGTGAACAACGGCTCGGAAGAAAACGCGCCGTTTCTCCAGAAAAATTGGTCTGAATTGGCTAAACGATATCACAGAACGCCGCCAATTGTCTGCCATGAAAACGACCCCTTCCCCGTCAAAGGGGACGTGCTGCTGCTTTTAAAGACAAACGGCGGTTTCTCAGCCGGCAATAACGCCGCGCTGCGCCGCCTCTATTTTACACGAAACGAATGCGGGCTGTTCTGGTTGCTGAACAATGACGCTTTTCCCCAAAGCGACGCCCTGACCGCTTTGTGCGAACGGGCCAAGCCGCATGGGGAGCATCAAGCCGGCATTATCGGCTCCACGCTGGTTTACGCCGCCGACCCCTCCCGGACGCAATGCGCCGGCGGGGGAACGGTTTCTCCGCATACCGGCGTTACCCGCTTTGCGGCTGGCGGAAAGGCTCTGGCCGCGGTCATGCGCATGAACAGTCTGGATGTGGAAAAAAATCTTGACTATATTAATGGAGCGTCCCTGTTAATCCGCAGAGAAGTGCTGGATGCAATCGGTTTTTTGCCAGATGAATATTTTCTCTATTTTGAGGATGTGGATATGTGCACTGCCGCAAAGCGAGCCGGTTTTAAACTGGGCTGGGCCAAACAAAGCGTCGTTTTGCATATGGAAGGGGCGTCGCACGGCGACGGCGGCGGCATTCGCGGTAAAACTCCCGCAAAGCCCCGCATCATTGAATATTATTCCACCCGCAACCGGCTCTGGTTCATAAAGAAATTTTATCCGAAGAATCTGCCTATCGCCTTGGCCGGCGTTCTCTATTCCCTTGGCTTAAAGCTCTGCCGCCGCCACTGGGGCAATCTGGGGATAATCATTCAAGCGGCCAGAGACGCCATGCGCGGCAAAATGAGGGATTTCCATGCCGAATAGCTGGATGGAAAAATTCTTCAGCGACTTTGCGCGCATCGTCCGGATATTGGATCGCAGAGACAAGGCAAAGGCCGCCGGACTGTTTTGTCTCATGGCCATGGAGGCGCTATTTGAGCTGTTCTTCATTTTTACCATAACCTTTATGGGAACGGCGCTTACCGCGCCGGAAACCCTGCGCGCCCAGCCCTTGTTCAGGGGAATCTTTTTTTGCTTTCCGTCCATTGAACCTGTGATGCGGGATCCGCGTTATCTGCTTTTACTGGCCGGCGGGGTGGTTGTGGCAAGTTCTTTGCTGAAAAACGCGGTATGCTTTTTTACCGCCAAATATACCGCCCTGTTCAGTGAACAGATTTCCATCAATATCGGCGCGGAAATCATGTCCCGCTTTCTTTATCGGGACTATACCTGGCATCTTTCAGCGGAAAGCTCCACGACTTTTCAGCGGATGCTGTGGCGGAGAGATCTGGCCACCATGCTGATCAGCCTGTTGTCCATGTACGCCTCGCTTCTGACCGTGCTGGCGTTGTTTCTCAGCCTGACCGGCAATGAACCGGTGCTCACCGGCATGATGCTGCTTATTGTGGGCGTTGTGGGATTTTTTCTTTACAGGGGCATCAGACGCAATGTGGATAAACAGGCGCAGCACGCGGCGAAAAGCGCTCAGGATGAAACCCACGCTTTGATGTGCGCGACCAAAGGCATCCGTGAAGTGCTGATCTACCGGCAGCAAAAAACTTTTTTGCAGGCCATTGTGGATGCCGCCCAAAAAGGAGTTTGGCCCCGCACCTTCAATTCGCTGGCGCCCGCCATGCCGACCTGGGTTCTGGAAAGCGCCGGCTTTATCACCATGGTCATGGCCATCGCCTACCTTGTCTGCATAGAACAGGCGGACATACCGCGCATCGCGGAAGCGTTGGGATTGCTCATAATCACCGCCTGGCGGGTGCTTCCCTATGTCAACAGGGTTGTGAGCTTCCAGGTGATAATCCGTTCCCTGCGCCCCACGACCGCGGCTGTCCTGGAGTTACTGGAGCAATTGCGCGCCTGTCCCAGCGAGCCGCCCCCTGAGCCGGCGCCGGATTTCCGTTTTGAACGGGAAATAAGCCTGCGAAACCTTTCCTTCCGCTATCCAGACAGCGAAAAGGATGTTTTGCGCAACATATCCTTCAGCATTCCGGCAGGAAAGAAGATCGGAATAATAGGTCCTTCCGGCGCGGGAAAAAGCACTCTGGTAGGCGTACTGAGCGGACTTTTACTCCCCGGCGAAGGGGAACTGCTTATTGACGGGGCTTCGCTGGACGCTTCACGGGCGGCGGC
>CALUUT010000112.1 GCA_944324045.1 uncultured Desulfovibrionaceae bacterium | reverse complement strand
TTTTGCTTGCAACCGCTCATTCACACCATGTCCTTCGGCTGTCGGCCCCGGAAGCAGGGTTGCAGCAACTTCGCAAGCGTCTTGCGGGAGTCGAGGTGCTTGTGCTGGATGAATTGCATCGGTTTTCCAAGGCGCAGCAGGATTTTTTTCTGCCTATTGTTGAAAGCGGCGAAATCACCCTTATTGCGACAACAACCGAAAACCCTTCTTTCAGCGTCACCCGCCAACTTTTGTCGCGTATGCATGTACTGCGTTTGCGCTCCATGGGGCCGCAGGAGTTGAAAGCGCTGCTGGAACGGGGGCTCCAGGCCATCGGCAAAAACGCGCCGGCGGAAAGCCGCGAACTTCTTGTCTCTCTGGCCAACGGAGACGCGCGCACCCTGCTTAATCTTGTGGAATATTTAACGGATATACCGGAAGACCAATTGACCCTCAAGGAGTTGAAGTCCGTTCTCCCTGAAATGGTTCTGCGCCACGATAAGGATGGAGACAATCATTATGAACTTGCCTCGGCGCTGATAAAATCCATACGCGGGAGCGATCCGGACGCGGCGTTGTATTATCTGGCCTGTCTTATTGAGTCCGGCGAAGACCCCCGCTTTGTATGCCGCAGACTCATTCTTTCCGCATCTGAAGATGTGGGGCTGGCCGACCCGCGCGCTCTTTTGCTTGCGGTTTCCTGTCAGCAGGCTGTTGAATTTGTCGGCATGCCGGAAGGTTTTATTCCTATGGCGGAAACGACTGTGTATCTTGCGCTGGCTCCAAAGAGCAATTCAAGTTATGCGGCGTATATCAATGCGGCCAAAGAAATACGACTCAACAAACCAAAGCCGGTGCCTCTTCATTTGCGCAACGCGACGACCGCTTTGCAAAAAGAATGGGGCTACGGCAAAGATTACAAATACCCGCACAACTATCCCGATGGATGGGTTGAGCAGATATATATGCCGGACGGCCTGGTGGGCCAGCGGTTCTATGTTCCCAAGGAACAAGGCGAAGAACCCCGTCTGGCATCCTACTGGAAAAGAG
Source organism: uncultured Desulfovibrionaceae bacterium (assembly GCA_944324045.1). Classification (GTDB taxonomy): domain Bacteria; phylum Desulfobacterota; class Desulfovibrionia; order Desulfovibrionales; family Desulfovibrionaceae; genus CALUUT01. Next base: position 7,599 of record CALUUT010000112.1, on the reverse strand, counting down.
TCACTCGTCCCAGAAAAGCGCCGGGCGCGGATGAGAAGTAAGCATATGAACATTCAATACAGCGTTATCATTCCCAGTCGCGGCGACAGGCCGAATGCCCTGCGTCACGCGCTTGATTGTCTTCATGAATCCGCGGAACGGGCCGGACTTTTGCCTGATGGAATCGAGATTCTGGTCGGATTTGACGGAGTCCGCGGAGAGAGAGTCCGCACGGCCTCTTATATTACCTATTTTGATTTTCCAAAAGATCATGATTTCGGAAACGCCATCCGGCATGGTCTGCTCAAAGCAAGCAAGGGAAAACGAATTCTTTTTCATGACGACGACAACGCCCTTCTTCCGGAGGCGTTAAGCATTTATAACTCCATGCCGGATGTGGAAATGATCATTGCGCGCATCGATGTGTCGCGAGCCTTTGACAAGCCATACCTTCCCGAACACATTCCAGGTCGTGACATAGTCAGGCAGTGCAATATTGACCCTTTGTGCCTGTGCCTTTCCAGAGACCTGGTGTATGACCGCTGCAGAGGCTGGCAAGGTTCACATTATTGGCAAGGCAAACGGTATGAAACGGACTTTTTAAATATTGTTCGCTATTACCGGCGGGCAAAGAGCATAAAAATTGTGGATAGCGTCGTGGGCATCTACGATGCCGGACGGGGGATGGACAAGGGAGGACTGAATTTCCGGCAGGCAAGAATTGAAGCCAAAAGACCATAAGCGCTTTTTGCATTTCGCTTTGCCGGCGCTCTTGCCGGAGTGGCGCGGCGGGCCTTTGCGCGTCGGAAAAATCTTCCGACTGATTAAAAGCGCTATCAGCAATGAGGACGCGTATGACAGCAATTAAGCCCATAGAAGAACTGAATCATCCCCTTCCCGTCGATTATCCTTTTCTCGCAGACACGTACAGCACGCCCCCAGGAATAGGGCATCCCGTAAAAAAATGGCTTCCCACACTGTTTTTCTATAAGGAAATGCTGAAAATCGTTTTTCAAAGCGCCAAACTGGCGAAAGCCGGCGCCTTTACTTCGGATTTATGGACAGATGCAAGTCTGAAAATTGTGCGCGCTTTGGAAGGAGTCGGCGGCCGGTTTGAGATTGAAGGAACGGATTATTTCAAGACAATTGAGGGGCCTTGCGTTTTTATCGGCAACCATATGAGCACGCTTGAAACATTTGTTCTTCCGTGCCTTATTGAGCCCATGCGCGAGGTCACCTTTGTCGTCAAGCATCAGCTTGTAGACATGCCTGTTTTCGGACATATCATGCGCAGCCGCAACCCTGTCGTCGTGGGAAGAACCAATCCGCGGGAAGATCTTGTCACTGTTCTTGAAGAAGGAAGCGCCCGTTTGCGGGACAATATTTCCGTTGTCGTCTTTCCCCAAAGCACCCGCAGTCTGCGGCTTGATCCCAAACTGTTCAACACCATCGGCATCAAGCTGGCCAAAAAGGCCGGGGTTCCGGTTGTTCCGGTCGCTCTCAAAACAAATGCCTGGGGCATGGGATTTTTTATCAAGGATTTTGGCAGAATCGTCCCAAAACAAACGGTTCATTTTCGTTTCGGAGAACCCATGAACATCACGGACAACGGAAAACGGCAGCACATGGAAATTTACTCGTTCATCCAAAATAGTCTTGAGGAATGGGAAGAAAAAGACGAATGGGAAGAAACGAACCAGGAATAGCCTGGGACCTTGCGCCGTTGCAGTCCTCTTCCATCCAGCCTTACCGGGGCGCAATCGAAAAAGCGCGCTCCATCAATTGCCCATTGCGGCAAGCATATCCTGGATGGCGTCAGGAAGAACAGGCGAACGCCTTGAAATGCGGCGCAGCGAATAGCCCGGAACCAATTCCGCTATGCGTACCGGACGCGGACCATCTATGAGTCCGGCTTGCCACGCGAAATATCCTATTACAGCTTCAGCCCGCACCCCTGCGTTTCGCAAGGCTCTGACCTGCAGGCCATTATGCCGTTTAGCGAGACGTTCGCCTTTCGCGTCAAGCACCAGAGGAACATGGCCGAATTCCGGAATGGCCTTGTTTCCCAGAAATTCATGCAGAACCACTTGTCTGGGAGTCGCGGCAAGCAAATCGTCCCCGCGGACGACCTCGCTTATTTCCATATCCATATCATCCACAACCACAGCCAGCGTATATGCCACAACCCCGTCAGAGCGGCATATTGCGAAATCTCCGCCCGCGGCTTCTGGGGAAAAGATCAAACGCCCTTGCGCATCCCGGCGGCAACCCGGCAATCTGGCCAATCCTTCCGGGAGCGGCTCGCCCCGTCCGCTCAACGCCATGTCATAAAACCCTTTGTCTTGTTCTGGATATCGAACACGCAAGGCCCAATGCCGCCCCATCGTTTCCATATTCTTGCGTTGTTCCGCGGTCAAATTGCGGCATGTGCCGGGATATGGGGAGCCGCACTCGCCGGCATGAGGCGCTCCGGCAAGCGCTCGCAATTCTTTCCTGGTGCAGTAGCACCGGTACACAAGACCAGAGTTGGACAGTTTTCGAATCGCTTCAGTGTACAACGCCATGCGCCCGCTTTGAAAGAAAGGCCCCTCGTCCCAATTGATTCCAAGCCACGCAAGGTCTTCCATGGCGGCGTCAGCGAATGCCGATTTTGACCGTTGCGGGTCAATATCTTCCATACGCAGAATAAGCGTTCCGTGCTTGGAGCGGACGGACAGCCATGCATGCATGAACGACCAGACATTTCCCAAATGCAAAAAACCTGTCGGGCTGGGCGCCAACCGGCCGCGAACAAATTGCGGCGCAGGTTTATGCGTGTACATATTTTCCGCTCGCAAGTAAAAAATGATGCCGGCTTGACACAGCGTAATCCTTCCCCTAAAAATGGCTGACTTTGCTCTCGTAGCTCAGTAGGATAGAGCGATCGCCTCCTAAGCGGTAGGCCACAGGTTCGATTCCTGTCGGGAGCACCAGCATTTTTATGCCCTTGCAGTATTCACACCGCAAGGGCTTTTATTTATTCAATATTTTTTGCAAAAGGCATTTCACTTCAAATTTTAATTAATCAGGCTTGCTTGAAGTCGTACATGCCGCCTTTACAATCCGGATGAATTCCTTGCCGCATTATAAGGGTCTGAAAAATCCGTATGCTGATGCCGGACTTTTCAAGCCTTGTCTGAAATTCCTTAAAACGCGCCTGATGTTCTGCATTCGCAAACGGCATCAGGCGCGTTTTTAATCAGCGCAATGGTATCTTAGGCGTAATAAAAAGGTGCCCTTCCGGATAAACGCTGATGGTAAAGGCTTGCGCTCGTGCAAGGATATCCTTGCTCACGCAAAACACATGGCCGGATATAACATATACTTCGTCAAATTGTGTGGGCTCTCCCGGAGCCAAAGTCATACGACGGCCTCCTCAGCCGCATCCCTGCTCAAATTGAATGCGCAAGGCGGTATCTGATGGAAACAATTCCTTAACAAGTTCTTTTGCAGAGTCAGTAAGGGTAAGCATGATCATTCTCCCATGGACATATACACAGCGTGCCTATTTGAGACACAGTTTCACAATCCGGCGTTAAGCGCTTTTTCCCGTACATCTTTACAAGACTAACGGCATTTTTCTGTAGTATGATGATGACGGAAGGAGTACAGACCGAATATGATGCATTATAATACAAATAAGTTTGTATTTTTCTGTGTTATTAAAGATCACGTAGAATGATTTACATAAACATATACTGCAAACTTTTTTTTCAGTCAATGGATGCACGGAATGACTTTTACCCTTACGCCTGCCAATTCATATTTTCTTCCTTAATTGACAAATATATCACAACCCGTTATCTCTCCCATAAGAATATATAATCAGGGTTTCATATTAGAAAAATACAGTGTACACTATGCCTGCATGGCTGCATTTTTTCAGACAATATCCTGGGAAAAAAGAAAAAATATTTTGAAGTGAATGAATTAAGCCCGTGCATGGCTCTTTATTCCAAAAGAGAATCATATCTGTATTGATGTTTTTGGGGAGGCGGAACAGTGGCTGCGAACATCATAATCAATACTGAAATTCAATCAATCATGGAAGAACGCGGCATACGGAATGAAGACCTGCAAGAGGTCGTGAAATCCTTTCATGACGCGCCGCATTTGCACGATGCCGAAGGAAAACGATTTCTGGCTAAAAAACGTCTTGGAAATTTTACGGTCAATGCGGAGTTTGTTCTTTCCGGGGACAACCTGGAAATCTGTAACGTCTATAGCTATGTGATCTCCCTGGCCGACGAGCAACCGGCATAAGCAAAGGAAGTCCGCATCATGGAATGGATATGTTCGTCATGTAATATTCCCATGGAAAATGTCTCTGATATTAAAATGATCTATGGAGAAGTGGATCTGCCTCCCGGCGTCGGGTACCGCTGCCCTTCCTGCGGTCTGGAATTTCTGGACGGCGATTACGTCGTCAACGAGCTCAATCCGGCCGAACAGATGCTGGAAGGGAAATGAATACGGACGCCGTCCCCTCTTTGGCGGACGTTTTCGCTTCACGGCCTGAACGATTCCGCATGCTTGAGCGAGGAATGCGCCTTGCCGGATGGGACAGTCATACTCTGATTCTTGAAATTGGTTGCGGCCGCGCCGATGGCGGGGCGCATCTTGCAGAAAAACTTGGAGCGCGGGTCATCGCCGTGGACGTTGATTCCGTTTCTTTTTCTCAAGCGCGAAGGCGTCACTCGCTTCTTTGCGCAAACCATTCGCTGTGTCTGCTTAGTGCGGATGCTCATGCGCTGCCGTTCATGCCGGCCTGCTTTGACGGAGTTTTCAGCGAAGCGGCCTTTTCTCCTCTTTCCCATAAAAAAACAGCGTTGCAGCAGTATTATGCGGCGCTCAAACCTGGCGGGCGGCTGCTCATCAATGACTTTTGCGTGCAAAGTCAGAAAGATAAAGACGCTTGCGAAGCCCTTGCCCATATTCCCTGCTTTTCAGGCGTGAACACCATGGAGCGCTACCGGCTGCTTTGTGAGCGCGCTGGTTTCACGATGCTGCATGCGGCGGAAGATTACGGCGAAATGATTCGTCTCGCCTTGTGCCTCAGCAAGGCGTACGGCATTAAAATACAGGATATCGGACCATATTTGAGCGGTTATTATCATACCGGGGCGTCCCGTTGCAAAGGCGCGGACGCGGGGTGCCGGGAACGATTTCATGAGCAGGCGCATCTGAGCTATTGCCAAATGCTGTTTGTCAAAGAATAGGAGGTTCTTCCAATGCTGTTTGCTGGCGTCGATATTGGGTCCACCACATCAAAATGCGCGTTGCTTGACGCAAACGGACAGCAGGCGGCCTTTTATCTTGAGCATACCCAGTTTAACCGGAATCTCAGCGGTGAAGCTGTCCTGCAAAAAGCGCTGGATCTGTGCGGCAAAAAACATGAGGATATCGCCTATATCGTCAGTACTGGTTATGGGCGCAAGGCATTCGCACGAGCAAACAAGGATATCCCTGAAATCATCGCTCACGCTGTGGGTACGGCCGCGCTTATGCCGGGCACGCGAACCATTATCGACATTGGCGGACAGGACAGCAAGGTGATTGAACTCAATGAAGCCGGCATTGTGTCCCGTTTTGAAATGAACGACAAATGCGCGGCCGGAACGGGACGTTTTTTTGAAGTGCTCACCCAAAGATTGCTCGGCATCGATATGGACGAACTCGCCCCTTTGATTCTCAAGGCGAAAGATCCCTGCCCCATCAGCAGCATGTGCACCATATTTGCCGAATCTGAAATTATATCCTACCTGTCCCAGGGCGTCCCCATTGAAAATATTGCGGCGGGCATGGGACTTTCCGTCGTGCGTCGCATCATCAGTCTTGGAAAATCCGGACAAATCGCATTTAAAGAGCCCATTATCTTTTCCGGCGGCGTAGCCAAAAACGACGGCATCCGCAAACAATTTGCGGATATGCTGGGCAAACCGGTCACGGCATTGCATGCGCCGCAGTCCACCGGCGCTATCGGGGCGGCGTTAAGCGCCATAAAGGAATATGAAAAAAATATTCAGGGGTAAGCTATGTACGATTATGACGTCGTCGTGGTCGGCGCAGGCTCAGGAGGGTGCGCGTGCGCCATGCGTTGCGCCGACTTGGGCCAGAAAACAGCCCTGGTGGAATACAGGGAAAAGGGAACCGGCGGAACCTGCGTGGCCCGCGGATGCATTCCCGCAAAAGTGCTGCTCAGAACAGCCCAGATATATGAGGAATGCGCAAATGCAAAGCAGTACGGCGTCCTGACGGACAACGTGCGGCTTGACATGAAAATTGCGCAGCAAAAGAAGAATGCCGCAGTCAACAACCTGAAATTCGGCCTGGACAGCATGCTGCTCAAACCAAGAGGCATTGCCCGTATACAGGGCAAAGCCCGCCTTGCCGCCCCCCATACTCTTGAAATTTCCGGGACTGGCTCCGCCCCATTCACCGTTACGGCAGAAAACATCGTACTGGCCACCGGCAGCGAACCGGCTCGACTTCCTTTGTTTCATATCGACGGCAAACGGATCATGACCAGCGATGAAGCCCTTGATCTGACCGATATCCCCCAAAAAATGCTGATTATCGGCGCCGGCGCGCTTGGTCTTGAGTTTGCCTATATGTTCTCCGTTTTCGGCGCAAACGTGACCGTCCTTGAAAAAATGCCCCAGCTCGCTCCTTTTATGCCGGATGCGGACATATCCCGCGCTGTTCAAGCGCGTCTGAACAAATTGGGGATAACGCTTCAGTGCAATGTCGGGATCCGCGATATGCATGTTTTGGAAGACGGGGTATGCTGCATGCTGGAGTCCGGCGAAACGCTCCGTGCGGACAGCGCTCTTGTCGCCGTTGGACGCAGCCTCAACACAACGGATATAGGCCTTGAAACGGTGGGGATCAAAACCTTTGAAAACGGCCGCATCATAACCGATGCGCATATGCGCACCACCGTTCCGGGAATATATGCGGTCGGCGACATTACAGAAGGACCGCAGCTCTCTCACAAAGCCCAGAAGCAGGGACTTGTCGCGGCTGAGTGCATCGCTGGACGCGATGCGCGGATGCGCTACGACTGTATTCCTTGGGCTGTGTTTATGCAGCCGGAGCTGGCCGGCGTCGGCATGACCGCGCTTGAGGCGGAAGAAAAAGGCATTGCCGTCATTGTGGGAAAGATGCCCTTTCGTTGCAATGAAAAAGCCATGTGCATGCAAAAAACGGAAGGCCTTGCCAAAATAGTCGCCCGCGCTGATGATCACAGGATACTTGGCGGTCAAATTTTCGGAGAAGATGCAGCGGTTCTGATTGAGGAAATTGCGCTGGCCGTGGCTTCAGGGCTGCGGCTTGAGGATATCGCTGGCAGCGTCCATGCGCACCCGACTCTGTCGGAACTGCTCATGGAAACAGCCAAGAATGCATTAGGAATGGCTTTTTTCAAATAACGCAATATGGCGCACAGGCTTATCTGGAGGTTATTGATGAAAGAAATCATGCAGGAACTGGATGCACTGTCAAAAGGCCGGGTGGCGGAACTTTTGAAAGCCAAGAAAAACGGCGTTCCCGTCATTCAATACACCGGCAATTTCATCCCGG
>CALUUT010000111.1 GCA_944324045.1 uncultured Desulfovibrionaceae bacterium | reverse complement strand
GGCCAAACCCAGCACATTGTCGAATGCGGAAATAATATCATTGAAATTGGAGCTTGAGGTTGTCTGCTTTTTTTCCACACGCAAAAAACCTATGCTTTTTCCATTTTTTAAATTGATAAGTCGCGCGGCAAGGCAGACTGCAACAGTGGGAGTTGGAGTATGATGCACTGAAAAGTCGCGCACTTCGAGCGATAGCCGATAATTTGGCAAAAAGCCTGCCATATCGTCGGAAACCGCTTCAAGACGTCCGGTGGACTCAAGAGATTCAATTTGAAGGCGTTTGACCATATCCGGCGCGAATTCAATCCATGATACATTTGCAAAATAGCCTATTTCATTGTTTTTGGGGCGCACTGCAATACGTTTCGTGGCTATGGCCGGACTTGTGTTCACAAGAGATATTGTGAGCTGATAGGGAAGCGCAGGCCCGGATTCGCGCTCGGGCATGCGCGGCGAAAGCATGTACAGCGTAGGCGGCGGTCCGGGATTGATGACCGTACATCCACAAAACAGACATAACGCGGCCAAAACAGGGATGCAAAAAAAGTGCGTGCTTTTCATTGCGCGGGATACTCCGGAACAGGGTTGCCGAAAAAGAAGCGACGGGGGTCGCTTTCAAGACGGGTCAGAACGCGGTTTAGGGTATTCATTAATTGCCGGGCATCAATCAGCGAACGGCGGAATTCATCCATGCCCTCGTTGGAGATATGCTCCATCAAAGGATTGGCGCTGGCAAAAAACGTGTCTACGCTGCGCATGGTCTTGCCGAATGAGCGTGTCGCCGGGCCAAGATCGTTTCTCAGATACATGCTGAAATCCGTGGCCACGGAATTGAAGTTTTTGCTTGATTTGGACAGGTCGTCAAGAATCATGGCAATCTGGCTTCCGCCTTCAGCAAGGCGCTCTGTAAGCTTTTCAAGGGAATGTAACGAATTTTCTATAGATTTCCGGTTTCCTTGGCCAAGAAGGATATTGATGCGGTCAAGCGACTCTTTTGTCGCGGCAAGAACGCCGGGCAGCGATGTAACCAGGGATTGTATTTTGTTCGGCGCGGACTGGATGACTGGAAGTTCATTTCCTTTGACTGTCGAAGCGAGCAGCGGAGCGCTTGGCGTGCCGCCGGAAATGAGGACTACGGACTGTCCTGTAAGACCGCGCATTTCCAAGGTGGCGACGGAATCTGTGCGTACGGGAGCATGCGTGTTAAGAAGCACGCTCACCTCCACTGTTCCAGGCAGGTCAGGCTTTAGGCGGATGGTGTCCACTTTGCCGATATATACGCCGTTGAAATAAACCTGGCTTGCATTGGTAAGCCCCATGACGTTTCCATCAAAATAAATAAGATAGCGTTTCATCTCCGTTGAATCGCTCTTGTCCGCTATCCAGGCGATATATCCCAGTCCGGCGAGAAAAGAGAGAAGGACGAAGAGTCCGACCAGAACGTAACTGGCGCGTGTTTCCATTGCAGTATTACTCCCGTCTTGTAGTATGGAACGGTTCCGTTGATTCTTTTTGTTGCGTTTTTGAGGAAGACGCTCCGGACTTTCGTCCGGCGAGCGGCCCATAGCAGCGCGTTTCCTGGGCCAGTGTGCGTATCCACGGGTTGTCCACGCCCAGCAGTTTTTCCACGGGCACATCCGCCGCGATGGTGTGATCCACTATTGCAATGACCCTGCGGCAGATATCATGCAGGGTGTCGTAATCGTGGGTAACGATACACAGCGTAAGGCCAAGGGTTTCCCTGAGCTGTTTCATGAGTTTGTCAAAATAACCTGCGGAGATGGGGTCAAGTCCGGCTGTGGGTTCATCAAGAAACAGAAGTTCCGGGTCCATGGCGAGCGCCCGCGCGAGTCCCGCGCGTTTGCGCATGCCGCCGGAAAGTTCAGAGGGATACTTGTTTCCGTCTGCGCTTGTGAGTCCCACAAGTTCAAGTTTCATAGCCGCGATATCTCTCATGAGCGCGGTCGGCAGTCCGGTGTATTCCCGTAAGGGAACCATGACGTTTTCAAGAACCGTAAGCGAGGAAAAAAGCGCTCCGCTTTGGAATAAGACGCCCCAGCGTTTGCGCAAGGCCATGAGTTCTGCGTTGTTGCGGCCGTAGACATTCGTGCCGAAAACGTTGACCGAACCGGAATCGGGCGGAATAAGCCCCAGGATGGTTTGCAAAAGAACGGATTTTCCCGCCCCAGATGGTCCGATAAACGCCACGGTCTCGTTTTTTTCAATGCTGAAGGACACATTCTCGAGAATGACCCGTCCGCCGAGATGAGTCAGGATATCTTTGATTTCTATGACCGGAGAATGGCCCATTGCTGAATCCCTGTATGGTTTTATATATTGATTTTGGCAAAAAAGAGCGCAAACAGCGCATCAATCAGAATGACTAAAAACAATGATTCGACTACGGCTTCCGTCGTACATTTGCCGACGGATTCCGCGCTTTTTTTTACGCGATATCCCTGCAGGCATCCGATAAAAGAAATGGCAAGGGCAAAAAATGGGGCCTTGATTACGCCCACTATAAAATTGTTGAAATTGGCCACATCATGAAAGCGGGTCATAAAAGCGCGAAAGTCCATGTCAATCACCATCTTTGCCGCGACCCAGCCGCCGAACATGGCCGCAAAATCGGAGAGCACCGTTAAAAGAGGCATCATGAGAATAAGCGCCAGCACCCTGGGCAGAACCAGAAACTCCATGGGCGGCAACCCCATGGTCCGCATGGCCGCAAGCTCTTCGTTTGCAATCATGGAGCCGATTTGGGCTGTAAACGATGAGCCGCTTCTACCCGCGATGACAATGGCTGTCAGAAGCGGGGCCATTTCGCGCATGACGCTGACTTCAAGCAGATTAATGGCAAATTCCTGTCCCCCCAGTCTGGCTAATTGCTGGGTTCCCATATACATGGTCACAAGCCCGATGAGAAAGGTCAGAAGCATGACTATGGGCAAAGCAAGAATGCCGGTGCTTTGCATTTGGCTTGCAAGCGCCGTGAACCGGATGCGCGTCGGGTTCAGGATGCTTTTTCCCAGAAGCAGAAAAACCTGTCCTGAAAAGTTCAGCGCCTGGAGCATGATTTTCACATGCTCAAAGATTCTAAACCCGATGGTGTTGAGCGTGTAAAGAATGGGCCCATAGGACAAAGAGGGAACAGGGGTCATTCCCTTGCCGCGTATCTCCTCGATAAGCGCGCGCCGTGCGGGGTCTGCGGCGTGAAAGGAAACGTGCGCGCCATGTTTCTCCATAATCCCGACAGCCTGCCAAAGCGCGAAGATGGCGCCGGTGTCAAGTCTTTCGGCATTGTCCGTGTCAATGGTCAGGATGGCGTTTGTGGCGGCTGCTTTTCGGGCGAGAGACAGAAGTTCGCGTTCGACACTGTGCAGCGTGGCGACAGACCAGTCGCCGGATATGCGTAAAACCGCGCCGTTGTCTTTTTGCAGCGCGCCAGGAGCGATGCCGCGGTCCTTGCGCTCCAGGAATATTTGCGGCATGGAGAGCGGCGGCTTTTGTTTTGTGGTTGATATGCTCACGATGTTTCCTGCTTGCCTGGGAGCGTTTAGGGTTGTCGTTCTTTACAGAATACCATGAGTGCAAGGGGTTGTCACGTTCGGGAATGAGGGCGTGATATAAGAATTTCAGGAATAGGCTTTTACTGCGGAATGGCGGCTTTTATCTGGAATATTGCGTAGGGGACGGCAAGTTATAAATTTCACAAGCATTTTATAGCTATACCGTTCCGGGGAAAATAGTGTAGCTGTATTCCCTAAAGAAAAGCGGGTGAAGGAAAATGGCATGGCATTTTATGATTTTGACGAGGCGCTGTTCCGTTTAAAGGAAGAGGGAGAGACCGGCAAAGAGGCGCTGACGTTGCTGTGCGCATCTGATGACAAGTTGCCTTTGATATTTGAGGCGGCGGCCGCAGTGCGCCGGAAACGTTTTGGAAACGTTGTGCATCTGCGCGCTTTGATTGAGTTTTCAAATTGCTGTCGTTGCCGTTGCGGGTACTGCGGGCTGGGTGCGGACAATCGAAGCCTTGTCCGGTATCGCATGGAGCCTGATGAAATTCTGGATGCCGCGCATGAAGCGGTGAAGGCCGGATATCGCACCATAGTGTTCCAGTCCGGTGAAGATTTTGGGTTCGCCGCACAGGATATGGCAAGGATCATTCGTTGCGTCAAAGATATGGGAGATATTGCGGTGACCTTGAGCATGGGCGAGCGGTCTCGTGATGAACTTGCCCTTTTTAGAGAGGCCGGGGCGGACCGGTATCTTATGAAACACGAAACAGCGTTGCGGGATGTGTATGCTTCGTTGCATCCAGGTACAAACCTTGCAGCGCGGCTGCGTCATTACACGATATTGCATGACCTTGGGTATCAGGTCGGCGGCGGTTTTATGGTCGGGCTTCCCCCATGGACGCCGGCGGTTCTTGCAGAGAATCTGCTGCTTTTGCGGGAGCTTCGCGTCCATATGGCCGGAATAGGTCCCTTTTTGCCGTGTCCCGGGACAGCGCTTGAAAACGCGACGCCGGGAAGCGTGCGCGAGACGCTTAAAGCCGTGGCTCTTGCCCGGCTGCTTATGCCAGACGCCATGCTTCCGGCAACTACTGCCCTTGAGGTCTCCGCCAGGGGGCGTAGAATTGACGCCCTGGAATATGGCGCCAATGTCGTCATGCCGCAGGCTACGCCTGCGCAATACCGAAATTTGTATAGAATTTATCCCAAGCCCGAAAATACCGAGAGTACGGCCGTATTAAGAAAAAAAACTGTTGATCTGCTGGAACATTCGGGATTTGCCGTATCCGCGGAGCGCGGGGATTGCGTAACGGAGACGCAATGACTGCTTTGCGGCAGTGCGGGCGATACAGAAGGAGAAAGACCATGGCACAGAGTATAAACGCGGAGCCGGGCATTTTTATTGATGATGCCCGCATCCGGTCTTTGCTGGCGCAAGGAGAAGAAGAGGCGAAGGACGCCGCCAGGGCGGCGGAGATAATTGAGAAGGCCGCAACCGCCAAAGGATTGACATTGGAAGAGGCCGCCGTCCTGATTTCTCTTGAAGAGCCTGCGCTTCTTGAGCGGTTCTATGCGGCCGCAAAAAAGGTCAAGGAACGAATTTACGGACGGCGTATTGTGCTTTTCGCGCCGCTTTATTTAAGCGATTATTGCGTGAATAACTGTGGATACTGCGGCTATCGCAGAGACAACAAGGATTTTGACCGCCGCCGTCTGACTCAGGAAGAAGTCGCCGCTGAAGTGGAGGAACTGCTCGCGCTTGGGCACAAACGCCTGGCGGTCGAGGCTGGAGAAGATCCGGCAAAAGCGCCTCTGGATTATGTCATCGACTGCATTAAAACCATTTATTCGGTTAAAAAAAATGGGCTTTCCATCCGGCGCGTGAATGTGAACATCGCGGCCACGACTGTGGAGGAATACGCGCGGCTAAAAGAAGCGGGCATAGGCACGTATGTTCTTTTTCAGGAAACCTACCATGAGCCTACGTATAAAAAATATCATCCGTCCGGCCCGAAGTCGGATTACAAGTGGCATCTTACGGCCATGCACCGCGCCAGAGCGGGCGGGCTTGACGATGTCGGGTTCGGCGTTCTCTACGGACTGTATGACTGGAAATATGAAACTCTTGCCATGCTTGCCCATGCCGAAACTTTGGAGAAAGACACCGGCGTTGGACCGCATACGTTTTCGGTTCCCCGTATTCGTCCCGCCGGCGGCATCAACTCCGAAACGTTTCCGTATCTCGTCAAGGACGGAGACTTCAAAAAGCTGGTCGCCGTGCTTAGAGTCACGGCGCCCTATGCCGGACTTATCATCTCCACCCGTGAGTCCGCGGAGTTTCGCAAGGAACTGCTCGCTGTGGGCGTGTCTCAGATGAGCGCAGGCTCCTGCACCGGCGTTGGCGGATATGCCAACACCAGGACCGGGCGCACCATTCCCCAGTTTAATGTAAGCGACCATCGCTCTCCCCTGGAAGTTTTGAAAACGTTGCTTCGCGACGGGTATATTCCAAGCTATTGCACGGCCTGCTACCGCGAGGGGCGCACCGGCGACCGTTTCATGGCGCTGGCCAAATCCGGGAATATCGGCAATGTCTGCCATCCGAATGCGCTTTTGACGTTTAAGGAATACATTCTTGATTATGGAGATGAGGAACTTAGAGAGATGGGCGAGGCGTTGATCAAGCAGGGGCTTGAAGAGATTCCCAACCCGCAGGTGCGCGAGAGAGTGGCCATGAAATTGGAAAAACTGGACGCCGGTCAACGGGATTTGCGGGAATGATCATGCGCGATACGCCCCGTTCAAACAGATTGACCATTGGTTTTTTTGGACGACGCAATGCGGGCAAGTCCAGTTTGATCAATGCTCTTGCAGGGCAAAATGTCGCCATTGTTTCCGATACGCCCGGAACAACGACAGACCCTGTTTTCAAATCCATGGAACTTCTTCCGCTTGGCCCGGTAACCCTGGTGGACAGCGCGGGATTGGACGACGAAGGGACTTTGGGCGCGCAGCGAGTGCGAACCTCGCGCGCGGTTCTGGCGCAGGTGGATCTGGCGCTTTTGGTTTGCGATGCCAGCAGCGGGGACTATGCCGTTGAGCAGGAACTGGCGGGGGCGCTCAAGGAAGAAAACATTCCCGCGGTGCTTGTGTTGAATAAAATTGACCTGATGCCCGGCGGAATTTCGGAGAACGGCGCGCAGGCCAAAAAATTTCCGGATATTCTGGATGCATTGCCGAAAGTGTATGTCGCTGCTATGGGCCATGTCGGCCTTGACGCCCTGCGTGCGGCCATAATCAAATGCGCGCCCAAAGATTTTGAGCGACCCGCGCTTGTCGGCGATGTGCTGCCGCGCAAAAATGCGCTGGTTCTTCTTGTGGCTCCGCAGGATATGCAGGCTCCAAAGGGAAGGCTTATTCTGCCGCAGGTGCAGGTCATCCGTGATCTTTTGGATGCGGATGCGCTTGCGCTGACCGTCAAGGATGATGCGTTTGAAGCGGCCATGACCGCTCTTGCCGCGTTGCCGGATCTTGTGATCTGCGACTCGCAGGTGTTTAGAAACATCGCTCCCAAGGTTCCCTGTTCTGTGCCCCTGACGTCGTTTTCCATCATTATGGCTCGAGCCAAGGGCGATCTTGCCGCGCTTTTAGACGGAGCGAAGGCCATTGATTCGCTCAAGTCCGGCGACAGAGTGCTCATTGCCGAGGCATGTACGCATCATCCCATGGAAAACGACATAGGGCGGCGTCAGCTTCCGGAAAAACTGGCGCTCAAGGTGGGCGGTCCGCTTGAAATCGATATCTGCGCTGGAAAAGATTTTCCTGAAGAGCTTGGCAAATATCGCCTTATATTGCATTGTGGCGGCTGCATGCTGACGCGGCGCGCCTACCTTGCGCGGATGAGCGCGGCGCGGCGCGCGGGCGTGCCCATTACCAATTATGGATTGGCCTTGGGACATCTTGCCGGCATTTTGCCGCGGGTGACGGAGATTTTTACCCGGGCGAAAGCCAAGACGGTTTGACAGGCCGGATGGGCATATTTTTGAGTCGGCGGCAATGGGATGATGGAATTTTTGGCAACAACTCAAGCGCGGCCGGAGAATTTTGCCGCCTTCACATGCCGGGCGCGGGACTGCCCGGCATGAAACCTGAAAAATAGCGACGGCGCAAGGATAAAGGAAACAGGGCCGCGTATTTTTCAACAGAGTCAAAACCTGCAAGTGAGGACGACAACTATGACAGTACAGCCAGGACAGTGTAACTGCGCCGCAGAGTCCTTTACGGAGAGGGACGTGGTCGCCATTGTGGAAAAGTATGGAAGAGAACAGGATCAGCTTCTGGCCATGCTTCTTGATATTCAGGAGGCATCCGGTTCAAGCTGTGTACTGCGCGAATGGGCCGCGATTGTCGCCCGGGAAATCGGTCTGCCCCTTTCCAAGGTTTTTGAAGTGCTGACCTTTTATTCAATGTTCAGTACGGAACCACGCGGCCGGTATCTTGTCGAGATATGCAAAAGCGCGCCATGCAAGATGTGCAAGTCGGACGAAGTTGTGGCCATGTTTGAAAAAGAACTGGGAATCAAGCTTGGGAAGACTACGCCTGATAAGTTGTTCACGCTTATGCATACAAGTTGCGTGGGCGCGTGCGACATAGGCCCGGTGGCCAAAATCGGAGAGGACGTTTACGGCGATCTGACGCCGGAAAAAGTGAGTGAAATCGTCAACAGCTACCGGGAGAAAAACTGATGCCGAAGAGTCTGAATATCGTTTCCGCCAATTGCGGAAAAGTGACGCCTGGCAATGTTGAGGAATACGTTCGCGCCGGCGGCTACGAGAGCCTCAAAAAGGCGCTTTCCATGCAGCCTCGGGCCATTGTGGACGAGGTCGTCGCCTCCGGCCTCAGAGGACGCGGCGGCGCGGCTTTTTCCACAGGTTCCAAATGGGCCCACCTTTTGGAGGTCAGGGAGAACCCCAAATATATCGTCTGCAACGCTGATGAGGGCGAGCCCGGCACATTCAAGGACAAGCTTCTTCTTGAGAAAGATCCCTTGTGCGTTATTGAGGGCATGACCATCGCCGGGCGCGTTTTTGATTCCCATGACGGTTACATTTATATACGCGGCGAGTATCGCTCCATTCAGCATTCTTTTCAAAAGGCCATTGATAATGCGGTTGCCGCCGGCTATCTGGGCAACAACATTCTTGGCTCAGGTTTTAATTTTCATTTGCACATCATGACCGGCGCCGGCGCTTATGTGTGCGGCGAGAATTCGGCCTTGCTCAACTCCATAGAAGGCAAGGTCGGCCGTCCGCGCATCAAGCCGCCCCATCTGGCCGAAGTCGGCCTCTTTCAGATGCCCACGCTGGTCAATAATGTGGAAACCTTTGCCTGCATTGCGCCTATCCTGCGCATGGGCGGCGAAGCGTTTCATGCCATTGGGACGGCGGAAAGCGGCGGCACCAAACTAGTCTGTCTTTCCGGGCATTCGGCGCGCAGAGGCGTGTACGAAGTGCCGTTTGGCGTTTCTTTGCGCGATATTATTTTTGATCCGGAACTGGGCGGCGGCATCGCTGGCGGCAAGGAGCTGAAGTTCTTCCATTTGGGCGGCCTGTCCGGCTCCATAGGCTGTCCGGCGCAACTGGATACTCCATACAGCTATGAATGTCTGGTCAGGACCGGTTTGTCTGTGGGCAGCGGGGCTGTAGTCGTGGCGGATGAGAGCGTGTGCGTCGTCGATTACCTGAAAGGCGTGCTTGAGTTCTTTCTCCATGAATCATGCGGCAAATGCATTCCCTGTCAGAAAGGCATCAGGCAGATGTACACGATTATATGCAAACTTTCCGAAGGAAAGGCCACACAGGAAGATATGTGTCTTTTGAAGGAACTTGCCTGCATGGTGACCAACGTTTCATTCTGCGGACTGGGGCAGACCTCGGCAAGAGCCCTTATGAGTGCATGGAAGCATTTTGAGCCGGAGTTTGCCGCCCATCTCAACAAACAATGCCCGGCGGGCGTCTGCAAGTTGTAGAACGGAAAAACACGTTGCGAAACAGCGCCCGCGACAGGGTTCGCTTCGTGAGTTTTTGCGGCAATCCGCACGGCCATGATGCAGACCGGGCGTTTTGGAGAAGATATCATATCTACCTGTTTTGAGAGGAGCATGTGAATTATGCAGCCTGATTGCAAAAATATAAATTTGATCATAGACGGCGTGCCCGTATCTGTTCCAGAGGGCACAACGATTCTGGACGCCGCGAAAAAAGTCGGCGTGAAAATTCCTACGCTGTGCCATCATCCGGACCTCAAGGTCCGCGCGACCTGTCGTATTTGCGTCGTTGAAATCAAAGGACAGAGGAAATATAAAACGGCCTGCAGCACCGAGGTATGGGAAGGCGCCGAGGTCATCACGAACAGTCCCGGCGTGCAGCAGGCCCGGAAAATGGTGCTGGAGCTCATTCTTGCGGAACATCCGCAGGCGTGTCTTGGATGCTTGCGCAACACGAAATGCGAGCTTCAGGCCCTGACCGCTGAAATGGGCGTGGCCAATAAAAACCGGCTGAAAAAAACCGTCAAGGTTTTGCCTCTGGACGACTGCAACGGCGCCATTGTACGCGATGCCTCAAAATGCATTCAGTGCGGTCGTTGCACGGAAATGTGTCAGGAAGTGCAGACTGTGGGCGCAATCACCACGGCCAACCGCTCCATGAGTTATGATGTGACCACGGCGTTTGGAAAAAAACTGCGTGAAACAACCTGCGTGTACTGTGGTCAGTGCACCACGGTTTGTCCTGTGGGCGCTCTTTATGAACATGACGACACGGAAAAGGTATGGGCTGCGCTTGCCGACCCCAATAAACATGTCATCGTGCAGACTGCGCCTTCCGTGCGCGTGGCCATTGGCGATGAATTCGGCTTGCCGGCCGGAACATTCTCCGAAGGGCATATGGTCGCTGCGTTGCGGCGCATCGGCTTTGATAAAGTTTTCGATACGAACTGGTCCGCTGACGTGACCATCATGGAAGAAGGACATGAGCTGATTCATCGCCTGACCAACAGGGGCGTGCTGCCCATGATTACGTCATGCAGCCCTGGTTGGATTAAATTTATTGAAACTTTTTATCCTGACATGCTGCCCCATCTGTCCACGGCCAAATCTCCGCAACAAATGTTCGGCGCTCTGGTAAAAACCTTTTATGCGGAAAAAGCGGGCATTGACCCGGCCAATATCGTTTCAGTTTCCGTCATGCCCTGTACGGCCAAAAAGATTGAGGCCGCCCGTCCTGAAATGAACGACAGCGGGTATCGGGATGTGGATATTGTCATTACCACCAGAGAATTTGCGCGCATGATCCGGCGCAAGGGACTTGATTTTTGCGCTCTTCCTGAGGAGCATTTTGATGATCCCATGGGCGTGGCCTCTGGCGCGGGCGTCATTTTCGGAACTTCCGGCGGGGTTATGGAAGCCGCATTGCGAACCGTATATGAAGTGGTGACCAAAAAAGAACTGCATGCCCTTGATTTTAAGGCAGTGCGCGGGCAGCAGGGCATGAAGACGGCCGAAGTCGATTTGGACGGCACGCCGGTTAAGGTGGTTGTGGTCAATGGGCTTAAGAATGCCCGCAAGATTCTTAATGAGATCAGGGAAGGCAAAGCCGATTATCAGTTTGTGGAAGTGATGTGCTGTCCGGGCGGTTGCGTGGGCGGCGGCGGCCAGCCTGTGGGCACAGTGCGCAAGACCAAGGCCAGCCGTATGGAAGGACTCTACACGGCTGACCATAAAATGAATATCCGTCAGTCGCACAAGAACCCTGCGGTTATTTCCATGTACAAAGATTTCCTTGGAGAGCCGTTGGGCGAAAAGGCGCATCATTTGCTGCACACGCATTATACGCCGCGTGAACAGCAATAGCGTTTTGAAGACCGCATTATATGGGGGAGGCGTAAAGCCTCCCTTGTTTTTGATTGTGCGGCGGATGTATCACGTTTGAAATATTGATTTTTCCCGACCGGCAGGCAGAGGGAAACCGGGGAAGTTTTTATAGGTCCACCAGTTCCACGTCCGTATCCGCAATGGGACGCCCCAGGAACAGCGAGCCGATGTGGGCGAAACGGGCCGCGTCATCTGTGGTGAGATAGTGGATGGAGCCGCGACGCTGTGTGGCTTCGGGATGCCCCAGTCCGCCTTGCGCAAGCGTACTGGCCACGGTTTCAGCAGTGATTGCGGCGGCATCCACAATCGCGGGGTCCGGACCGACAACATTGCGAATAGCGGATTTCAAGAGAGGAAAGTGCGTGCATGCGAGCACAAGGCAATCCGGACGTTCACTTTTGGGAACATCTAGAAATATTGGCGACAGATAGCGGGCCGCCACGGCTTCCACAATAGGGCCGTCCATCCATCCTTCTTCGGCGATGGGAACAAAGAGAGGGCAGGCTTTGCCTATTACGCGACAGCCTGGTCTAAGGGCGCGAATGGCTCGCTGATATGCGCCGCCCTTTATTGTAGACTGCGTGGCGATAACGGCGATATGGCCGTTTTGGGATGCGGCGCAGGCGGCCTTGGCGCCAGGGAGCACCACGCCGATGACCGGTAGAGCGGGCCATGCCGCAGTCAGCGCATCCAGGGCCACGGCGCTTGCGGTATTGCAGGCCACAATCAGTATTTTGATGCCGCGTTCCACCAGTTTTTCGGCGATTTGCAAGGCATAGCGGGTAATGGTTTCCGGGCTTTTGGTTCCATAGGGAAGCCGCGCCGTGTCTCCAAGATACAGTATGTCTTCACCTGGGAGCGCGCGATTAAGCGCATCCAGTACGGTAAGCCCGCCGACGCCTGAATCAAACATGCCAATAGGGAGCTGCGATTGCGGACGGAAAGTATGCATGTGCGCTGTACTCATAAGTATGTTTTTTCAAATATGGATAGAGGGTTAGCGTAAGAATGCCGAACGCGTCAAATATGTTTTATGTGTCGTCCTGATTTGCTGAAAGACCGGCTCCTATCCGCCAGGTTTCGGGGTGCGGGCGGCTACTAAAACACGGATGCTTGCAGCATGCGCACGAAGCAGAACATGCGCCGCTTCGCGCATGGTATGGCCTGTAGTCATCACGTCATCAACCAAAATAATGTGCTTTCCTGCGACTTTTTGGGGAACAGCAGCAAAGGCGCCGGCAATGTTTGCGTACCTGTCGTAGCTGTTCAGAGTGTTTTGCGGGCGGGTCTCCCTGGTGCGTATCAGAGCATCCGGTATAAGAGGAATGGCAAAACGTCTGGCTATTGGTCTGGCCAGTTCCAGAGCCTGATTGAAGCCTTTTTTCAGAAGTCTTTTTTTGGAAAGAGGTATAGGCGCCAGAATATGCGGGGCCGCATAGAAGCTGTCCGGCATGGATTGCGCGAGCAAAGAGCCAATGAGATTGCCGGCTGCCAGATTCTCATGATATTTGAAGTCGATTAAAATATCCCTGAGAAGATGATCATATATGCCGAAAAAATGTATTTCCCGCCAAGGCGGCGGGTTATGAAGGCAGTTATCGCAAAAGAACCGTCGCGTATCCTTTTTCTTAAAGATTTCTCCGCAACCTGGGCAGAAAGCGTCTTGAATCGGTTTAAGCTCGGCTGCGCATTCAGGACAGAGCGGAATAGCGTCTTTCGGAGGACACGGCGTTCCGCAAACGCGGCAGCGCGATTCCCACAGTATGGCGTAAAGACGCCCTGCAAGACTGTGAATGGCGGAACATATGCTGGTCATGGATGGTGCCGTATTTGGGAGAAGGCTTGGCGCCCATAGTGAATGATATGCGTTTGCAGCGCGGAATTGTTGGAGAGATCCGTGGAGCCGTCAAGTCCGTGCAGAAGAAGCGGTTTGGCCAAAACGATATTGAATATGCCAAGCATAAGACGCAACGATAAAAGACTTCCCTCAAAAAGTTTTGACCCGCTCTTGCGCGCTCCAAGGAGCACTATGTACGCTGTTCGCTGGCTCAGAGTCTTTATTTGGGGATCGCCGCTCTGTTTCATAAGATAGAAGCGTTGCGTGCGGTCCATGAAGGCTTTGAATTGCGCAGGCAAGTGATAGAAAAACACCGGCGCGACGAAAAAGAGTATGGGCGCTGTCAGAAGCGGGGCCGTCAATACGCTCATGCCGTCCGCCGGTGCGCTGTTCAGGTCGAGAGCGCAGGCATGCGGCGGCGTTGCGCAGGCATAGCAGGAACAGCATGGGGTTGTGGGATGGTCGCGCAAAAAAAGCAGCTTCGCCTCTTTTCCGGCCAGGGTTGCGCCTTGCCTCAGGCAATGCGCAGCGCAGTCCGTGTTTCCGCCGGCCCGGGGGCTGCACGCATATATGACAGGATTGTTTTCGCTCATGAGCGACTATTTTCCGGTCGGACAAAAGGATTGTGCTCCCGTTCGTCAAGCACTGTCGTGCATGCGCCATGCCCTGGATACAGGACTGTATCCTCTGGAAGCGTGTAAATGGAGTGCAGAATGGACTTATGCAGCTCTCCGGGATTGCCGCCCGGAAGATCCGTGCGTCCAACGCTGTACTGGAAAATGAGATCGCCGGTGAAAGCGGCCTTGGCCTTTGGAAAGTAATACGTGAGGCTTCCCGGCGAATGGCCGGGCGTTGCAAGCACCATGCATGTCGTGCCAAGCATGGCGTGTTCGCCGGCTTCAAGAGGCTTCCAGGAAAATGGTTCCACTGCGGGCAGTCCGAACATGGCGCCGCTGCTTAAGCCCGCTTCCTCAGTCATACGTTCGCCGGCTCCTGCCCGCGGGGTAAGGCCCCATTCTCTTGCCAGCTTCGCTGCCCCATATATATGATCAAAATGCAGGTGCGTGAGGAGAATAGCCTCGGGCATAAGTCCGTTTCTGTCAAGAATCCTGTTTATGGCGCGAATGTCGTCGCCTGGATCAATGAGAGCAGCGTGTCGATCATTCATGATAATATAGCAGTTCGCGTCAAGCGGCCCCATGGGGATGGTCTTGATTTTCAGCGCAGCGGTCATGAGAGGGTCTCCAGCAGAAAATGTTCAAGCGGATGGCGGTCGGGGGTTGGCGATTCCGCGGGATATCCGATAGCGACGGCCGCAACAAGGGTCAGATTTTTTTCAGCAAGGTCAAGGGCCTTTATCACGTCGTTCGCGCGATTGGCTATCTGGCCAATCCATACGGCCCCAAGACCCAGGGAATGGGCCGCCAGAAGCATGTTCTGAATGGCTGCTCCGGCCGCCTGGTGATCTCTGAGTTCATGGTAGGATGCATTTTCGTCAATAAAGACAGCGACAACGACATTCGCGTCGCGGATGAGCGACGAATATTTTGTAAGCGGCGCGATTTTTTCTTTGCGGGGATCGGTCTGTTTTAACACGAGAAAACGGCACGGCTGATTGTTCAGGCCGCTTGGCGCCCATCTTCCGGCGTTAAGAACGGCAAGCAGCGCTTCGTCTCCCACGCTCTGTCCGGTAAAACGCCGGATGCTCCGGCGCGCATGAATATCGGCAATTGTTGAAGTAGCGGTTTTACATGGCATGTGCGGTCTCCGGCGCAATGGCGATTATGGTGGATGGACATTCCTGCAATTTTTGCATCATACGCTTTTTGTTCATGATGGTCCATATGCCCGGCGCAGGAAGGTTTTCCGCATTTGAGGCTTGTCCGGAGCTTTTCAAAAAAAGCGGCCCACGGTATATCTGTCGCATGAAATATACGAATGGCATATTCAAACAAGGCATATCCGCGCGTGCCACGCTTACCCGACGCGACCTTATTCGTTTTGAACCGTTTCTCAGGGAAATGCTGGGCCGTTTTTTGGAGTTTAAGACGGCAAGTCTGTATTTTCCGCGTGACCCCATGGAAATTCGTTGGCTTGCCGAAGAGCGCCGTTTATTTTTGCCGTTGCATGCGAATGGTAAGCAGTTGGGGGTTTTCGTCGCCGGAGACGTGTGCATACCCCGCGAAATTTTGCCGCTGTGCGCGTCTCTTGCGGATTTGTGTATGGAAAATGTGCAGTTGCGCAAAACGACTCAGACAGATGCCCATACTGGGCTTGCTTCACGGGCGTATGGACTGGGGTGCGTTTCTTCCGCAATAGGCGCTGTGCGACGTTCTTTTTATCCCTCTGCCGCAGGAGAGCCTTCTGGCGGAGCCGGAGTTTTGTTTGAAGGAAGCAACTCCGGTTTCGGCGGTTTTTTTGGAGTTTTGGTTTTTTATTTTTCTGGAATAAAAGATATAGCGCGGCAAAGCGGTCACTTGATTGCAGACAGGCTGGTCATGGCGTTGGCGGAAGCCTTGTGGCGTCTTACACCGCAGCAGGCGCTTGCGGCGCGCGGTCGTGAAGATGAATTTTTTCTTTTTCTGCCAAAGGGAACGGACGACGCATGTCGTAAATTGGGCGCGGAGATTGTCCGGACGCTGAATGCCGTCAGCGTGCCCTGTGAATTTACTGGACGCGCTTCTGTTTTTGTGTCTGCTGGATATGCCTGTTATCCAAAGGACATACGCCCTTCGGCAACAGCGCGTGAAGATCGGGAACAGGCCCGTATCCTGCTTGATTGCGCAGGGCAGGCGGCGATTGCGGCAGAGGCGTTGTTTCGTGGAAGCAATGAGTGCGAGCCGCTTATGGGGTTTGGACATATATTGACCGAAGGCGGACGCATTTTGCAGTCTTTGCCTATGGGACGCGTTCGAGTCAGTCTTGGACAGGCCGTGG
>CALUUT010000110.1 GCA_944324045.1 uncultured Desulfovibrionaceae bacterium | reverse complement strand
CGGGAATGTGGAAATATATTTCACCTTTGCTTCAGGAACAAATCCCGACATAGCCCAGGTGCAGGTACAAAATAAACTGCAGCAGGCGACTCCTCAATTGCCTCAGGCAGTGCAACGCCAGGGCCTGCAGGTCGCCAAATCGGTTGACAACTCGTTTATGGTCGTCGCCTTTTATGTCGCCAATGATTCCATGCGCGCCAACGATATCAGCGACTACGTATCAAGTTACTTGCTTGATCCGTTAAGCCGTGTGCAGGGCGTGGGCTCCACCACGCTCTATGGCGGACAAAACGCCATGCGCATTTGGTGCAATCCTGAGAAAATGCGGCAGTTCAAATTGAACCCTCAGGATATTGTTTCCGCGGTTCAGGGGCAGAATGTTCAGGTCGCCGGCGGGCAAGTCGGAGCGGCTCCCGCGCCTCCGGGTCAGGAAGTCAGTTTTACGGTCAATGCTTCAGAACGTCTGAAGACGGTTGAGGAGTTTGAAAAAATCAGTCTGCGTGTGGAGGAGGACGGCTCCATTCTCCGTTTAAGCGATGTGGCCCGCATCGAATTAAATGAAGAAAATTTTATGGGCGGAACGCGTTTCAACGGCCATCATGGCGTTGGTTTGGCCTTTAAGCTGGCCACTGGAGCCAATGTCATTGAAACGACAAAAGGCATCAAGGCGGAGCTGGAATCGCTTTCCCGTTTTTTCCCGCCGGGACTCAAATATGCCTATGCGGACGACCGCGCTCCCATTGTTGAAAAATCCATTGCATCCGTGGTTCGCACCTTGTTTGAGGCCGTCGCCCTGGTGGTGGTCGTGATGTTCGTGTTCATGCAAAGTTTTCGCGCCACGATCATACCGGCCATTGCGGTGCCGGTCGTTTTGCTGGGCGTCTTCGCCGTGCTTGCGATGACGGGATACTCCATCAACACCCTGACCATGTTCGGAATGGTGCTGGCCATTGGCCTTTTAGTGGATGACGCCATTGTTGTTGTCGAAAACGTGGAACGCCTTATGCGGGATGAGGCGCTTTCCCCCAAAGAGGCCGCCTTGAAATCCATGCGCCAGATAACAGGAGCGCTTGTCGGCGTGGCTGTGGTCATCTCCGCCGTGTTCATGCCCATGGCGTTTATGTCTGGCTCCACAGGCGTCATTTATCGGCAGTTTTCCGTCACCATTGTCGCGTCCATGGTGTTGTCCGTGGCGGTCGCCATTGTGCTGACGCCGTCTTTGTGCGCCACGATGCTGCACAGTCATAAGCAATCGTCTCATGAAGGATTTTTTGGAAAATTCAATCGCTGGTTTGACAGACTCATCAAGCGGTACGCGATTGGAGTTCGAAAGGTGTTGCGCGCTCCATGGCGCTGGATGCTCCTTTTTGTTGTAGTCATTGGCGCATGCATCATGCTGTTTATGAAATTGCCCACATCATTTTTGCCCAATGAAGACCAGGGGGTGTTGTATGTGGACGTGCAATTGCCGCCTGGCGCATCATTTGAAAGAACTGAGAAAATTCTGAAGGAAATCGACGCCTATTTTCGCAATGAGGAAAAGGATGCCGTACAGAGCGTATTGACCATCATGGGATGGGGCTTTAGCGGTACAGGCCAGGGCTCGGCCATGGTCATTCCGCAATTGAAAGACTGGTCGGAGCGCGGCAAGGGGCAAAGCGCTTTTGAGGTCATGGAGCGTGCCACAACGAGATTTTCAGCTATTCCAGGCGCTGAAATCTTCGTTATGACCCCCCCGGCGGTCATGGAATTGGGAACCTCGTCCGGGTTTGACATGGAGCTGATGGATCGTTCCTCCAGTGGGCACCATGCCCTGATGCAGGCTAAAAATATTTTGTTGCAAAAAGCCGGCGAGCATCCTGATATTGCCTATGTCCGCTACAGCGGCCTGGAAGATTCCGAACAATACGAATTGGATATAAATATAGAGAAGGCGGGCGCTTTGGGGTTGGACAAAACAGATATCAACAATGCCATTGGCGCGTACTGGGGTGGAGAATATATTAACGATTTTTCAGACAAAGGAAGAACAAAAAAGGTGTATTTGCAGGCGGAGCCGGCGTTCCGCACCAACGCAGATGATTTTTACCGCTACCACATCCGCAATTCCAAGGGAGAAATGGTGCCGTTTTCCAGTTTTCTCAAGGTGCATTCCATAATGGACTCGCCAAAGTTGACCAGGTATCTGGGCGTTCCGTCCGTAAAAATTCAAGGGGAAGCTGCGCCGGGAAAAAGCTCAGGCCAGGCCATGCAGGCCATGGAAGAGAGCGCCGCTCATATTCCTGCGGGGTTTGACTTTGCCTGGACAGGGCTTTCCTATCAGGAACGCATGTCCGGAAATCAGGCGCCTATGTTATACGCCATTTCCGTTCTTGTGGTATTCTTAAGCTTGGCGGCCTTATACGAAAGCTGGACGATTCCCTTTGCCGTTCTTATGGCGGTGCCGACGGGAATTATAGGGGCGTTGGGCGGCGTTTTCCTTCGCGGCATGAACAACGATATCTACTTCCAGATCGCTTTGCTGACAATTGTCGGCCTGTCGGCTAAAAACTCCATTTTGATTGTGGAATTTGCCAGAGCCCTGCATGAAGGCGGAAAGGATTTGATCAGCGCCACAGTGGAAGCGTCTCGATTGCGCCTGCGTCCCATTATCATGACGTCGTTATGCTTTATTTTGGGGGTAATTCCGTTGGCAATAAGCAGCGGCGCCGGTTCCGGCGCGCAAAGAGCGCTTGGAACTGCCGTAATGGCCGGCATGATTACCGCTACAGGACTTGGCGTCTATTATACGCCGCTGCTTTTTGTGCTGACGACAAAATTATTTTCACGGAAAAAAGCCAACTAATTCAATGGCAGTCCTTCCATTGGAAGGATTGCCATTAGTTGTTTCTTTTCAAAAGAGCATGGCGTTTCCTTTAATTGTTAACTTCGCGGTATTTCAAGGCTTCTGTAAGGCATTCTCACGAAATGGATATGCGTCGTTAACTTGAACGAGAGTCGTCCGTCTGAGATCTTGCCCTCTCAGAGAACAGGCGGAAGCGGCATCTTTCGTCACAGTATTTCCTTTGTGGTTTGAGCCCCCGGATAGACCTCTGCCCCGAGCCTTCTGGGCGGGGCATCTGGGGGCTCGCAGTTTGATATGGGGGTTACGCCTTTTCCAAAGAGCAGGTTTGAAAAGCGCTTTTGGACTTTGCCGCCTTACTGGTTTGAGAAAAAGAAAAAAATCACTTGGGGCATTTTGCTTGAGCTAAACTGTCAAGTTATGTATTCCATATGAACATATCTTAAACGATAAATCAGACAAGAAACCTGGAGGAGCGAATGAAAGGTTACGCAATGCTTGGCATCGGCAAAACGGGATGGATAGAAAAAGACCGGCCCCAGTGCGGCCC
>CALUUT010000109.1 GCA_944324045.1 uncultured Desulfovibrionaceae bacterium | reverse complement strand
CTGGAACGCTCCGGAAACGTAAAAAAGAACATGCGCTCTTTTCGAGGGGTCTCCGACAGTTCTCGTCTTGCCGATGTTTCCGATACAGGAGAAACGCCGTATGGAACCGGAATGGAGGCTTTGGACCGCATATTGGGAAACGGTTTGATTCCGGGCGCCGCCATTCTAATCGGCGGCGAACCGGGAATTGGAAAATCAACGTTGCTTTTGCAGATTGCGGGCGCCGTGGCTGCTTCGGAGCGCAGAGTTTTATATGTTTCCGGCGAGGAGTCGCTTGGACAACTTAAGTCGCGCGCACAGCGACTGAATGCGCTGCATCCGGAATTGCACGCCATGGCAAGCACACGGGTGGAAGATATTTTTCCTTTATTGGAGATGACAGACCCGCCCTGTCTGCTTATAGTTGATTCTGTTCAGACGTTAAGTTCCTGCAGGGCGGACGGGCTGCCGGGCAGCGTGTCCCAGGTCAGGGCTGTGGCGACCGAACTCATAGAGCGTTGCAAACAGAGTGGGAGCACATTGCTGCTTGTTGGTCATGTCACGAAGGATGGGCAGTTGGCCGGGCCCAAGTTGCTTGAGCATATGGTGGACACGGTCATTTCGCTGGAGGGCGAGCGCGGGGAATCTTTTCGGCTTTTGCGGGTTTTGAAAAACCGTTTTGGACCAAACCAGGAATTGCTGATTTTCCAAATGATACGGGAGGGGCTTAGCGTTATTGAAGACCCATCCACATTTTTTCTTGACGCCAGAAATGCCGCATTAAGCGGTACAGCGGTGGTGATGGTCGTGGATGGGCAAAGGCCGTTTGCGGTTGAGGTTCAGGCGCTTGCGACGCGAAGTTTTCTGACCATCCCGCGTCGGGCGGCGCTTGGTTTTGACGTCAACCGACTCCATCTTCTTTTGGCTGTCTTAGAGAAGCGCTTGCGGTTGAATTTTGGACAGGTTGATATTTACGCCAAGATTGGCGGCGGAATGAAACTTGCCGATCCCGGTATGGATCTGGGGTTGGTCGCCGCGGTTCTGTCGTCGTTTTACGATATTGCGCTTCCTGAGCGGGCTGTGTTTTTTGGAGAGGTTGACCTTAATGGGCAGGTCCGTCCGGTATCCGCCCAGGAGATACGTTTCGCACAGGCAAAACGATTGGGATATGTTCCTGTATTTTATTCTGGAAATGAAAAACAGAAAAGCGTAAGCACGATAATAGAGCTTCAACAGGCTTTATTTCATAAAAACAATAATGGAGGCGTGAGCCATGAGCAATAGAGAGTCCATGCCCATGGGCGATGAAGAAGTTTTGGTGGAGGATGAACTGAAAGAACCTTCCATGTACAAGGTGTTTTTATTGAATGACGACTACACGACCATGAACTTTGTCGTATCCATTCTTATGGATATTTTTCATAAATCCATGGACGAGGCCGTCCGCATCATGCAGGAAGTTCATAAAAACGGCATGGGCCTTTGCGGCGTGTATACCGCCGAGGTTGCAGAAACAAAAGTGGATATGATTCGAGCGCGCGCACGGCAGGCAGGCTTTCCTCTGCGTTGCACCATGGAAGAAGCCTAGGCGGCATGCTGCATGGACTATCCGGGAATTTTTTGTTTCTCTGGAAGGGGGTGTCAAAGCATTCCCTGATAGTTGCATGTCAGGTCGCGAAAAGGCCCGACAACTGGAGACTCGCTGTTTGAAACACGCGCCTTGACTGTACATGAATCCGACATATTTTAATAAAAAAGTCGTAACTTACTGTGAGGATTCCATGATCAGCAAAAATTTGGAAAAAGTCTTCACAAGCGCGGTAGAAGAAGTTCGCAAACGTCAGCATGAATACCTGACTTTAGAGCATATCCTGTATGCCGTGACTTGTTCTGAAGAAGGTTCCGGCATTCTTTCCGCATGCAATGTGGATGTCGAACGGTTAAAACTGAGAATTGAAACGTTTTTTGATACGCGCCTGGAAAAACTTGATGGCGAGTCGCCGCAGCAACTGGTGCAGACTGTGGCCGTAAGCAGGGTTTTGGAACGCGCCTTCAATATGCTGCAAACTTCCGGGAAACGAAAGATTGAAATCGGCGATATACTTGCCGCCATATTTGAGGAAGAAGATTCATTTGCAGCCTTTTTCCTGTTGACTTCGGGCGTCACCCGTCTCGATATTCTGGAGCATATTACAGCCGGAATGCATGAGCGCGAAGCGGAAAGCGAAACTGCGGAAGAAAATGGAGCGGGCGAAGATGGAAAGTCTGACGAGAGGACAAAAAAGTCCGGTTCAGCTCTGGCCAAATACACAACGGACCTTATTCAAAGAGCGAAGGACGGTCGGATAGATCCGCTTATTGGCCGGAAATCCGAGCTTATGCGGACAATTCAGGTTTTGTCGAGACGCCGGAAAAACAATCCTATTTTTGTCGGCGAGCCTGGAGTGGGCAAGACGGCCTTGGCTGACGGGCTGGCTTTAAGCATTATTCACGGAGAAGTTCCAAAAGCCCTGGAACATGCCCGCATATTTGCTTTGGACATGGGTTCATTGCTTGCCGGAACCAAATATCGCGGCGATTTCGAATCCAGGCTCAAAGGGGTGATTTCGGACCTTAAAGCCATACCTGGAGCAATTCTGGTCATTGATGAAATTCATACGCTTGTGGGCGCCGGTTCAACCAGCGGCGGCTCCATGGACGCCTCAAATCTTTTGAAACCGGTTTTGGCAAGCGGAGAACTGCGTTGCATCGGTTCAACCACGTATGAGGAATACCGCAATCATTTTGAAAAAGATCGTGCGCTTTCGCGGCGTTTTCAAAAGATAGACATAAAAGAGCCTTCGCCGGATGAAACCCTGGAAATTCTCAAAGGGTTAGCTCCGCATTATGAATCGCATCACGGCGTTCGGTATGGGATTGGCGCTTTGAAGGCTGCCGTGGATCTTTCCACGCGCTTTTTGAACGACCGTTTTTTGCCGGATAAGGCTATAGATGTGCTTGATGAAGCTGGAGCGGCCCGCAGTTTGCGCAAAGGATTTCGCAAGGGAGCCGCAGTGACTCCCGCGGATATTGAAGATGTTATTGCCCGGATGGCGCAGATTCCTTCGCAGAGGGTCAGTTCTTCAGACCGGGAGCGTCTGCGTACGCTGGAGCAGGATTTGAAAGCGCGGGTTTTTGGCCAGGATGAAGCGGTATCCATGGTGGTGCGTGCAATTTTGCGCGGTCGGGCCGGTTTGTCCCGCGGCAAACGGCCGGTGGGGAGTTTTCTGTTCTACGGTCCCACAGGCGTGGGCAAGACGGAGCTTGCCAAAAGCCTTGCCGATATCCTTGGGGTGAACTTTTTACGTTTTGATATGAGCGAATACATGGAAAAACATGCGGTTTCACGGTTGATAGGCTCGCCGCCGGGGTATGTCGGTTTTGAACAGGGCGGACTTTTAACCGATGCAATCCGTAAAAATCCTTATTCCGTACTGTTGCTGGATGAAATTGAAAAGGCTCATCCCGATCTTTTCAATATTCTTCTGCAGGTGATGGACAACGCGACCTTGACGGATAATTCCGGCCGTCAGGCCGATTTTCGAAACGTTGTGCTTATTATGACGTCGAACGCCGGCGCATATGAGATGACGACGCGGGATATCGGGTTTTCTTCGGCGGCAAGCGCGGGCGGAGAAGCCGCCGGAAAGGCCAAAAAAGCGCTGGAACGCCTTTTTACGCCGGAGTTCCGCAACAGGCTCGACGCTCAGGTTCCGTTTAACTCCTTAAGCAGGGAAGTGATGCTGGGCATTGTCAATAAATTCATTGCCGAACTGAGCGATGCGCTTGCCAAGCGCAAGGTGCAGCTTGTCGTAAGCGACAGCGCGCTTGAGCATCTTGCGGAAAAAGGTTTTGATCCGGCGTTTGGCGCGCGTCCTTTGCACAGGTATATTCGCGCCAATATCGAAGATGCGCTTGCGGCAGAGCTTTTGTTTGGCCGACTGAAGCAGGGCGGCAAGGTGCTGGTGGAGCGCAGGTCTTTACCGGCAGAGCCTAAGGAGCTTCCGGAAACGGGAGAATTTGAGTTTCATTTTTCATAAGCAGACCGTTCTTGCATGTCTGGCGCGGTGTATATGAGAAAGATTATGCGGCAGCATGGCGCTGCGGCAGCACGGCATATGTCATATGAATCTGTACTATCTGCCACCTGACGGACTGCCGGTTTTTCCAGACCCGGCCCATGCGGGCGCGGAAGGGCTTTTGGCCTTTGGAGGGCGGCTTCGGGTAAATTGGCTGACAAACGCCTATCGTCATGGCATATTCCCATGGTATGACGAGAACTCGCCTATTTTGTGGTGGAGTCCTGACCCCCGCTGCGTGTTGCTCCCCGAAGAACTGCATGTGCCCAAAAGCCTGCGGCGGCAAGTGAACAATCCGGCCTGGAAGATTTCAGTGGACGCGGCGTTTGCCGGCGTGATTCGTTCATGCGCCAAAACGCCGCGTCCAGATCAGGACGGCACATGGATTCAGCCTGAAATTGTGTTTGCCTATGAAGCGCTGCACAGAGCCGGGTATGCCCATTCGCTGGAAGTATGGCGTGACGGCGTGATGGCCGGCGGGATGTATGGAGTAACGCTGGGTCAAGTCTTTTTTGGCGAATCCATGTTTTTTCGTGTTTCTGATGCATCGAAGGTGGGATTTGTCTGGCTGGTCAGGCTGCTCACGCTTTGGGGATACAGATTAATTGATTGTCAGCAGGTGACGCATCACCTGATGCGTTTTGGAGCCGTGACAATGGCTCGAAAGGAGTTTCTTGACAGACTTGATGAGCTTGTGCCGCAACATCCGGATTCCAGGGCATGGCGTATTCCGGAAGGGTTTCATCCTTTGGCGTGAGACCGCTTTCCAAAAAGAGGAACGCCGTCGGAGGCAGTCTGTCTCCGACGGCGTTTTTATTTGCGGTTGTTTAAAAGACAAACTGCACAAGCGCCATATACGCGATTGTGCCGCCGGCAATGGATAGCAACATCTGACGCTTCCAGACATGAAGCGCAATGACAAGCGCACAGGCGATCAATTCAGGGATGCCGTGATTGCCGGTCAATATGGCGGTGTCTTTTAGACTATATACGACAAGGAGACCGAAAACGGCGGATGGAAGCAGTTTGCCAAGATAGCGGACATACGGCGGCATGCTTTTTCCGGCGGAAAAAAGCAGAAAAGGCAAAAAACGGGTCAATACGGTTCCAAGGACAACCATGGCAATGGTCACAGCTTGCTGGGGCAGCGTCATGATAAAGATTTTCCTTTTTCAAATACTTTTCTGAAAATGGTCAAAATACCAAGAATGGCGATCATGGAGGGAATGATGAAATGGTTCGCTCCGAAAATCAGAAGGCAGGCCGTACAGACGCCAATGCCCATAAGGGCTCCTGCATGGCGGTCTTCTTTGAGCCACTGCTCCATGAAGATAACGATGAACATGGCTGTCATGACAAAGCTCAAGCCTGTCGTGTCGAATTTGATGAATGAACCGAAAATTCCTCCAAGAGTCGACCCGGAAAACCAATACAGATGGTTGAGGAGGGTCACAAAAAACATAAACCAGCCCCGATCCACATCTTTTGGAATACAAGCCGTATAATTGATGGAAAAGGTTTCATCGCACATCCCAAAAATGAGGTACGCTTTTTTCAAACCCAATCCCCGGTATTTTTCCAGCATGGAAATGCCATAAAACAGATGGCGGGCGTTCACCATAAGCGTCATGGCCAGCGCCTGCAAAGGGCTGAAGGCTCCAAGCAACATATTTACGGCGACAAACTCAATGGAGCCTGCGAAGACGGTTAGGCTGATCAGCATGGGGTACCAGAAACTGAACCCCGAAACATTCATGTAAACGCCATATGTCAATCCTAAAAACCAGAATCCTGCAAGAATTGGAATCGTATGGGGAAATGCCGCGTACAGGGCCTTTTTCAGCATTGTTCGTTTGTTGTCCATGGTTTCTTCCTTGAAGAACAGGTGTTCTTTGGAGCGTTTTCGGCAGTGGAGAATTTGCCGTTTCCTTTCCAAGGCGCTTTTATTTAGACTTGAAAATAATATAATTCAACAATAGAATTATATAAGGTAGTATGGTGAGGGAGGTCTTTCGATGCAGAGAGGGGAACTTTTTGAAGGCAAACCGTTCCAAGCGGCATTGACACTTGCGCAGGAACAGCGCAAAAGAAGAAATGCTTTTAATTCGCAGGCGTCACGCTAGGAACAGCATATGTGCAAAGAAGCCGATTCAGGCCAATACGAAACAGGGATTCCGCAAAAGGAAACGTCCGCTCTGGTGAAACAGCCGCCTTTATCAGCCGCTTTTCCCATTATTGTTGTTACCGGATTGTCCGGTGCGGGGAAAAGCACAGTCCTTCAGGTTTTTGAGGACATGAATTATTTTAAGGTTGACGGTCTGCCGGCGGAATTGCTTCCAGGCATGGTGTCCGTATTGAACCATCAGGCTCTTTCCCGATATAAGGGGCTTGTTTTGGGTATGAATTTGCGTCAGCCCGGCTTTGTTCGTGACTTTCACAAGGCCATGGCCAGCCTTTTCGACATGGGTTTGTCTCCCTTTATTTTGTATATTGAAGCCAAGCCTGACGTGCTGGTTCGCCGGTATGCGATGACGAGGCGCCCTCATCCTCTTGAATGTGAAGGAATCAATCTGGAAACGTCGCTTATGGAAGAGCGAAAACGACTGGACCCGATTCGCAGAGTGTCGGACTTGACGATTGATACCTCCAAATTTTCCATTCACGATTTGCGGCGGATTATTCAAAGACGCTGGAACCGTCCGGACAAGGATGCCCGATTGCGCAGTTTGCGCGTAAATATAGTTTCTTTCGGTTTTAAGTATGGGCTTCCTGTTGATGCGGAAATGGTGTTTGATCTGCGAATGCTGCCCAATCCCTATTTTGATCCGGAGTTGCGTTCTCTTTCCGGCAAAGAACCGCAGGTGGCCGAATATGTGCTGGGCAGCGAGCCGGGACGAAGTTTCTATGCGCGGCTTCAGGATTTTATTGAAAATACTCTGCCGCTTTTTGAGCAGGAAGGACGATATCGTCTGACCATCGGCATTGGGTGCACAGGCGGCCGGCATCGTTCCGTGGCTGTTGCCGAAGCGTTGTATGCGGCGTTAAAAAAGTTGGACTATGCCGTCAGCATAGAGCACCGGCATATGGACCTTGGCTAAATATGATAGAATGGAGCGCGTTTCTCCGTCTGGCATTATCCGGGAGCATGGCTTATGGATGTGGAAACTGTTTTTGAAGGGTCAATTAGTGTGATTATCGTCACGCATGGCGATTTTGGCGCAAGCCTCTTAAAGTCCGCAGAGCTTATTTTGGGGCCTCAGACGGATTGCGCCGCCTTGGTTGTGGATGCGACCCAGGATGTTTCCGCGACTGTGGCTCGCCTGCGGGAAATGGCGGAGCGGGTTGATCATGGGCGCGGAGTTTTGTTGCTTACGGATATGTTCGGTGGGACGCCGACCAATTTGTGCCTTTCCCTGCTTTCCGTGGCGCCCGGCAATGTTGAGGTCGTAACGGGGGTCAATTTGCCGATGGTGTTGCGGGTGTTTGGCCAGAGGCATCTTTCGTTGCCGGAACTGGCCAATGAGGCGAAGGAAGCGGGCGTTAAGGGGATTGTCGTAGCGGGAGAAATGTTAAGGACGCGCGCCAAGGAAAAAGGGTAGCCTATGACATGGTTTCGCGTTGACAACCGGCTGATACATGGACAAGTCATTGAGGCTTGGTTGCCCTATACCAAGGCGCATCGCATTATTGTGGTCAACGAAGGGCTCAAAAATAATCTGGAACAGCAGTTAATCATCTCCTTGGCTGTTCCTGAGAAGGTTGAGCTGTTGTTTTGCGGGGTTGCGGAGTTCGCCCGGATTTGGAAGAAGTTCGAAAGGGACACCCTAGTTCTTTTCGCCAATTGCCTGGACGCCTATTTGACTTTTGAGGCCGGGGTGCATTTTGAAACGTTGAATGTCGCGAATCTGCATTATGGTCCGGGGAAAAAACAGCTTTGCATGCATATAGCTCTGGATGAGAAAGAAGAGCGCTTTCTTACATATTTAAAAGAGCATAATGTAAAGCTTGATTTTCGTTGCGTGCCCGGCGAAGCGATTGCTCTTTCATTGTAGCGCATGGAGCATGTATATTTTTCTCCCTTTTTCTTTTTGCTGGGCATATGCCTTTATGGGGTCTTTGCCCTGACCCGTTTTTCCGTCAGTCTGGGGCTGCTTGAACGTCCGCTGGTCATAGCTTTTTTTTGGGGACTGTTTACAGGAGAGTTTTCCACAGCTTTCGCGCTGGGCATTTGCTGCGAATTGTTTTGGATCGACGATCTTAACGTCGGCACGCGCATTCCCACGTCAGGAACGCTTCCTCTTCTTCTTTCTCTGGTTTTAATAAATTTTTCCGAATTGGGCTTTTTTTCAGAGGAGCCCCAATATTTTGCGCCTGTCCTAGTGTGCGCGATGCCGTTTGCACTGCTTGGAAGACAGGCGGAACTGTTTGTCCGGACGTTGCAGGTCCGCGAGCATACGCTTTTTGTCGAAAAGCGTCGGGGAGCGGCTATCCCCGGCTATATATTCTTTATTATTCTCGGACGTCTTCTGGCCATTCAGACCCTTGTCTTTTGCCTTTCATTTGCGATACTGGGGGGCATTTTTCTTGGATTTAAGCGAATCACCGGGGAACTTCCCGTTTTGCCGGGCATAAACTGGTATATCCTTTGGGCCATATCGGCAATAGGCGGATATATTTCCTTACGCACAAAACGCGCCTACCTGGTGGTAAGCGCATGCCTGATTCTGGCGCTGTTCACATATTTATAGGCTGGTTCGGTCATTGACAGGGAGTACCCGGCCGTCTATATATCTTCGTTTACAGAGGGGCTGCATCCGGAGCGGGATTGCGCTGTCTGTCGCGCCGCCAAGACAGATCCGTCAATCCGTCTGGGGTTGGATGATAACGTTACTGATAGGGAGTAAAGCAAATGGCAACACTTGGGCTTTTATTTGCGTTAGCCTGCGCGGTCTTTGCGGTCCACTACGGTCGCAACGCCGCGAAATGGATCATGGACCTGCCGGCCGGCAATGATCGTATGCAGGAAATTGCCTCCGCCATACAGGAAGGTGCGACGGCATATCTTAACCGCCAGTATAAAACTATCGCCATTGTCGGTGCGGTGTTATTTCTGGGGTTGTGGGCGCTTCTTGGCTTTGGCACGGCATTTGGCTTTGCATTGGGCGCGATTTTGTCCGCTGCCGCGGGATACGTGGGAATGAATGTTTCAGTCCGTGCGAATGTGCGCACTGCTGAAGCTGCGCGCATCGGACTTTCCGAAGCGCTGGACGTCGCGTTCAAGGGCGGAGCCATCACCGGGCTGCTTGTCGTCGGCCTCGGTCTTTTGGGTGTTGCCATTTATTATGGGCTTCTTCTCCTTTTCTCTGGAGACGGAGACAGCATCGAAACCATAATCAAGCCTCTGGTTGGTCTTGGCTTTGGCGGCTCTTTGATTTCGATTTTTGCCAGACTGGGCGGCGGTATTTTCACTAAGGGCGCAGACGTGGGCGCAGACCTTGTGGGCAAGGTGGAAGCGGGCATTCCAGAGGATGATCCGCGCAACCCGGCCGTCATCGCCGACAACGTGGGCGACAACGTGGGCGACGTGGCC
>CALUUT010000108.1 GCA_944324045.1 uncultured Desulfovibrionaceae bacterium | reverse complement strand
GTTGAAGTCCGTTTGGACCCTTTAACCAGTTCAACCACGCGCTCGGTAGGAATAACGACCTCTTTAATGAGGCCCTGATCCTGACCAATCCGCATCATTTCCTTGATGGTCTGCTCCACTCGATGTTCAAAACCCGAGTACGTGTGCAGAATATACCACCGCGGCTTGGAGCTTTGCAGCTCACCTTCAGCAGGAGTCATTTCAGTCATGAGAAAGCCCGCACTATGAAAGAATAAAGGCCACGAGCCTGCTCAGCCCAAAATCAACAAGGCCCAAGAAAAGAGACATGACAAAGACCAGAATGAGCACGGCGACGCATGTGGTGCGGACCTCCTTGCGAGTCGGCCATACCACTTTTCGCAGTTCTGCGCGCGATTCGCCAAGGTAGTCGCGGAATTCAGCCAATTTTGATTCGCCTTTCCGCTCATCCACCTTCAAAGCGGTGCTCTTTTCTGCTTCTCTTTGTGTCTTCTGCGCCATATGCCTGCCTCGACCCAAAAAAATAATTATGGCAGGGCAGGAGGGATTTGAACCCCCAACATCAGGTTTTGGAGACCCGCGCTCTACCGTTAGAGCTACTGCCCTGCGTTATTAAGAAAACAACGCTACTTTGATTCGCGATGAAGCGTATGTTTTTTGTCCCAAGGACAATACTTCATAAGCTCAAGACGCCCTGTAGTGGTTTTCTTGTTTTTACACGTTGCGTAATTACGCCGTTTGCACACGGTGCAAGCCAGCAAAAGATTCACGCGCATGATTTTACTCCAGAATTTCGGAAACCACGCCCGCGCCGACAGTCCGGCCGCCTTCACGGATAGCGAAGCGCAGACCCTGCTCCATGGCGATGGGGTGGATAAGCTCAACGATAAACTGAGCGTTGTCGCCCGGCATAACCATTTCCACGCCTTCAGCCAAAGCGATGACGCCGGTCACGTCCGTGGTACGCACATAGAACTGAGGACGATAGCCGGTGAAGAACGGAGTATGACGTCCGCCTTCATCCTTGGAAAGAACGTACACTTCAGCTTTAAACTTCTTGTGCGGAGTAATGCTCTTGGGAGCGGCAAGCACCTGACCGCGTTCCACTTCTTCACGCTTCACGCCGCGAAGCAGCACGCCCACGTTGTCGCCGGCCTGACCCTGGTCAAGCAGCTTGCGGAACATTTCAACGCCCGTACAGGTGGACTTGGAAGTAGGCCGGATACCTACGATTTCCACTTCGTCGCCTACCTTGATCACGCCGCGCTCAACACGACCGGTAACGACCGTGCCGCGACCGGAAATAGAGAATACGTCTTCAATCGGCATCAGGAAGGGCTTGTCGATATCGCGCTGCGGTTCAGGGAAGTAGCTGTCGCAGGCGTCAAGCAGCTCAGTAATGCACTTTGCATCTTCGCTGTTGGGGTCGTCGGTTTCCAAAGCGCGAAGCGCGGACCCGCGGATGACCGGAATTTCATCGCCGGGATACCCGTAGCTCGTCAGAAGCTCGCGAACTTCAAGTTCCACAAGTTCAAGCAGTTCAGGATCATCCACCATATCGCACTTGTTCATGAAAACGATGAGGTTCGGCACGCCGACCTGACGGGCAAGCAGAATATGCTCGCGGGTCTGAGGCATGGGACCGTCCGTTGCGGCGACGACCAGAATGGCGCCGTCCATCTGAGCAGCGCCGGTGATCATATTCTTGATGTAGTCGGCGTGACCAGGGCAGTCCACATGGGCGTAGTGGCGCTTTTCGGTCTCATACTCGACGTGCGCGGTCGCAATTGTAATGCCGCGTTCTTTTTCTTCAGGGGCCTTGTCGATTTCATCATAGGCAACGTACGTACCGGTGCCGCGCATGCCGGCGATCTTGGTGATGGCGGCAGTCAGCGTGGTCTTGCCGTGGTCGATGTGACCGATAGTGCCGATGTTGACGTGCGGCTTGGTCCGCGTAAATTTTTCCTTACCCATTAGTTGACTCCCTGGCGTTTATGTTCTGCTTTATCAGGAACGTATAAATGGAGCCCACGAGCAGGATTGAACTGCTGACCTCATCCTTACCAAGGATGCGCTCTACCTACTGAGCTACGTGGGCTTTCCAAATACTGACAGGAGAAGAGACAAGAGATGGAGCGGGAAACGAGACTCGAACTCGCAACCCTCAGCTTGGAAGGCTGATGCTCTGGCCAGTTGAGCTATTCCCGCGCTCTTGCCGTAGTACCTCGACAGGCGTTCTGTCTCCTACAGCTTGGCTAGCTTTGTCAAATGGTGGTGGGGGATGGATTTGAACCATCGAAGTCGGACGACGACAGATTTACAGTCTGTTCCCTTTGGCCACTCGGGAACCCCACCACATGGAGCTGGCGATGGGACTCGAACCCGCAACCTGCTGATTACAAATCAGCTGCTCTGCCAGTTGAGCTACGCCAGCACGACGGAGACACGCTTTTATATTTGCGCCGGAAAAAATGCAAGCAAAAAAACGCTTTTTTTTAAATTTTCTTTATTATTTTATTTTTTTCATATTATTTCAGTTAGTTATTATTTGATTATTTTTCTGGCCCCTCCTTTTTTCAAGACTTGCTTATGGATTGTCTTCCAATAAATCTTAGCGTACTAAGATTCCTTCCAAACTAAACTTATTTTTGAGGAGAACCCGTAACATGACCCGCACACGCTGCGACCAGATCACTTCCTTTCTGGCTATGACCATTCTTGAGCGCGCAGAGGAGCTTCAGCGCGCCGGGAAAAAGGTTATCCATCTTGAAATCGGCCAGCCTGATTTCGTAAGCCCGCAATGCGTGCTTGACGCCGCCGCCGCCGCCTTGCGCGACGGAAAAACGGGCTACACCCACAGCATGGGGATTTTGCCGTTGCGGGAAGCAATCTGCGAATACTATGAGCGGGAATACGGAATTACTACCGTCACTCCGGACCGCGTCATGGTCACCAACGGCACGTCGCCCGCCATGCTGACCCTTTTTATGGCCGTATGCGGCAAAGGCGACAAGGTGCTCATGTCCAACCCCTGCTATGCATGTTACGCCAACTTTGCAGTCATATGCGGCGCCGAGCCTGTATATGTCCAGACCAGCCCGGAAGATGGGTTCCAATTTCGGCCAAGCGACGTGAAACGGCTCTTAACGCCGGATACGCGGGTTTTGATGCTCAACTCCCCTTCCAATCCGGCAGGCACGGTCATGCCCGCGGACGATATGCGCGAAATATGCGAAATGTGCGCGGAAAACGGAACCATGATTTTTTCGGATGAAATATACCACGGCCTTGTATATGAAGGCTCCGCCAACAGCGCGCTTGAATTTTTGGACAGCGCGTGCCTGTGCGACGGCTTTTCCAAGCGCTATGCCATGACTGGACTGCGTCTTGGCTGGATTGTCGTCCCTTCAGCGCTCATTCCCACCTTGCAGCGCCTGCAGCAAAACTTTCATGTCTGCGCCAACAGCATCACGCAATGGGCCGGAATCGCCGCGCTGAAAGACGGGGCCGAGGATGTGAAACGCATGCATGACGAGTACAATCGACGGCGCAAAGTGCTTGTCCCGCGTCTCAATGAATTGGGGCTCAAAGTGGCGGGCAATCCGGTTGGGGCATTTTATGCCATTGCCGATGCGCGGCATCTTGGCGCGGACAGTCTGGCCTTGGCCTATGATATCCTGGACACGGTCGGAGTGGGCGTTACTCCCGGCATCGACTTTGGTTCCAACGCAGAGGGCTTTCTCCGCTTTTCGTATGCCAATTCGCTTGAAAATATTGAAGAAGGCATGGAACGGCTTGCCCAGTACATAGAGAGTCGGAAATAGCGGACGTTTCCATTCCAATGGAACAGACGCCGGGCGGCGTTTTGCCTGGACATTGCGCCGAACGCCCGCAAATCATCGGCAACAAACCCTTTCAGGAACACCTTTTCCTGGAAGGGTTCTCTTTTTTCCATCAATTTGGAAGAAATATGTTTCAATCCACGTCCCGCCCCATCCGTTGGCTGGCTCTTGCGGCCAACAGATAGGGTATGCGGACTGCCTCTCCTTCAAGGAAAGGTTACAAAATTAAGGGATTCATCGGCTTTGCCGTCTTAGCAAGAACACATTACGCTTCCCCTGTAAAAAGAGAACATTTTAAACGATAAAGAAGTTTTTGATGATCATCCCCAAGACTTGACGGCAGAAGGCGGGACGACAAAGAAGAGCAATACAAGAAGTGGTTAAAATGCAAACCGAATCTCCAGCCGTATAAAAAGTTTACAACCTGGCGATAAGCCACTCTACGCGCCCGACAATCCGCCCCACTGCTTTTTCAAGAGAAATATATTG
The DNA here is from genome assembly GCA_944324045.1 of uncultured Desulfovibrionaceae bacterium. GTDB lineage: Bacteria > Desulfobacterota > Desulfovibrionia > Desulfovibrionales > Desulfovibrionaceae > CALUUT01. Next base: position 50,588 of record CALUUT010000108.1, on the reverse strand, counting down.
TTCCGGGTGCTCTTTATGCTCTGCGCGAAGAATAAGGCGGGAGTTGTCCGCATCCAAAAAAACCCTCTTCAGCGAAATGCCTTCATACGGCATAAGCACCGCATAAATCTCTCCCATGACGACATTTTTCTTCATGGTATCAATGCCCACATGGGCTCCTTTGGGAATGACGGGCTCCATGCTGCCAGTCTCCACCTTCACCACAAGAATGGATGCGCTTGAAAACGACAACGGCACCGACAATTTTCCCACCATGCTTAATTGCTCAAGGACAGGCTCCGCTGCGGCGCAGTGCGTTGAATAAACGCTCACCAATGCGGACTTGGTTTCCGGTTCTCCATAGACGGCCGGCGGCTCGTGCAAAGAGCCGAAGGATATCTCCGGCTTGGGAGCATACCCGTCAAGAGTTCGCAGATACATGGGCCCGGATTCCCACTTAAGCCAATCAGGATTCAAGCCAAATTTTTCAAAAAGCTTCATATACCAATCCGCTGGAATGGATTTCCGGCGTTTTGCGTCAGAAATGCTTGACTGCCTTATTTCCAGGACATCAGCCAGCTCGACTTGCGTCCGCGTATTCGTCGCAAGCTTGATTCTTTCAAAAATCTCATCAAAGCTAGTCACCTATCCCATCTCCCGCTTGAAATACATATATATCGCCATACCTTTGGCAGATATGCCCGCCTTGCACTGCCGCCAAATCCGTGCTTGTTCGATAACCGCCCGCGCACCCTGCAACGTCCACAATGAAACCGGATGTCTCCCCTTAACCTCAGGTTTCCACCGTCATGCGGCAGAGTACAAGCAAAGTACTCAATCGCCGATAACATTTTTCTGTTTTCCAGGGGCGCAATAATCAGAAAAGCGATGATAGGTATGTATAATTAAAAAGGTTATTTTGAACACTCGATATTAATATCGGTTTCCATCGAAGATTGTCAATATGTAGCCAGTGAAACGAGTTTATTTAATACGATCTATCCCATTTCAACCAAAGTTGACAGAAAGTTGTATAAAGTAAAAACACTTATATAGTTGATCATAAACATAATTATATACATTTCTACAATAAAAACAGTTTATGATGTATATATAAATATTCATATCAATAAACTCGATTCAATTTAAAAATTGAACCATTCTTTATTAAAATATAATATCCTATTGTCAGATATTGAAAAATATATACGCTTAACAACATCTATAATTCTTATTTATACATTAGCTATAAAAAAACATCTCCACATTTTTACCTTGAACTCATACCCATTTTACAATATGTCCAAAAGGCTGGTTGAAGCGTATTATGTGCTTTTTGTGTCCATGACTTCGCGTAATAAAAAAACCCTGAACGAGCCATGAACAGGTTATGTCCATGCTCGTCCAAGGGCAAAGTGTATCCGCAATGCTCCGCATCACCAACAAAGATACGTATCCCGATAAAAAACGTGTTTTTACAGGAGCAAATTGTTAAAAACGCTTCTATTCTCTCAAGTGAAAATGTTTTAAGACCGGGCTGTCGGTCGGAAGAATAATCCGGGTATTATCCTTGAATCCCTGACGATATGCCTCCAAACTCCGCATGAATTCGTAAAATTCCGGCGCTTTGGACAGGGCGTCCGCATAAATACGGACCACTTCGGCATCGGCTTTTGCCCGTATGGCTTCAGCTTGAGCCTTGGCTTCAGCGACAATAATGGCATAATCCCTGTCCGCCTCGGAACGGATGATTGTGGCTTGCCGCTTGCCGTCAGCCCTGTACTGACGAGCTTCACGCTCCCGGTCCGTCTGCATGCGCCGGAATACATCCTCCTGGTTCTGGGAAGGCAAATCAGCACGCTTGATACGCACGTCCACAACCTGAATGCCATATTCTTTCATGGTCTCTTTGGTCGCGAGCGCCGTCACCTTTTCCATGATCGCATTGCGTTCCCCGGAAACAATCTGCGGGAGCGTATGTTGGTTGACCTGGTTTATCAAAGCGGAATACACCGTATCGTTGAGTCTGGGCAACGCGTTGTTCTGCGTGCGCACCGTTTTGTAAAACAGCAAGGGATCGCGAATCCGCCAGCGCACATAACTGTCCAAAACAATGACCTTGCCGTCCAAAGTATGAACATCGGCGCGGCGCGCTTCATAATCAAGGATGCGCGTATCAAAATACACAACATGCTGGACAAAAGGCAGCTTGAAATGAGCGCCCGGCGACAGCGCGGAACTGACCGGTTCGCCAAACTGCATCACAATCGCGGTTTGATCCTGGCGCACCGTAAAAAAGGCCTGACTGAATACGGCAAACGCAATAACAAGAAGGACGACAATCAATATTTTTCTTGAATTCATTGCCGTCCCCCATTCTGTTTTTTTCCGACCGGCGCCGCAGAGGACGAAACCGCGCGCGCAACGCTTTCTGAAGGAGCGTCCATCCCCTTCCCTTCAGACTTCGCTTCTCCACGCGGCAAGCGCTCAAGCGGCATATACGGCGTCAAAGGCGCAACTCCGCCCGGCGGCACAATGACTTTTTCCAAGCCGGGCTGGGACAAAATATCCTCCATCGCCTCAAGGTACATGCGCTTACGCGTTATATCCGGCGCCTTTTTATATTCCTCAAACACCTTCAGAAAACGATTGGCTTCCGCGGACGCCGCATACACGGCCGCACGTTCATACGATCTGGCTTTGTTAAGCGTTTCCTCAGCCAAGCCATTGGCCTTGGGAAGCAGTTCATTTTTATATGCGTCCGCTTCATTGACCATACGGTTTTTTTCCTCACGCGCGCTGGCCACATCTTTAAATGCGTCAAGCACCTGTTCCGGCGGCTGCACGTCATGAAGCTGCACGGCGAGCACTCTTATGCCCGCGTCATACTGGTTGAGAATGGAGCTTAGAAGCTCCGTGGCCTGCCTTTGAACTTCAGTCTTCCCCTGGGTCAACGCCTCAGAGAGCGTGCTGTTGCCGATAGTTTCCCGCATTGCCGCTTCCGCCGCATTTTTGACAGTGATATTCTGGCCATTTGCGTCATATCGGTGCGCCACGTTAAACAGATATTTGACAGGGTCTACTTTTTGATACTGAACGCTGTAGTGCACGTTGACAATATTTTCATCTTTGGTCAGCATACTCGCCTCGTCGGCCCAATTTCGCGCGCCGGAGCGGCCATCTCCCGAACGAAAGCCGACCTCAACCCGATCCACCTGAGAAACTTTTATTGTATAAACAGTTTCAAAAGGATAAGGGAAATGATAATTAAGACCTGCATTCACGGTGCGCACATACTGGCCAAAACGCAGGACAACGCCTTCTTCATCCGATTCAACGATAAAAAAGCCTGACGCAAGCCAAAGCAAAACCAGAAAAACAATGACGACTTTTACATAAGGAATGCGAAAACTCTTCAGTTTGTTAAGATTTTTTCCGAATAAAGGCGGGTCGGAAGAATCATTGTTGTTGCTGCTGTGGCGCTGTTCGCCACCAGACTGCCTCTGCCGACGTTGTTGTAATTTTTCCCAGTCCCAATTCATAATAGAGCAAAAATAGGCCATGAATGTTGATTTGGCAAGCAGGGAAATCCGTTGGTTTTTACACGCCTGTTACAAGCCGGCCCCGCCTTTTCCGCGCTTTTTGAGGTTCCAATGAACTCCATTCCCACCATTCCTTCTTCCGCATTCAGGGCATATGACATTCGCGGCGTTGCCGGAAGAGACTTCAATGCGGAAAGCGTATTTCTCCTCGGACGGGCCGTAGGTTCCTTTTTCCTGCGCAAAGGACAGCGGCGCGCCGTCACTGGCCGCGATTGCAGAGTGTCGTCGCCGGAATACCATAACGCCCTCTGCCGGGGCCTTACGGCGTCAGGAATCCATGTCGTCGATGCAGGCCCCGTCCCGACGCCTGTTTTTTACCACGCAGCCGCCACGCTGGGCGTGGACGCCGGAGTCATGGTCACGGCCAGCCACAACCCACCGGAATATAACGGCTTTAAAATATGGTCCAACGGTTTGGCCATTTATGGGCAGGATATTTCTTGCATCCAGGAGCTTCTTGCATCCGGACGTTTTGCGCATGGACAGGGCTTTCTCAGCATGCATAATGTGCTGCCCGCCTATATCGAATCCCTCACAAAGCGTATCCAGCCCTTTGCGCGTCCGCTTCTCATTGTCGTAGACGGCGGCAACGGCATGGGCGGAACGCTGTGCGCCGATATTCTTGAATCCCTGGGCGCCCGCGTCATCCGCCAGTTTTGCGAGCCGGATGGAAATTTTCCCCATCATCATCCTGATCCGTCAGTGGAATGCAACATGCGGCTTTTGCAGGAACGGGTCGTGCAGGAAAACGCGGATTTCGGCATTGGCCTGGATGGAGACGCCGACCGCCTCGGCGTGGTGGATGAATGCGGACGCCTTTTATACGGCGACGAACTGTGCGCTCTTTTTGCGCGGGACGTGCTTAAACGCCGGCCAGGAAGTCTGATTCTCGCCGACATCAAAAGTTCCATGCGTCTCTTCGACGATATCCGGACGCATGGCGGCAGGGCGGCGTTCTCTCCGACAGGACACTCCCTGATCAAGGCCATGATGAAGGCGCGCAATGCGGCTTTTGCCGGCGATGTGAGCGGGCACATGTATTTTGACGCAATAGACTGGTTTGGTTTTGACGACGCTCTGTACGGCGCTGCAAAACTGACGCGGATTTTGTCCGAATCATCAGTCCGGCTCTCCGCGCTTCCCGGATGGAAACCATGCTGCTCCACTCCGGAAATTCTTGTGCCCTGCGACGACGCCTGGAAAGGACGCGTCATAAAGGAAGCGACCGCATATTTCCAAACGCTTTTTTCAGAAATGAAAGGCGAAGTCAAAATCCTGGATATCGACGGCGTCAGAGCCGACTTTCATGACGGATGGCTGCTGATCCGGGCGTCAAACACCCAGCCTGCGCTTACGCTTCGTTTTGAGGCAAAAACAGAAAAACGCATGAACAGTTTTAAACAGCTCGCGCGAAACGTTCTTGAAAAAATATCGGAACAACAGTCTGGAAATGAAAAGCTTAAACAACTTAAGACATATTTGTAGAATGCCTTTTCAAAGGCTGTTTTGTCTATGCGCCGCCCAAAACCCCTTTCCGCTTGCAGCCGGCTTTCCAAATGCGGACATTGGTCTTTCTTGCCGCCGGAACAGCGCCCTGCATCGCAACGCATAGCAACCGCTAAACGACTCGAAACCCCACAAGGAAACACACCATGTTTTTTTTCCGTCGAGCCAAATTCCCCAAAATCACAGCGCGTTCTCCGCGCGAACAGCTTGCCCGCAGCCTGCTTTTGATTATTGTCATAGCCGCCACTGCCTGGGGATTCTGGAAAAATTCGGAACGGCAGATCGACCAGCTCAACACGCGCGGCTCAGTCTGGGACGAAGCCCAGGTTCTCAGCGATTCGGAGAAAGCCGAACTGCGCAATATAGTGAAACTGTTCAAGGAACATTATGGGCTTACGGTTTTAATCCATATCCGCAAGGAAACCATTCAACCGCCTTCGCCGGACGGTAAAACCATCTTTATCGGGCTTGCCCCGTCTTCCGGCGATACGCTCGTCGTCGTTCCGCCGCTTGTGCGGCGCGCTTTGCCGCAGGGCTTTCTTGAAAAACTGGAAAAAGACCCTCTTTCCCAGGCAATGACGGTCGGGGCGTATGAATGGGGACTGACCGAAGCCCTTCACCAGATATGGACCGTCCTTGGCAATATGGAGTAACGACGGCATGAACAAAAAGATCGGGGCATGACGACAATTCATGCATAACAAAAACAGCGCCCGAATCTGGGCGGGCAAAGCGGACCAGCCAAGGCCAGGCCGCCGCAACAGCATGAATTCCGGAAGCGACGCCGGTCCGATTCAGCCGGCGTCAGCAGGCGTTTTTTGTCTTCAGCAAGGCGGACGGCGTCACGCAGATAATGTACAAATCAAACCATATGGACCAATTCCGGATATAATAGGAATCCAGCCATAACCGGGCGGCATAGCTTAAGCTGCTGCGGCCGGAAATCTGCCAGTAACCGGTCATGCCCGGCGATACCTTGGCATAAAGACTAAACACCTCTCCATACTTCTCAATTTCATTCCGGACAATGGGCCTGGGACCAACAAGAGACATCTCGCCCGTCAGCACATTCCACAACTGCGGCAGCTCATCAAGACTGCTGCGCCGCAAAAAATGCCCGATTTTTGTGACGCGCGGATCATGGCGCAATTTCTGCGAAGCCTCCCACTCAGCCTTCAGCGCCGGATCTTTCGCCAAGCATTCAGCGAGCTTTTTATCCGCGTTCGGGACCATTGTGCGAAACTTCCACATTTTGAACGACTTCCCCCCCTTGCCGATTCGTTCCTGCGAATAAAAAATAGCCCCCCTGTCTTCCCGCCATATAAGAAAACCCAAGATGCCCACTAGCAGCAAAAGCAGGGGACTGCACAGAATGACCGCAATAATGTCCACAATGCGCTTTATCTTCTGCCGCCAGGGATCAAGAAGTCTCTGATTGACTTCCAAAGCGAAAATTCCTGTTAAATCCGTACCGCTTACCCATAAGCCAAGCGGGCAAAAAAAGGTGAGCGTGAACAGGGCGCGCTTGAAATGCTGTGAAAACTGCATGAGAATACGCTGATTCGCTTCGGATACGGAATCAAGGAGAATAAGCGCATATGGCCGATGTGAAGATTGAGACAACGCAAGGGCCTCTTCCATGGTTTTAAGCGGCGGATGCGCCGCCGGAATGATAGTGTTCTCTGGCGATGCCCCTGGAAAAGGAACAACCGCTTCCGTTTTAAGGCCAATTCGCGGATATCGCGCAATATGGCTGGAGGTGCGCAAAACCTCCTCAATGCCGCCGCATATCACGACAGGCTGCCCCCACCAGGGTCTCGCAGCCCACCATTTTTTCATCTCGTGCCGCGCGAAGGGCACGGTTATACAGGACAAAACCCATGCCCACACTAAAGCAAGCCGCGAATAATCCAAAAAGTCCCGGGCAAAAAAAGAAATAGTCCATACGCATACAAAAGCGCAGCTTATGCCCTGGACGCATTTTCGCAGCTCCTCCTGAGGCGGGATCAAAATTCCAGGATACAGACCCACCGCAAAAAAATAAAAAACCATAACAGGCCAAATTGTAACCAGGGAAAAGTACGCGGTATAATTGATATATCCACCCAATAGCGACCGCACCGTCACAGCGACGACAATGGAAAGGAAAAGACACAGCGTGTCCGAGACAAAATGCGCCAGCATTGTTTTAAAAGGAGAAGGCTTCATCATATCCTCATCAGCAAAAACCCCTCACGGGCACAATACATGACAAACCGCATCCTGCCGCCAATTATCCGCAACGACGCAATAAAAGATATCGTCTACTCAAATTCAAAAAAAGCCGGATACACGATGCGCCGCTCTTTTCAGCATGAGAGCATTGCGGTTACGCTCCAGGAGATTGCACAATCAGGATTTCAGGGTATACACAGCCGAGGAGTCAAGTTCTCCATCGCCCCTGTCCACAAGTTCCTTGATACGGCGAGATGCAATTTTCGTCAGTTCCAAATTCAAATTTTTTTCTTTTGCGACATCAAGTACGATATTCATGTCTTTATTATGCAACGTCGCTTTAAATCCAGGAGTAAAGTCGCCATCTAAAATTCGTTTCCCATGCAGCTCAAGAACCCTGCTCTGGGCAAAGCCGCCAAGCAAGGCCTCACGCACTTTGGCCAAATCCACTCCACAGGCTTCGGCAAAGCGCATCAATTCCACCAAAATCGCTGTATTGCCGGCCACAGCTATCTGATTGCAGGCTTTCGCCGTCTGTCCATCCCCCACATTGCCAATTCGGGTGAACGTTTTTCCCATGGGTTTTAATACAGGCAGAATCCGATCATACGTTTCCTGCGTTGCGCCAATCATGAAAGTCAGCGTTCCTTCCTGCGCCCCCACGCTCCCCCCGGAAACAGGCGCATCGACAAGTTCGACCCCGTATTGTTTCAATTTTTCAGCCATGCGCCGGGTAGCCAGCGGGGAAATGGTGCTCATATCCACCGCAATGAGTCCCGGCCGCGCGCCATGGCATACGCCGTTCTCTCCAAGCAAAACCTCTTCCACATCCGCGGTATCCGAAACATTGGTAAAAACAATATCAACACGCGAAGCCAATTCAGCCGGATTGCCGCATACAGTGGCCCCCTGGCTCGCCAGTTCCATACAAGCTTCCGGCCGCCTTGCCCATATATACAAATTGTATCCCGCATTCAGCAGACGGCAGGCGCAAGCCTTGCCCATTATTCCCAATCCGATATAGCCCAAATTCATAATGACGTCCTCCATGAATACAGATTCTTTAAACCTGCGTCCATCACATGGCAAACTGACATTATACTCAATTGCATGCAATATAACAACTCAAAAATGATAATCAAAAATGCAAAAAACATATATGAATATCAAAATTAAATATTATAAAAATACAATAAGATATCCATATAATGGAATACAGAAACATATTAATAATATCGACATATTAAAAAATTTTTAAAAATTGCAGTGAAATATAAAATATTTGTTACCAACTTAGTAAACTGCCTTTGAAGTTCGCAAAATATAAAAACAACAGCATCATATAAAAAATCACTTTGCTTTGTCGACCAGGCCAGCTTGTTTTATCTTTCTTGAGATAGAGTGAAATAAACTGAAATATAAATATCCATGTAAAGAAATGAAATGCATCACGACATAAGACATTTTACAGTATGATGCGAATCCCAATTTCCACTTTTTTAGATTGAAAAATTTTTTCCATTCCCGTAGTTTAATGAAGAAAAGGGACGGAACGCATCGCCATATAAAAAATATTCCACATCATCCAACGCGACCTTTGCAATATGTCCCTTCGTCAATATTCACGATATCCTGCCGGCACACACAAAAACATAAAGGATTGTCATGCCGCACAACATCAACCTGATTCTCACTTTAGCCGGAGGCTTGAGCGCAGCGCTCATTCTAGGATTCATCACCCAGAAAATACGCCTTTCCCCTCTGGTCGGATATTTGCTGGCCGGCATTATCGTCGGTCCATACTCCCCAGGATTTGTCGCAGATGCGGACACGGCCACGCAATGCGCGGAAATAGGCGTTATTCTTCTCATGTTTGGCGTAGGCTTGCAATTTCACCTTAAAGATCTGCTTGCCGTTCAAAAAATAGCGCTCCCCGGCGCCATAATCCAGATTGCCGCCGCCACCGGACTTGGAATGCTGGCAACGCATTTTTTCGGCTGGTCCTGGCCGTCCGGCGCCGTCTTCGGCATGGCTGTTTCCGTGGCCAGCACAGTTGTGCTGACAAGAGTTCTTTCTGACAATCGCACTCTGCACACGCCAAGCGGACATGTCGCTCTTGGTTGGCTTGTTGTTGAAGACCTCTTTACCATTCTGGTGCTTGTACTGCTGCCCGCTCTTAGCGCATCAGGAGAAAACGCCGCCGACTCCCTTATGATTTGGGTGGCTCTCGGCAAAACCGTGCTGAAGCTGGCCGCCCTTGTCGCTTTCACTCTGATAGTCGGACAACGACTCATTCCGCTCCTGCTTTCCTATGTCGCGCGAACAGGCACGCGCGATCTTTTCACCCTGGCCGTCCTGGTTCTGGCTTTGGGAATCGCCGTGGGCTCAGCCCTGTTTTTTGACGCATCCATGGCGCTTGGCGCCTTTCTCGCGGGCATGGTCGTCGGACAATCCGACTTCAGCGCGCGCGCCGCCGCCGAAGCGCTGCCGTTGCGGGATGCCTTCGCAGTGCTGTTCTTTGTCTCTGTGGGAATGCTTTTTGACCCCAGCTCCGTAGCGCAAAGCTGGCCCCTGATGCTTACAACGCTTCTTATCGTTGTCATTGGAAAGCCACTGGTCTCCATGATTGTGGTGCTTTTACTGCGCCAACCGCTGCGTATGGCCCTTTCAGTCGCCATGGCCCTTGCACAAATCGGAGAATTTTCGTTTATCCTCGCGACATTAGGCACAAACCTGGGCATTTTCCCCCCTGAAGCGCACAGCGCCTTGATTGTAACCGCGCTTTTGTCCATAACAATAAACCCGCTTTTATACCGGCGCATTGAACCCGCACTGCGCTGGCTTGAAAAACGCGGCATCGGCGTGGCCAAATATGCGGAAGAAGACCGCATCGCTCCACCCAGCCCGGATGCTCAGCGCGTCATTCTGGTCGGGTATGGCCCCGTGGGGCAAAATCTTGCGCGAATTCTACGCGACAATCATATCGAAGTCGTGATTATTGAAATGAATATAGACACTGTCCATACTCTTCATAAACAGGGCGAAAAAGTGGTGCATGGCGATGCGCGGCAACGAGAAGTGCTCAGTCACGCGGGCATTGAACAGGCCGCCGGATTCATTCTCTCTTCATCCGCGATTCCGGCCCGGGACGTCATCCAGGTTGCCCGCGCCATAAATCCCAATGTCAGGATTCTCATCCATACGACATACATGCGCGAGGCTGAAGCCCTAAAATCCTTGGGAGCCATTGTCTTCTCAGGAGAAAATGAAGTCAGTCTGGCCATGTCGAGCTTCCTTATGCGGGAGCTTGGCGCGACGGAAGAGCAAATCGAATTTGAACGGGAACGGATGCGTCAGGCCAGCATGCTTCCCAAGCAAACTTCCTAGGCATCCTTGCCGCGGATTGTCTGCCTTTTACATTCAACGCCCGCCTTTTCTGATCAAGGCGCCGTACAAACGTTATACGACCAGAAAAGGCGGGCATATCTCCAAATAAATATCCGTCGCTCAGATACAAATATCTTGATATCTCAAGCGATTTTTTATGTCATAAACCATCACGCCGGACAAAACCGCATCAAGCGCACGGCGAATCAACCCTTTTCCTGAGAAACAGGAGGGAAAATCTCTCCCCCAACTCCCAGATTTCCTTTGGGGATGTCTCTGAGTACAACGCGAATATCCATAGGCCGCGAACCAAGAACCTTTTGCACGGCATTGGTCACTTCCTTTATCAGTTCTGCCTTTTTCTCCAGGCTACGCCCTTCAATCAGACTTATTTCCACAATAGGCATTCTGATATCCCCCAATTTTCTATTACAATTCCCCCATAGCGGCAGCGTATGCCGAACACAAACTATTTCCACATGGCAATGCCTCATATGCTGCTTGAACAAGCAATTTAAATATTGCATAATTGTCACATATTCGTCAATATAAGAGAGCTGGATATTTTTATTGCCCAATGCTATTAAAAAGTAAAGTTAATAAAAAATAAAACAGTATTCGGCTCAACAATAATTCAATATAGCAAGGAGAAAAACATGTCTGACAACGCAGAGGTCAGGATACGCCCCCTGGAAAGAGAAGATCTGAAATTTGTCCACAGCCTGGACAATGACGCCAACATTATGCGCTACTGGTTTGAAGAACCATATGAGGCGTTTGTGGAACTTCTGGATCTGTATGACAAGCATATACATGACCAAAGCGAACGGCGATTCATCATCGACAAATCTGGAGTCAATATCGGCCTGGTCGAATTAATCGAAATCAATCATATTCACCGGCGTGCAGAATTTCAGATTATTATCGATCCAGCGCATGAAGGCAAAGGATACGCCATTGCCGCAACCAAAATGGCCATGGAATATGCTTTTTTCGTGCTTAATCTCTACAAAGTATATCTTGTTGTGGATAATGAAAATGAAAAAGCCATTCACATTTACAAAAAACTGGGTTTTGAGGTTGAAGGCATCTTACGGGATGAATTTTTTGTAAATGGCCGCTACCATGATGTCACGCGCATGTGTATTTTCCAAAACCAATTTGCGGAAAAATTCAAAATGCAGCCTGATAAAAAGAAGTGTGGCGCCGATGTATCTGCAAATTCCCAAGAGGCGCTTAAAGAAAAAACGGCAATATAAAATTGCGGCAACGAAACAACAGGGCGACACACCTTCGAGACTTATGAAGCCGCGCCTGGAAGCGACTTCAAGTTCCTTTCTCGTTATAGAGCACCAACAGGTTGCGCCCTTCTAAAAAAAGTTAAAGCTGAAAGGTTTCCGCCAAGAATCAAGAGAGGACAGACAAAATTACAATAATGCGGCCATGCCGGCAGGCAAGTTATGCTTTTTCATAAAGCGGCGCACGTCCCACCATAAAGATCTTCATGAATCCGCCAAACAAACAACAAGGCGGTTTTCTGCCGTACCGCTGTTCGCAAAACCATGATGCGAAACTGACTGCCCGTATGGGGCCGGCGACATTTGTCGGTTATGGACAAAAAACAAGGCGTTGCCGTACAGATACGGCGGCTCTTGGGCATGGTGCACGCAACGCCAATGACGCCATATCCATGAGCCAGACCGCTGAGCGTATTGCAGGTCATTACCGAAAAGCTCATACGCATGAAGAAGCTTGCCGAGCAGGCCGCCACCGGAACCTATCATTCCACCCCGCGGCTGATCATAGATTCGGAACTGCAACAACGGGCTTCCGAAAGAGACCGTATAGCCAGATCCACGGACTTCGACGGCATTCATCTTCTGGACGGCATGCTGAACGGCAAGTATGACGGAAGCGGTCTTGCCGCCACCGGCTCCATGAAGACACATTTTGCCACGGGCAATGATTTCGCTGAAGACTCTCCACCAAATGCCGCAAGAGAGCCCTCTTTTCATAAATCGTACGTGTGCTTGTTTATAAAAGATAACATGCAACCGACCGGTCCGCCCGTCGCCACAACGAAACAAACTCATTAATAACGTTGAACGGAATCTGTCCATCCAACCCCAGTCTCGCGAGCAAAACGCGCTTGAAAAATTTGACGGCGCCATCATCAAAAAACAAGATTCGCGTTCACATCGGAGCGATGCAGAACCGCCTTGAAACCACCGCGGCCAATCTCTCCATTCAGACGGAAAACCTGCAAGCCTCGGAATCCCAAATCTCCGATGCGGACGTGGCCTTGGAGATAACTCCCTTCGTCCGCAACCAGATACTCACGCAGTCAGCCGCCTTCATGCCTGCAAGGCCAACTTTCTGCCCCAGATGCTGCTCCGTCTGGTAGAAAGCTAGAGCCTTCCGAAGTCTTCTGGCGGGTGTCGGCGGCAGGGCGTGTCCGACTTCGCTGTGATTCGCACGTTACGCCTGAACCGAAATTCAAAAAACAAAGTCCCGCAAGCCTTTCAGGCTTTACGGGACGCTTTGACGCTTGTCTGGCGGAAGAGGAGGGATTCGAACCCCCGGTGGGCGTGAACCCACAACGGTTTTCAAGACCGCCGCGTTAAACCGCTCTGCCACTCTTCCGCGCGCCGCGTTGTTATGCCTTATCCCGAAGCAAAGAGCAAGCCTTCAGGAATGATTTCCCGCCGTGGCAGCCATCGGCCGCATATCCAACAGCCTATTTGGAGTTGATTACTGAACCGTGCGCGCCGCCTTTTTGCAAATATTCGCATACCATATGCAGCAAGTGTTCGGAATCTATGGGTTTGCCTATATATCCATCAAACCCGGACGCTAAAAACTGCTCCTTTTGACCTTTAAGGGCATGGGCTGTCATAGCGATTATCGGGACCGTATGCAGAGTTTTAAGTCCTCTGGATTTGCGAACCAAAGCGGACGCCTCCATTCCATCCATGAACGGCATTGCAATATCCATCAAAATAAGATCAAAAGCTTCCCGTTCCAGGGCAGGCAGAACTTCTGCTCCATCGCGCACGCATGATACGTGAAATCCGGCTTTTTCAAGCACTTTTTGAATAAACAGCAAATTAACGGGATGATCTTCGACAACCAGCAGATTCTTTTTAAAAAATGACGGGCCGGGCATGGCAGGCGAATGCGGGGAATGCGCATCGGAAAGCACCGGCGGGCATCCCTTGCCGAACCGGCAACGAAAAACAAATGTGCTCCCGACGCCATAAACGCTTGCCACGCTCAGATCCCCATCCATAAGCCGCGCAAGCTGTTTGCAAATAGCAAGCCCAAGACCGGTGCCCTGATGCCGTCGGGTCAAAGAAGGATCAACCTGCACGAAACGGTTAAAAATATTTTTGATCTGTTCCTCTTTTATGCCCACGCCTGTATCGCGGACGGCAAATTCCAAAACCACGCTGTCTTTGTTTTCTTCCACAGTCTGCACATGCAGCGATACTTCGCCCATTGCCGTAAATTTTAGAGCATTGCCCAAAAGATTCACAATGATCTGACGCACCCGCGTTGGATCTCCGACAATCAGGTCAGGCACGTCGTTTTCAGCGTCAACCGTAAGTCTGATATTTTTTTCCTCAGCGCGCGGCGCAAACATGGTATTCAGGGATGAAAGCCGTTTGCGCAGGTGAAAAGGCCTCTTGTCAAGCTCCACCATCCCCGCTTCAATCTTGCTGAAATCAAGAATGTCATTGATAAGCGCCAGGAGCGATTCCGCCGAATTCTGCGCCGCTTCCAAATATTCGCGTTGCTCTGGAAGCAAATCCGTGGCAAGAGCAAGATCAAGCATGCCAAGCACCCCATTCATGGGCGTACGAATTTCATGACTCATAAGGGCCAAAAAATTGCTTTTCGCCTTATCCGCCGCTTCTGCGGCATCCTTTGCAACACGCAAGGCCCGTTCCAAGTTTCTGGATTCCGTTGTGTCGCGCACAAGCTCAAGCACCATATGAACCTTGCCCACGGAATCAAAAACAGGAAGATAACTCACCGAATGAAAAATGCGCGCGGCCGGATCATACATTTCCATGGAGGCTGTTTCTGAAGTCGCCAGCACTTCTTGTATATGGCAGGAAAAGCATTCACGCCCGTCGTTAAGATAACACTCTTCGCATAAACGGGTCCTTGAATCCCTCCCGGCGCCGCATGGCGCGGAAGCAACGCCGCCATTTAATTCGCCGCGCGCCATTTTCCAGTTGCTGAACAACATATGCGCTCCATCATGCACACTCAACATGTCAGGAATGGAGTTCAGAATATCCTGAAGCATATGCTTTTCGCGCTTATAGCGCCTCAACAATTCTTCTTTTTTCTCAACAACCTCACATATCCCATCATCGAACGTCATATCTTGTTGCGCCATGCCTCTGCTCGTTATGTTGACTGTTTATCGGCATTTCCAAAATGGCATGATACAATAAACTCCATGGTGTTATAATAAGATAGGGCTCACAGGAAAAATGTTCTTTCCGGATTTCTGCCGATGTTACAATGTATTTTAAAAATCTTTTGCTGAAAACTTTACGTTATTTTTCCATATATTTTTTTCATGTGCAATATACAGTGCTGCTATTTTTATTATTTTTAAAAAATAATGCAATTTATGACAATACATATAAAAATATTCAATATATTGCCATAAAATATTTTCCAAATAAAGACGGCAGACAGACCGCATGAAAGGCAAACATAGCCTCTTGCCCTACAATTTCATTCAGTATAAAGGTTTTTCTCAGCACAACGCCATAAATGAACGAGCCTTGCCCAAACATCCATGCCCGGCGCCGGCAAAAAACGACGCCATACTTTTGACAAAGCGTAAAAAAGGAACTTCCATGAGCGATAGCGAAGCGCGAGTCAGCGGAAAAAGAAACGGTATGTTCCTGTCCACAGCCGTCCCTTTTCTGGTGGGGCTGGTGGTCCTGCTCGGCTTCGGCTGGATCGTGTTCCCCGGGCTGCTTTATGAAAAAAAGGAACAACCTGTGGCCTTCAGCCATAAAACGCATGTGCAGGATCAGGGCATGGCGTGCACAGAGTGCCATTTTCTCAGAAAAGACGGCTCATTCGCCGGGCTGCCGGACATAGACTCCTGCGCCTCGTGTCATGCCGCGCCGTTAGGCGACACTGAGGCGGAAAACCTCTTTTTTGCGGACTATATTGAAAAAAACAAACCGGTTCCATGGCTCGTCTATGCAAAGCAGCCAGATAACGTTTTCTTCAGCCATGCCGCCCATTCTGAAGAGGTCTGCGGGACATGCCATGCGGAACTTGCTGGACCGGCATTATGCGCGACATGCCATATGGACATGCAAAATATGGACACGCCGCCTGTGCATGAACAAAATATTCTTACCGCCTACAGCAAGCAAACCATGAAAATGGAATATTGCGAGCGTTGTCATGCAAACCCCGGTCATACGGATGGCTCGACCAGAGCCAGCAACGCCTGCTTTGTCTGTCATAAGTAATAGGGGAAAAACCGTATGGGACTGAGCAGAAGAGGTTTTCTCGCATTGGCCGCAGGCGCGGTCGCGGGGGCATTGGCAAGCCCGATTGTCTGGAAAACGCTGGATGACGTCACAATATGGACCCAAAACTGGCCCTGGATTCCAAGGCTGAAGCCCGGCGAAAACACATTTCTGGCGACCACGACAAAAATGTGCCCTTCATCCGCCGGGACCATTGTCCGAATAGTAGGCGGCCGCCCGGTGACCATAGCCGGAAATCCGGAGCACCCGCTTGGGAGCAACGGCGTCACGGCCCTGGCTGGAGCGGAAGTCCAGATGCTCTACAGCCCAAGCCGCGTCAAAACGCCGCTTAAACGCATGCCTGACGGAAACTTCCAGAGTATAAGCTGGGATGAAGCCATAACCTTACTTGCCGGGCATCTCAAAAATGCTTCCCGGACAAAAGATTCCCTGTTGTGCATCAGCGGCGACCAGCACGGCGTCACGGCGAATGAACTGCTTTCGGCATGCGCCGGCGCCTGCGGCTCTTCCCGCTTTTTCCTCATGCCCGGCGAAATTCAGCCCGCAGCAAGGGCGGCCCGCCTTATGGGGGCGGATGCGCAGCCCGGTTATGATCTTGAAAAAAGCGACTATGTCCTTATGATCGGCGCAAACGCGCTTGAAACATGGGGACCGGTCATCCGCAACCGTCGCGCCTTCGCCGAAGGACGTCCGCACGGAGAGCCGCCCGCGACCACATGGACGTACTGCTCGGCAACGCAAGTCAGCAGCGCAGCCGCGGTCAACTCATGGGTGCCTGTCGCCGCCGGGACGGAGGCTGTATTCGCTCTTGGTCTTGCTCACCTGCTCATCAAAAACGGATATGCCGCCAATGCGCCGGATATAGCCGGCTTTGCGGCACTGGCCGCAGAATTCCCGCCCCAAAGAGTCAGCGCGCTTACCGGCGCGCCTGAGGCGCTTTTACGCAAAACAGCCGTTGAATTGGCCGCTTCCGCCCAGCCCATTGTGCTGGCCGGCTCGCAGAACAATAGCGGCGCTCCTGCTGCAACCGTCATGGCTGCAATCGCTTTGAACATGCTGCTTGGCGTCGTCAACAAAGAAGGCGGTCTCACCTTTCTGCCCTGGCCTGCGACACTTCTTGAGCATGCTCTGCCGCGCGCCCGGCAACTTGAAAACGACCTGTGCGCCGAACTTGCGGCGATTGCCGCGGGAAAATCCCCCACCCCAAACCTGGCTCTCATATATGACGCCAATCCGGTCTATGCTCTGCCTGATAAGCATAAACTTCTTAAAGCATATGCCTCCATCCCGTTTAAGGCATGCATCACGCCGCTTATGACGGAAACAGCCATGGCCAGCGACTTGGTGCTCCCGCTTCCCATGGGTCTTGAACGTCTTGACGACGTATGCAATCCGTATGGCTGCGGCAAAAACGTCTACTCTCTTTGCGTGCCTGTATTGCCCGCGCCTCTGACAGACGCCCGACCGCTTGATGCGATTCTTTCCGCCACGCTCGCACAGGCCCAAATAGCCCTTCCGAATTTTGCCGACCAAGAGGCGGCGCTGACAGGAACAAAGCCTTTTACCATCCGAAGCCTTATTGCTGCCCGCGCCCAAAAGATGCATGCCAAAGAACAGGAACTTCTGAAAGGCGCGGCGCATACAGATGAAACTCTGGCGCCCGTCTCTTTGCGATTTGCGACGGATATTCTGCAAAAAGCCATAAAACCGCTTATACAGTCGGCGGCGTCCGAAACCGTGCGCATCGCGCCCATGACGCGTATGGCGCTTGGAACCCCGGATACTGCGATACCGCCCTTCGGCGTGAAGCTTATCCGCGCCTCGGAGCTGAAAGGAACGGAACTTTTCGCCCTTGTCAACAGCAACACGGCGGCTCGTTTGGGCCTGACTCCAGGCTGCCGAGTCAGATTATGCGCTGATTCCGGCGCAAGCCTGGAGCTTGGGGTCAACATTTACGACGGCGTCATGGATAACGCCATTGCCGTGCCAAACGGCTACGGGCATACGGCTTTTGACGCCTTCAGCCGCGGCAAGGGCCGCAATCTTGCGGACCTGTACAGCGTTGCAGTCCAAGAGGGCCTTGGTTCTGAATGGAAGGTTGCCGGTTTGCGCCTTGAAAGGGCGTAACGTCAAACTGTATGTGCGTTGCCGGCAAATGGGGATGCCCGCTTTCCAGGCGGCCTGGAATCAAAACATATTCTAAAGACGCCTTTGTTTCAAAACGGCATTTAACGCGCAAAACCGGCGTATCCGGTCAACGGACGACACTGCAAGCGATTCTGGAGAAATAATGACAGCCGCCAAAAATTTTGCCATCACCTGGGGGATGGTTATTGATGTGGACAAGTGTACGGGCTGCGGCGCGTGCATGGTCGCCTGTCAGGCGGAAAACAACATCGCGCCTGCAACAGATGCCTCAGACAAGTTAAAGGCCCTCAACTGGCTCGTGGTCTATGAGCTTGCCAATAAAAAACCGTTTCCCGAGCATGACGTGGCCTACCTGCCCCGGCCATGCCAGCAGTGCGGCAACCCGCCCTGCGTTTCCGTATGCCCGGTAACGGCCACGGATAAAAATGAAGAAGGCGGCATTGTGAGCCAAGTTACGCCTCGCTGCATCGGGTGCCGATATTGCATGGCGGCCTGTCCGTTTCACGCCCGCTACTTCAACTGGTTTGATCCGGTCTGGCCCAAGGGCATGGAAAAAACCCTCACGCCTGACGTATCCGTACGCCCTCGCGGGGTAGTTGAAAAATGCACCTTCTGTCACCATCGCTGGATGGCGGCCAAAGACAAGGCCATTGTCGAAGGCCGCAACCCGAACGAGCTTGCGGACGGGGAATATGTTCCGGCTTGCGCGCAGATGTGCCCAAATGGGGCCATTGTGTTTGGCGACCTGAAAAATTCGGATCATGCCATTTATCAGATTCTGCGCGCCGCAAGCGCAAAAGGCATCGCTTTCCAGCTCCTCAGCCGCACGCACAAAAAAGACAGACGCCCCAACCCGGAACCGCAGGTGTACTATCTAAGCCGCCGGAAATGGGTCCGCGACCTTGCCTCTTTCAGGCTTCCCAAAACACGGGACTAAGGAATAACGCCATGCACGACAACGCTGTTTCACCGGTTTCTTCATACCCTGATTCGGGGCATGCGCCGCGCGGCTCCTTTTTCCGCTTCGCCGCGCTCATGCTTGTTGCGGCCGCCTTTTTCGTCTGGGGCCTGTACGCCTCCTATCTTACGCTCCGCAACGGCCTTGGCGTGACCAATCTTGACAACTATTTCGGATTTGGTTTGTGGATAACGCTTGATCTTGCAGTCATCGCGCTTGGCGCCGGCGCGTTTTTTTCAGGACTCCTGTTCTACATTCTTAACTTAAAACCATTGCGCTACATCGTCAATCTGGCTGTAATCATTGGATTTGTAAGTTATTCCGGCGCTATTCTCGTGCTCATGCTGGATGTGGGGCAACCCATTCGCTCCTGGTTTGGATACTGGCATGCGAATATTCACTCCATGCTCACCGAAGTTATTTTCTGCATCACACTGTACCTCATTGTTCTCTCAATAGAATATCTCCCGCTGATCCTTGGCTGGAAAAAAGCGGACAAAGTCCCTTTTCTGCATCACTTTGGGCATAATCTGCATAAGCTGATGCCGCTATTCGCAGGCATGGGCATCTTTCTTTCCTTCTTTCATCAAGGCTCGCTCGGCGGCATGTACGGCGTTCTTTTCGGCCGCCCCTTTTCCTTCCGGACCGGCGTCTTCATCTGGCCCTGGACATTCTTTCTCTTTGTCCTTTCAGCAATAGCCACCGGACCGCTCTTTACTTCCCTCATCGCCGCAATTATAGAAAAATGCTCGCGGCGCCACCTCATTCCCTGGCATGTGCGCGACCTTTTGGCCCGCATATCCGGCGTCTTGCTGGCGCTTTATACGCTTGCAAAAGGCGTGGATACCCTGTACTGGGCCGTCAAACTGCTGCCGCGCGCCGGCCTGGATTTCAACAGCGTATTCCATGGCTGGGCATATGGGAAATGGATGCTCTTCTGCGAAATCTTCGTATGCGGGCTTGCGCCCTGCGTGCTTTTGCTGGTCAACAGATTCCGCTCCACGCCCAAATTCTTTTATCTTGCGTCCTTTCTTGCCTGCGCCGGCGTCGTGATCAACCGCTACGTCCAAACGGTGCAGACCCTTGCCGTACCGTCCATGCCCTTTGAAACGTGGCAGAGCTACAGCCCCAACTGGGTCGAATGGGCCGCGGGAATCATGATCATCGCCTATGGCGTGCTTGTCATCGGCTTTTCCTTCCGCTATCTGCCCATCTTTCCAAGTAAAAATCCCGGACGGGCGCACTATGACTAAACGGACCCGGCAATGAAGAAATAAAAAGGGGTTCTCCGCGACGAGAACCCCTTTTTATGGATAAAAAAACGCCATAACTACTCTTCCAGAGGAAGAGCCGTTTTTCTCCGTTTTTCCCACAATTTCATATCTTTCATCTTGCGGCGGCGCTCACGCTGCAAAGACTTGCAAACCAGCGGGCTGGTCTTTTTCAAACCGTATTTTTCCCTGTACTCAAGCGGAGTAAGGCCGTGCGAAGCCAGATGCTTCTTGGTCAGTATCTTAAAAGACTTCCCGCATTCCATACATGTAATCGTTTTTTCACGGATTGTTTTTTTTGCATCGCCGGCAATGGGCTCATTCAACGCTTCCACCTGCACATCGTCATCGCTAATCGCCCGGAGACCCTTTGACAATTTCTGCACCATGCTGGTGATTTCTTCTTCACTCATTGTGCGAACACTGGCCTGAGCCTTAACAATATCCAATGCTTCCTTCAAAAAGTCGTCCATCGCAGACCTCACTTGTCCCGGCGTTCTTCACCCGGACATATTCTATTTTTTTTTCAAATAAGCGGAGCAAAATAAAACCTCGATATTTCTCGGCAACCACCGCTATTGTTACTTTTCCATAAAATTTTGAATTTGGCAAGACTATTACATCACAAACATTAAAAAATATCCACCTTAGATGCAAAAGTAAACGCAGAAATATAAAATAATGCTACATTCATCAGATGCCTCATCCGCAAAATCCTTGCGTTCAGTTACTTGATCCTTAACAGATATCTGCAATTCACGGCAAACGACAAATGATAGTAAATAGTTATAAGCCAATATTGTATTATTTCTATAATATATTGGCATAAAGTATGCGTTGTCCTTTCCTCAAACAAATAACCTGCTATAATAAAAAGAAAAATTATTATAAAATTTCCATCAGACGATGTGTTCCGACAGAGCCGAGTCCGGTATCCGAAAAAAATCGGCCCGGACATTCCGCCATCCGAGCCAAAATTCTGCATCCGCGCCAAGCACGACGCTCTTTCGCAAAAAATTACACCACCGGCTTCACAGATGCTTCCCGGCTGTCGAGTTCATCATATAAATCCTTTGTAGTCACTCCAAGCGCAGTTGCGACAATCTCCAGGGTATATAACCGGCATTCCCGGATATGATCGTTACGAATACGGGCCACTGTGTCCGTGGACAGTCCTGTTTTTGCGACAAGATCCTGATACGTCATCTCCCGCTCTTCCATCAATTGTTTTACTCTGCTTATAATCATAAAGTTCTTCTCTCAATGCTCGTCCCCTTCCAAAACATCGCCGCGCCTGTCGCTCATGCCATCTTTTGCGTATTTGCGCAACAATGTCTTACGGTGTTGGGCCAATATGCGCATCCGGGATTTCATCGTACAAATCTTTGGTTTTTACGCCAAGAAACTCCGCTATCAGTTCAAGCGTATACAAACGGCATTTCCGTATATTTTCATTCCGGGCGCGCGCCACGGTATCTATGGAAAGATGCGTTCTTTGCGCAATGTCGCGACTGGTGACATTTTTCTCCTTCATAATCTGGTCAATTCTGCTCACAATCATATACTGCGCTCTTTACCTTCTCCAAAGATTCAAAACGCCGCGCCCGCTCGTCTTTCGCTTTCTCAATAGCGCCAAGCGTAAGCCAACGGCGCCGACAAAACAGACGCCTCCTACTGACCGTTGCCCCTTTCAAACATTCCATCTCTTTCCAGAATACGAACAGCGGCATCAAAAAGATTGTCGGCAACAATATCCGGCGGAGTATGCAGCATAGATTCCTGTGCGGCTCCATACCCCGTGCGCACCAACACTCCAAGCGCGCCTACGGCATGCGCCAATCCCAAATCAGCCGCTTTGTCGCCAATAACGACAGCCTGGTCTGGAGTAAACCCAAGTTCAGCCGCCGCGCGCAGGGCCATTCCCGGACGCGGTTTACGGCAAGGGCAGTTATCCTGCGGCGTATGCGGACAGTAATAAATGCCGTCCAAAACGACGCCCGCCGCGGCAAGCAGTGCGCTCATACGCTCATTAACGGCATGCATATCCTGCACAGAGTAGTACCCCCGACCAATTCCGGACTGATTGGTGACCACCGCAAGCCCAAAACCAGCCTGTCGCAGCAGGGCCAGTCCGGCGGCCGCCCCGGGAAGAAGCTCCACGCCGTCCGGATTGCTGAGATACTCTTTATCCACAATAATAGTTCCATCCCGGTCCAGCAGGATAAAACGCCTGCACGAAAAAAGGCGCGAGCCGTCAGACGTCCTTGCGGATTTTTTCGGACCTTCAGCCATAGGCCGAAACGTGACTGCACCATACGGGGCAAACGGCTTGATCAGACCGATTTTCGACGAATTCCGACAACCTTGGCCGGCCCTCTGAGGAAAATACATTTTCGCCTCGCAAGCAGATAGTATTTCTGAAGTTCTTCCAGCAAAACTATCGAAGAAGTGTTCCGCAAAAAAATCTCTTATCCGCAACATGCAAAAGAAATGGTCGGCATGACAAAAATCCTCTGCGCAAAAAACATGAAAAAGAGAATGCAGCCCTGAAAAAAGCTGCATTGCTCATGAGCGCCTGGCTTAACCTTACCTAAAAAAACAGCGGCCTTATCGCGGGTTATGACAGTTTTTTCGCCAGCAACTCGTTGACCAGCGCCGGGTTGGCCTTGCCTTTGGTCTTACGCATGACCTGCCCCACAAAAAATGCGCTCAGTTTTGTTTTTCCGGCCCTGTATTCGTTCACTTCCTTGGGATTTTCCGCAAGCACCTCGTCCACGGCGCTTTCTATGGCCCCGGTGTCGGAAATCTGCATCATCCCAGAGCGTTTGGCATATTCTTCCGGCGATTCTCCGGATTCAAAAAGATGGGGGAATATATCATGACCAATTTTGGCGCTTATAAGACCCTGATCAATAATCCGCGCAAGCTCCGCAAGCCCGGCCGGAGAAAGCCGGCATGCCGCAAGCTCCGCCTCCCGCTGGTTCAGTTCCCGCAAAAGCTCGCCCATTATGAGATTGGCGATGCGTTTGGGTTGATTATACACGCTGACGGCATCTTCAAAATAATCCGCAAATTCACGCTCCGCGGTTATAAGGCCGGCATCATCCTCCGACAATCCATATTGCGAAACAAAACGGGCGCGACGCTCCAAAGGCATTTCCGGAAGCTCCGCACGCCAGATATCAAGCATCTCGGAGCTGACATGAACCGGCAAAAGGTCAGGGTCGGGAAAATACCGATAGTCATGGGCATCTTCCTTGGAACGCATGGACATGGTGATATTTTTGGACGCATCGTACAGTCTGGTTTCCTGCACCACTTCTTCGCCGTCCTCAAGCACGTCCTGCTGGCGCATGATTTCATATTCAATCGCCCTTTGCACGTTTTTAAACGAGTTCAGGTTTTTCAACTCTGTACGAGTTCCAAGTTCCGTCTGCCCTTTAGGCCGGATGGACACGTTGGCGTCACAGCGAAAGCTGCCTTCTTCCATGTTGCCGTCGCTGATTTTAAGATACATTACCATGGCGCGCAGCGTTTTAAGATAGGCGGCGGCTTCCGCGCCGCTGCGCAAATCCGGAGCGCTCACTATTTCCAAAAGCGGCGTGCCCGCACGATTTAAGTCAACATAGCTTGCGTTATCCTGCGCTGAGTGAATGTTCTTGCCCGCGTCCTCTTCCATATGGATACGCGCAATGCGGACGCGGCGCACGCCTTTGCCGGCATCCACATCCAGATAGCCATTGGAACAGATGGGCGGCTCATGCTGAGAGATCTGATATGCCTTAGGCAAATCAGGATAAAAATAGTTTTTGCGTGCGAAACGGGATTCAGGGTTAACCGTCGCGTTCACAGCCATGCCCAGTTTTGCGGCATATTCAATGACCTTGCCGTTCATTGCCGGCAAAGCGCCGGGCATGGCGGAGCAAACCGGACAAACGTTCTCATTGGGCGTTGCGCCAAAACGATTGGGACAGGAACAAAACAGCTTTGATTCCGTGCAAAGCTGCACATGAACCTCAAGACCGATTACAGCTTCATACTCCATTACGAACACCTTATATTGCAGACGCGGCAGAGCGGTCCGTTATTTTTTATACAACTGCGGATTCAATGACGGGTCATTATACATTTTAAACTGATAGTACACTTTCGGGCTTTTAGTTCCGGCCGCAAATTCCTCGATAAGGTCACCCAGCGCGGCGCGCAGATCCATCCGTTGCTCCAAAAGCGTCATCAGTTTTTTGGCGCACGCTTCCCTGTGGGCGTCGTCCGCATCCTGACGGCGCGTTTCTTCTTCCATATGAAAAATCTTCAAGCTGAGAATGGACAGCCTGTCCACGACCATGCCCACGGATTCCGTATTGTGCCGCTCCCCGGCACATCCCGCGACATTGACCACAGCCTGTACGACGCACTCGTCCACCCTTTCCATGCCGTCGTTGCGTCGCTGATTATGGACATCAATATACCGTTTGCATTCCGCAATGACAGAGTCGTCCACATCCCGGCGCCGCGCCTCATCTTCCTTATGCCACAACCGGAAATTCATAAGGTGCTGCCGCAATACCAAAGGACGCAACGCTTCATAAAAAGCATCCCCTCTTTCGCCTTTCGCGCGCCGGTCAAAATCATCTTCAGAAGGGTCTTTCTCATGCCACAACGCCGTGGCTTCATGCTGATCCAGTATGACGCGCTCCAAAGCATCCGCTACAAAGCGCAAGATATGTTCCGCCATTGTTCACCCATATTTTTTATCAGTTTCAATCACGCCGCCATACATGCAACGCAGTCGCAAATGAAGACGTTTATAAAAAAACGCCTCCGCATCAGGAGCCCGCGCGCAAAGGCGGGAAAAGCGCGCCCTCTAAAAAATTCGTCGCGGATTTCCATTCATCATAAACACCGCCCTTATGTCATCCCCGAATGAAGCCCTTATCCCGCAATACAGCGAAATAAGAATATCCGGGAAGAGTCGCAATCAATGCGCGTTCCGGCCACCGGCTTATGCACACCTCATCATCCTTTTCAAGCGGAATGCTGTTATGCCCATCCAGAGTCGCAAGCACGCCGCCGCCCGCGTTTTTCACCAGAATATGCGCTTTGGAATCGCCAAAAACCACCAATGGCGGAAAGAAACTCAAAAACGGACATACAGGCGTTAAGGTGAACACATCCATTTCCGGGAGCAAAATAGGGCCGCCTGCTGAAACAGAATATCCGGTCGCTCCCGTCGGAGTGGACATGATGATGCCGTCAGCGCGAATGGTGCCCAAAAACTCGTTGTTGACGCTGATTTCAAAATCCATGATTCGGGCAAGGCTGCCTCGGGCAAGGCACACCTCGTTCAGCGCAATGTCGCTGTTTTGTTCATCCCTGGAAATCGGGACTTCCCGGCCTTTGCGCATAATGCGGCATGTCAGCACTATGCGGGGGCTTATCCCAAAATTTCCGGCCAGAACTTGAGTCATGGCCGGCTGCCAATTTTCCGCGGGCACTTCCGCCAAAAATCCCAAATTGCCGCGATTGATCCCTAAAACAGGCACGCCGGACCCGGCGGCGGCGCGGCATGCGCTTAACATGGTTCCATCCCCGCCGACAGCGAGGGCTATATCGGGTCTTGCTCCAGGAACGCGCAGGGCTTCAAAAAAGCCGCAGTCAAACGGCGACCATACGACTGAAACGCCGTGCCTGGAAAACCATTCCCCTATCTCGCGCCCCAGCGCCTCAGCCTGTCTGTTCCCCGGTTTGGAAACAATATGTACGGATTGCACACTATGTTGCGGCATCGTTGTTCCTTTTGGCAAGCGCATACGCAGGTCTTGCCCAACCATCCCTTTACCCAATCATCCCCGCACGCCCATCAACGATTGAACAGCCGCCTTTCAGCGTATGCTGCTTTTACGGCTCAAATCGTCCGCGGGAAATACAGTAAAGCAAAGAAAAGCATCAATCAACCCACGTATATTCAATTGCGCATAATGACGCGCGCGATTGCCAGAACATGCTTTATCGGATAAAAACTTCACATCTGTTCCACCACGGTTGACAGCAGGCGCGCCATTGTCCGCGAATTGCTGCTTTTAGTTCCATCCTAATACATTATATAATAAGGCGAAAAGCAAAGTGTCTGACAATTCCACAAACATCATTCTTGAGCACGCCGAAACCGGCGCGGCCCTGCGCCGGCGTTTTTTTACCGCGCAAGCCGCTCATATCGCCGATATTGCCGTAACCATAGCCGTCGCCATCGCCCGCGGCAACAAAATTATGCTCTGCGGAAACGGCGGCAGCGCCGCAGACGCACAGCATCTGGCCGGCGAATTCGTCAATCGCATGCTCATAGACCGGCCGCCGCTTCCGGCCGTGGCCTTAAGCACGGATACGTCCATTTTAACGGCCATAGGCAATGACTTCGGCTATGACCTGATCTTTGCGAAACAGGTTGCGGCGCTTGCCCGGCCAGGCGACATTTTGCTTGGGATTTCCACTTCCGGGAACAGCGCCAATGTGCTTAAAGCCATGGAAGAAGCGCGCAGGCGGGGCGTTCTGACCATCGGCTTCACCGGGCGAGGCGGCGGAAACATGCGCCCCTTGTGCGACATGATTCTTGACGTGCCGGACGCATCCACTCCTTTAACGCAGGAAATTCACATCGCCGCCGGTCATCTATTGTGCATGCTGACGGATTACTATCTCTTTGAAAACGCGGCGGCCCTTGCTCCATATCTGAAACAAAAAGAAGCATCCGAAAAATAGAAGAGCGCCCCAACTTCAATAGTATTCGCGCTTTCACGCTTTTGTAAAGCGTGAAAGCGTAAAACAGGCCAAAATGGATTTTTTATGCTGAAACAGACGCTGACCATCGCCACACGCGGCAGCAAACTCGCCCTATGGCAGGCCGAGTATGTGCGCAAGCGCATCGTGGAACGCCGCCCGGACCTGACGGTCGATATCCTTGTTCTTAAAACCAGGGGAGACATTATTTTAGATGTGCCGTTGGCCAAGGTGGGGGGCAAGGGACTGTTCGTAAAGGAAATAGAAGAAGCTCTCCTTGACGGACGCGCGGACATGGCCGTGCATTCCATGAAAGACGTGCCCATGCAGCTTCCTGACGGGCTTGTCATCGGGATTATTCCCCAGCGGGCCGCCCCATACGACCTTTTTGTCTCCAACCGGCATCCTGACCTTGAATCCTTGCCGCGCGGCGCAACCGTAGGCACCAGCAGCCTGAGACGGCAGGCCCAACTTCTTGCGCTAAGACCGGATATCATCGTGCATTCCCTGCGCGGCAATGTGGACACCCGCATCCGCAAACTGAACGAAGGGCAGTTTGCCGCCATTATCATGGCAGCCGCGGGACTGCTTCGTCTTGGCATTCATACGCCGCATATGGCCGCGCTTGCGCCGCCCGATTTTTTGCCTGCGGCCGGACAGGGCGCTTTGGGAATCGAATTTGCAAACTCCCGCACAGATATCCATGATCTTCTCCAATTCATGGAAGATACTCCGACACGAACTTGTGTGGAAGCGGAACGAGGATTCCTGGCCGGACTTGATGGCGGATGCCAGGTTCCCATAGCGGCCCACGCGCGCATGACCGACGAAAATTCCTTTATTCTTGACGGCCTGGTCGCCTCGCCTGACGGCAAACAGGTTATCAGGGAACATATCTGCGGCGAAACGAACTTGGCGCGTGAAACCGGGCTGGAACTGGCCCAACGATGCAAAAACAAGGGAGCTGACATGCTTTTGCGGCTTAGGCAGTAATCGCATCATAAAAAATATGACGCTTTTTGGACGGCGGCGCACGCCGCCGCGTTTTCATTCCCGAAGGCGCCCTTTTTCGACGCTTGAATGCATGCTTTTTCAGGAAATCGTACACGCAGACATATCCTGCTTACAATCATTCGGAGAGTCTATGAAAAAGACTGGCGTCCTTCTCCTGTTTGTCCTTTGTTTCTTGCTGTCCGGTTTTTATTTCCAACGTGGAAACCAAAATACGGAATATGCCGGAGGAATCCTCAAGCCTCAAACTCTTCTTACCTTTCTTGGCTTTCAGTATGCCGATAAAAATGAATGGAGCCTTGAACATGTTCTGGACATGTACACCCAAAACCACCCCAATGTTCTTGTCAGCTATGAGAGCATTCCCCAGCCCGCCTATTTTCAGATTCTCAGTCAGCGCATCAAGATGAACAACATGGATGACGTATTCATGATATCGCCTTATGAGGCGCGCCGCTATGCATCCGACGGGAAACTTGCAGACCTTAAAGAATTGTCCGTACTTGAGGCATTCCGTCCTGAAGTGCTCAGACAAATGCATATGGAGGGCATGATCCCCTATATTACAAACAGCTTGAGAGCGTTCGGGCTTTATTGCAATTTGAGGATGTTAAGCCGCAACGGCATAGATATTCCTCAAAATATGGGCATGTTCATTACGGCCTGTGAACGTCTCCGCCAAGCCGGAGTCGCCCCCCTTTCCGTGGGGGGCCTGGATGCAGTAAAAGCTCTGGTCATCGCCAGAAGTTTCAGAAATGCGCTTTATGAAAACTCCGAAGAATTTTTTGCAAACATAAAAATGCGTCCTGAGCGTCTTGAAAAACTTCTTTTCGAGGGGCTGGATTTTTTGCACCTTTTACTTGAGTGCGGCTATCTTGACCTGACGGGCATTTCCGACGCAGGGCAAACATCTTTCGGCCTTTTTGCAAAAGGAGAAAGCCCCTTCATGGTCGGCGGCGTCTGGCTGTCGCCGCAACTTGAAAAACAGCGGCCAGGGCGCTGGTTTAAAATATTTTCTTTGCCGTTAAGAACGGAAGGCGGCCTTGTTGTGCTTGGTCTTGATACGCCGCTTGCCGTCAACAGGAACAGCGCACGCCTGAAAGAAGCGCTCTCGCTTGTTGAAAGTCTGACTGAGCCTGATACCATCCGCGCATTTACTGATGCTCAAGGCTTGATCAATCCTCTTAAAAACGCTCCAAAACCGGCAGACAACGCCGTATACCCGCTTTGGGAAAGCATTAACCAAGGGTATGCCGTATTTCACTCAGATATCAGACTGCCATGCCCGGTCTGGGAAAAACTAGATGTTGGCGTGAATATGATTCTTTCCGGGGCTTCCGTAAGGGATGCCGCAAAAAAAGTCATGCAATCCCTCTTCCCCGATAAACAAAAAAAGGGGCAGGCAACATATGACGACGCCTAAAAAGCAAAACCTTTTTATTGCCTGCATAACAGCCCTTCTCCTGGCTGCCTTAGGCTGGATGTCCTTTGACTTTATGGCCTCCGTGCAACAGTCCCTGTGGGATAATTCCGTGAAAAACATCATGGAAAGCACAGCGCGCGGCGCAAGCGCCCTGCAACGCAGCTATATCAAAAATATTGAAATGCTGCGCATGGTCGCAAACGAGCTGGGACAGGGAGTCTCCAGCGATAAAGCAAATATTCTCAATAAACTGAAAACACTTCTTTCCACCAGTACCGGAGATTTTTCGGCGCTTGTCTTCGAAAATGGCTCAGGCTACATGAACAACGGGTTTGCTGTCGCTCTCACTCCTGAGGAAATACGGACCTTACATTCGCTAAACACGCAAAGCGGCCTGCTGCTCCCTCATATCAGCCGGGAAACCGGCCGCAGAGTACTTGTCATCTATGCGGCAGTCAGATTTTCCGACGGATGCAAGGCTTATTTGCTTAAAGGCTACAATGTCGAACCCTTGTACGCGGAGTACTCTCTCACATTCTACAATAATACAGGGTTTTCCTATATGGTGGCTCCAAACGGCGCCATCATCATGCGTTCGCCGCATCCGGCCAGCAACAAAACATCCACAAGTCTGTTCGATATCATTAATCAAAATGGCAATGATCCGAAAATCATTCAGGCCTTTCGCGATTCACTGAAAAACGGCAAAACCGGTATGGCCGTGTTTAATGACAGAAACGGAGAAAAGGTCTTCTGCTACGTGCCCATGCCGGAAATGGACGGCTGGTATATCGTCTCCATTGTTCCCAACAAAGAAATCATGCGAGAGGCCAGCGCCATAACCCACAAGACGCTGCTCATCTGTTTTCTGGTCTTCGCGGGGTTCCTCGTCATTTTCCTCGTATATTTACGCATGAACCACGGATATCAAAAGGAAATCCGCAAGCTCGCCTATACGGACCAACTTACGGGAATACGCAATTTCACCAAATTCAAGCTTGACTGTGAAACGCTTTTAAGCGCGCCGAACGCTCCAAATTATGCCGTACTCTCCACAGACATGCTTAATTTCAAAATATTCAACGATGTTATGGGGTACGCCGCAGGAGACAAGCTGCTGAAAATTTTTGCCCGGATGCTTGAAAGCGAAGCCAGACGCGACGTTATTTGCGCGCATGTGATTGCGGATCAATTTCTTGTGTTGTTTCCCTACCAGAACAAGCAGGAGCTGCTGGACTATTGCCTTGCGTTGACACAGGCTCTTACACGGTTCATCGAATCCACATGCCGAAATTATCAAATAGAGCTGCGCATCGGCATCTGTTGCGTGGAAGACAACGGCATTGCCCCTGAAATCAACACCCTGCTTGACCGCGCCCATATCGCGCTTAAGGCAATTAAAACAAAAGGAGCCCCTTCCTGCAATATTTACGACCACGCCATGCGCGACAAACTGCTGCGGGAAAAAGAGTTGGAAATGCGCATGGAAAAGGCGCTTTCCAGCAACGAATTTTTTATCTGCATTCAACCCAAATATCGACTCAAAACCAGACGCCTTGCAGGCGGAGAAGCGCTCGTACGCTGGAAAACTCCGGACCAGGGGATTTTGTCTCCAGGAGAGTTTATTCCTCTTTTTGAAAAAAACCGCTTCATAGCCAGGCTTGACCAGTTCATTTTTACAGCCGTTTGCCGCCTGCTGCGCCAGTGGCTGGACGCGGGCATAACGCCGCAGCCCATTTCAATCAATGTGTCGCGCGTGCAATTGTACATGCCGGACTTTGAAAAAATCTACATTCAAACCAAAAAACACTATGCTATTCCTGACGGTCTTTTGGAACTGGAATTCACAGAAAGCATTTTTTTTGAAAATGTGGAGCTGCTTAGTTCCACCATCCATACATTGAAACAGGCTGGATTCCAATGCTCCATCGACGACTTTGGAGCGGGGTATTCTTCACTCAACCTGCTTAAAGACCTCCCAGTCGATGCGCTCAAGCTTGACGGCGCATTCTTTCATACAGTCAAAGAGGACGCGCGGGCGAAAATCGTCATCCGCAACATCATCCGCATGGCTGCGGAATTAAACATGATCACGGTATCTGAAGGCGTCGAAACCATGGAGCAAGTTGCTTTTCTTGAAACGGCAGGTTGCGATATCGTTCAGGGGTATGTATTCGGCCGTCCAATGCCGATCGAAGCGTTTTCCAAACTTCTCGTCCAGGAAAACGACGCCGAGCGCCATCCCGAGCCGTAAAACGTAGAAAGGATGCCGCCCAATGAACCTTTACCGTTTCCCAGGCATTCGAGTTTAAAAATATAAAAAGCGCGGCACGCTAAAATTCCATACCCTATTTTATGATAACCAGTGAAAGATAATGCGGATGGTCCGGCGCATTCTCCAAAGGTGCAATCACCTCTTCAGCCTGGCCTACCCGGGATGCAAACACCGAACGCTTTTCCCGTCCCTGCTCGCGAATAACCCGGCATATGGCTTCATAATTGCGATACGCCTTAAGAATAACTGCATTGTCTGCAATCAATAGGCTATCGGAGAGTTTCTGTTCACTGTTGATGCCGGATACCAGCAACAGACTTTCCCCAGACTCGCATAGCACCGTGCGCGTACGGGCGGCAGCAGCCTGAAAAGAAGTCACGCCCGGAATGACCTCTATCTCCACTTCCGGAAAATCCCGCCCCAGGGTTTGCATCAGGTATCCAAACGTACTGTAAATAAGAGGATCGCCCAAGGTCAAAAAAACGGCGTTTCCGAATGTTTTCAGCGATTCCGCAACGCGCCGGGCATTTTCCGCCCAGGCTTGCGCCAATGCCGTTCCCTCTCTGGTCATAGGAAAATGAAGACGGACAATTTTCGCATCCTGCGTCAGATAGGGCCGGGCAATCTCCAAAGCATAGGAAAAATCGTTGCGCGTGGATGCGGCGGCAAACACCGTACGCGCCTCCTTGAGGACGCGCGCGGCTTTAAGCGTGATCAACTCCGGATCGCCCGGCCCAACCCCAATGCCATATAAAATCCCCTGTTTCACTGTCTGCCTTCCTGTTGCCGTGTTCTGCCATGAAGCCGGTCCGGTCCGCCGGCCACGGCATCCAGACTATGGGCAAGTTCTTCAACCGCATCAACGCTCAGCGGCCCCGGCCGCGAAAACCGGCGCTCGCTCACAACAAAAACACGCCTGAACTTTACCGCGCGCAATTCCCTGAAAAGGGGACGCAAAGCGGGCGGACGGGGATTTTTGTTCATAGGTCCCCGCTGCACCAAATACACGTCAGGATCAAGGCGCAGCAATTCTTCTTCGCCTATACGGCTGACCATGCCCGGCAAAGCGACCGCATTGCGTCCGCCGGCCGCTTCGATAATTTCATTGACCATGGAATCCTTGCCTGCTGTAAGCAAATTAGGATACCGAACCTCAAAAAAAACGACAGGGCGCGCGCCGGTCCTGCCCTGAAACCGTTTCTTAACGGCTTCAAGCCGAGCCTGCATAGCGGCAATCGCTCTTTCCGCATCCGAAGAACGCCCAGTCGCAACGCCAATCCGGCGCATGGCGGCAAACAGCTCCGCAAAAGAGCGTATCCTGAACACCGCAACAGGAACGCCAAGCTTTCGCAGCAACCGCACAGACTCAAGAGCCTGCGCGCGGCCCGTCTCCAATTGCAGTACAAGGTCCGGTCCAGACGCTATCACAAGTTCCAGATTGGGGCGCATATGCGTGCCTATGGCCGGAAGTCGCCCGCGCTGACCGTCTGTATCGCCGTCGGTTCGGGCTATCAGGCAGGACCCGGCCCCAATGCTGTCCAAAATATCCGAAAGACCACCATACAAAGTCGCCACACGCGCAACCGGACGCTCAAGGCGGATTTCCGTTCCTGTGTCGTCTGTGATAAAGCATGCCGCGTGCCCGGCAATCGACCTTGCAATCCCGAAAAAACAAACGAGGATGACGGCTGCTTTTTTCATGCCTACGCTCCAAAATATAGTAAATACGCCAAAACATTCAGGTGATGCATGCAACCGGAATCATGCTTTTGGCGAGAGAAGCATCTGTGGGCGACCTGCAACCGGATGTTTGAAGACCGTCACCCCGGTTTCATAGATATCTTCCAGAGTATCCCGGGTGAACACGGACTGCGTCGGTCCGTCCGCAACAATCCGCCCCTGTTTCAAAAAAATCAACCTGTCGCAGAACAAGGCCGCCAGATTAAGATCATGGATAGCAGCCACCACGCATTGCCGCACTGAAGCATTGCCGCTGTCTTGCGCCGCCGTCACGCGTTTGCGCAACAGCGTGAACAGCTCCACACTTCGCGCAAGATCAAGTCCGGCCGTCGCCTCATCTAAAAGCAACACGTCTGTTCTCTGAGCGAAAGCGCACGCCAGAAACGCTCTTTGCAGTTCGCCGCCCGACAATTCTGTGAGATATCTGTGCGCAAACTCCAGAACTTTTGTCTCGCGCATGGCCTTATCCACAATCCGCGCATCTTCGTCCGTATACGCGGCAAAAGGGGACAAGTAGGGATACCGTCCCATAAATACCAGCTCCCGCACGGTCAGATTCGGAATGTATGCGGGA
Organism: uncultured Desulfovibrionaceae bacterium; assembly: GCA_944324045.1. Lineage (GTDB taxonomy): Bacteria > Desulfobacterota > Desulfovibrionia > Desulfovibrionales > Desulfovibrionaceae > CALUUT01. The sequence goes on along the minus strand of CALUUT010000108.1, from coordinate 16,192 downwards.
CGTTGCGGCACGCAGGCGATTTTTTGCGCGCGCTCTTTCGCGCCAAAGCGCGAAAGCAAAACGCCCTCCAGGCTCACGCTGCCGCGCAACGGCTGCAAGGCCCCGCTCAGGCAAAGCAAAAGCGTGCTCTTGCCGCTGCCGTTTGGCCCAAGCAAACCTGCCATTTCTCCCGCGCGCACAGAAAGATGAATATCCCGCAGTACGCTTTTTCCAGAGTATCCGGCTTCAAGATTTTGGCATGCAAGCATAATCACGGCGCTATCCGGCTTCGCCGCCCCAGGGCCAGACAAAAAAAAGGACCGCCCAGCATGGCGGTTATTACGCCCACAGGCAATTCGGCCCCGCCGGGAAGAATCATCCGAGCCAGAATATCGGCCCAGAGCAGAAGCAAGCCGCCACACACGGCGGATATGGGCAAAAGCCGCCTATGAGCAGTCCCCTGCATGAGACGGACAAAATGCGGAACAATCAGGCCCACAAAACCGATAATCCCCGTCACGGCGACACAGGCGCCGGTCATCAGACTTGCGGCGGCAAGCAGCGCGAGCCTCACGCGGGTTACGCGCACGCCAAGCCGCCCAGCCTGGATATCGCCCAGGAGCAAAATGTCCAATTCCCTGGAAGCCGCAAACATGACCGCGGCCCCCACGACCCACCAAGGGAAAAATAGCCAAAACTCCTCCCAGCCGCGCCCCTGAAAACTCCCCATGATCCAAAACACAATGCCGGCCACGGATTCCTCATTCAGGGACTTTACCAATGAAATAAGGGCTGATAAAAAACTTGAAACCACGATGCCGGCAAGCACGAGGGTTTCTCTGCGCCAGCCGCCGCCCGTTCTTCCCAGAAAAAGCACGACCACAAGGGAAAGCAACGCGCCCGCAAGCGCGCACAAGGACAGAACGCCCACGGAAACCCCGCCTATCGTCAGATACGACGGCAATCCCAGAGTCAAGGCCAGCGAGGCGCCGAATGCGGCGCCGCCGGACACGCCCAACGTGAACGGGTCGGCAAGCGGGTTCTGCAACAGTCCCTGAAACACAACTCCGGCCATACTCAGGCCCGCGCCGCAAAAAAAAGCCAGAAGCGCTCTTGGCAAACGCATCTCTCCCACTACAATAAGCGCCGTCCGGTCTATCTCCATATGCGCGACGCCCAGAAATTCAGCCAGGGCGCGCGCCGCTTCCTTTAAAGAAAGCGGCGCGGGGCCTATTGCGCATGCGGCCAAGACAGAAACGCATGCGGCCCCGAATCCCGCGATAAGCATCCGGAAAAAAAAGCGGGAAGCCCCTTTCTTCATTAATCGTTCAAATCCTGTATCGCCGCATCCAGCCGCTCAAGCCACATTGCGGTCACATCCGGCATTCTGGGCAACCCCTGAAGCTTCACATCCACCACCATGCCTTCAGCTTTCAAACGCGAAGCCAGAGAATCAGACGCGGCGCCGGCAATATCATTGCGGGCATGATCGCCGGCCACAATAAGAAACGGCACCAGAATCACGCTTTTCTGCTTTTGCTTCTTAAAGGCTGCAAACGCCGCATCAGTACCAGGCTCGCCCTCAATGACCCCAATCTGAAACCGTTCATCGATATCCGCAAGATAATGCGCCAGCGCCGCATACGCGAGACTGCCGCTGCTGTGGGGCGAGCCGTGACCCACAAAAAGGACGCCGCCTTTTTCGGAACCGAATTCCTTTGTCAGGGCTTTGGCAAGCTCTTTTGCCTCGGCCGCGCCGCACACAAGCGGAGCGCTTGCCGCAACCGCCTCAAGTCCCTTGGGCAGACCAGTCATGGCGGCGCATATCCGCGTAACGTCGCGGTATTCCTCTCCTGGAATCATGAGAAGCGTGAGCACCGCGACGCGCTTGATTCCCTGTTCCGACATACGCGCCAAAGCCTGCTCCACGGAAAGCACATCCATATTCTGTGTTTCGCGCACCGTTTGACGCACCTGCTTTGCCGTGTATCCCCATTCCACCGGAATGCCGGGATATCGGGATTTCACAGCCTTATCGATAATTTCATAATCTTTACGCGCTTCCGGAACTGTTGTCCCGAATGCCGCAATCACAATTCCTGTCTCCATATTTTTGTCCGATTTCGCCATAGCCGAAGTACATGCCAACAGCAAAGCAAACGCCGCCAGAAAAACACAACGCCGATACATAAAGACCTCCTGAAAAAAAGGGGCCTTTCCGCAACAAAGCGGAAAGGCCCCCGTTTTCAGCCCTTCAAAAAAAGCCGCCGGAAATAACCCGTATCCCGACAGAATGATAACGAAGCCCCGCGCCCTATGCGCGCAACTCCGGCAGGCAGGTCTTCCGACTTGGTTCCGTTTTTCCGGCCTTCCCAAACAGTTCCCGGCAAACCGTCGCGCTGTCGGCAAATGGCCGACGGATTTTCAGGAAGCATTCAGTGGCGCGCAAAGGGAAAAACAACAGATGAACCTTACGGCGGCGGGCCCGCTCCCGATTTTCACGAGATTCCCTCTTACAGCGCAGTCCGAATTTTCTGTTCACGGATTGCGCACCTGCATTGTCGGCTCTTACCCGTCAAACGCCATCATGTCAACACCAAGACGCCTCTCGCCTTCTTGCGCGGTCACGCTTTCCCAATCTCCTTGACAGGAGCGGCGCTAGGGCTTTGCCCATTGTTCTCTTTTATGATATGCTGACGACATTCGGTCGGCTGCCGGGCATGGCGGCCGTTTCAGAAAAAAACAAGGTAACGTCCATGTCGCAAACACGTATTCTGCTGGAAGCCGGCACAAATGAAGTTGAAATTGTGGAATTTTATATTGACGAGGACGACTATCGCGGACATTACGGCGTCAATGTGGCCAAGGTTGTGGAAATTATACGGATGCAGCCTGTAACGGCCATGCCGCATATGGCCCATCCTTCGGTTATGGGCGCGTTTCGCCACAGGGACGGCAAAATCGTTCCGCTCATTGATCTTGCGGTCTATCTCAACAAAAAGGCGGCGGCCGAAAAAGAAGAGCCAAAGATCATCGTCACGGAATTCAACACCATGATCACAGCCTTTAAGGTGTCCGGCGTCAATCGCATTCACAGAATGAGCTGGCAGGCCGTTGAAGCGCCCGGACAGTTTGTGCAGACGGTGAGCCACAATTCCGTAACAGGCGTTGTGCATATCGAGGGACGGGTCGTTTTCCTTCTGGATATGGAAAAAATCGTTGCGGACATGAACCAAAACCTTGCAATCACTCTGGATGGAAAACTTGACAGCGAGCGACCCACTGGAGAAACATACACCATACTTCATGCCGACGATTCCGGCAGCATCCGGACTCTGGTCCATTCCCTGCTTGCGGAGCACAAGCAATTTAAGCTCATTCAGGTTCCAAACGGCCAGGAAGCCTGGAATCTTTTGCTCAAAATCAAAGCCAAGGCGGAAGAAACGGGAAACCCCGTTCAGTCCTACGTGGACGGCGTGATCACCGATATCGAGATGCCGCGCATGGACGGGTTGAGCCTGTGCCGCAACATCAAGGAAGACCCCGTGCTCAAAAAAATTCCCGTAGCCCTGTTCTCCTCGCTTATTTCAGAGCGGCTTGCCCATAAAGGGGACTCTGTCGGCGCGGACGCCCAATTCGCCAAACCTGATTTATACAACATCAGCCAAAAAATGCTGGAACTTATAGACACGTGCCGCGCCCAAAACGCATAACTCTCCACGCCGAACCGCGTATTGACGGAAAATCCGCGCTGCATGCGGTTTCCGCTTCAGCCCCAAGAATCCGGGAGCTCTCTGCGCCCAATTCCGGCTTTGTGGATCTGCACGTTCATACTACGGCCTCTGATGGAACCAATACCCCGCGCGAGCTTGTGGAGCTGGCTGCGCAATCCGGCCTTTGCGCCGTCGCAATCACGGACCATGATACCACTTCCGGGGTACGGGAAGCGCTTGAGGCCGGAAAAACATGCGGCGTGACCGTCATCCCAGGCTGTGAACTCAGCTCCATAACCCCGTATGGAGAAATGCATATCGTCGGATTATGGACGCCGTTGGACTGCCCGCTTCTGGAAACGGAACTGCGCCGCTTGCGCGACCAACGCGACGGGCGCAACAAAGCCATCCTGGATCGCCTTGAAGAGCTGGGATTGCCTCTGAGCAAAGAAGATGTGGAAGCATTCGCAAACGGCGAATCCGCAGGAAGGCCGCATATTGCCGCGGCCCTTGTCGCACGGGGCTATGTGCGCTCCAAAGAAGAAGCCTTTGAAAAATTTCTGGCAAAGAACAAAGCGGCGTATGTTCCCCGTTTGCTCCCCACGCCTGAAAGGGCCGTGCAGCTTTTACGCGCGGCCGGCGCTGTAACCGTGCTGGCCCATCCGATGCTTATCGGCGCTCCCCTTTTCTGGCTCGAGCAGCAGGCCGCGGAGCTTAAAAAACATGGGCTCCAGGCGATTGAGGCGTATCACGGCGAACATTCCCTTTCCGATATCCGGTGTTGCGTGGATATGGGCGCACGGCTTGGCCTGGCCTTATCCGGCGGCTCTGATTTCCACGGCGGCAACCGTTCAGGCCGCCGCCTCGGACGCGGCAAAGGCGGTCTGCGCATCCCGGTTTCCGTCCTTCAGACACTGCAGGCTCTGCACGAAAAAGAAAAACGCTGACCCATGGCCTGACCGCCTAAAATACCGGCGGCCCTATTGCATGAACATGAGCATGTTCGGACGTGCGGCCACCTGGGGATATTCCGGAAGCATCTCCAAATCCCGTTGCACCGCATCCCTGATCTCTGCAATGCTCTTCTTTTTGAGCCAACGCGACAAAAGCGCACTGCCCCAGGTAAAATTCGCCGCGAAATAGAGCAGAAATTTTCTGACGCAAGCAAGCCCGCGCGTTGCATTGCCCTGCACGGGCAATGCCGGGTCAAAATGCCGCGCCACTGCATCCATGAGCCGCAAAGGCGCTTCCCGCCACAATTCCGGATGGACCGTCGGCTCGTCGTCCATAAAGCAGGCATGTCCGTTCCCGGCCCAGGCCGCGCACAGCCACGGGCGCGCCACAGCCATGCGGCCTACAGCCACGCCGTCGCATCCGGTCAGCTCAAGCATGCGCGCGCAGTCAGCGGGAGTAAACACATCGCCATTGCCGAAAACCGGAATGGAGACGCATTCTTTCACCAGTCTAAGATGTTCAAGCCGGGGCCGCTGGGTACGCCGGTCAGGCGCAATGCGTGGATGAAAGGTCAAGGCATCCGCGCCTTCTTCCTCAAAACGCCGGGCGAATTCCACCGCCGGACCGGAATCCGCGCTGAATCCGGAACGAAATTTAATGAAAAGCGGGAACCTGACGGCCTTGCGCACAGCCCGGACAACGGCAAGAGCGCGTTCTGGCTCACGCAGCAAAGCCGCGCCGCACCCGCGCTTCATAATTGCGGAAACCGAACAGCCCATATTGATATCCACGCCGAAAAAACCGGCGTCCTCAATACGCCGGGCCGCAGCCGCCATGACTTCCGGCTCGTTTCCAAAAATCTGGGCCACAAGATAGGGCAATTCAGCTTCCCGCCAGCGAAAAACCGATGATGTGCGGGGGTTTTCCGTAGGCAGGGCTCTGGCGTTCATCATTCCGGTAAACAAAAGCCCATGGCCGCCGTATCCGGCCATGACTTCCCGGAACGCCACATGCCCCAGGCCGGCCATGGGCGCAAGGCACAAGCGGCCGTTAATGCTCGCTTTTCCAATAGTCAACGGCCGTGAAAGAAACGCCGCAAGCGCCGGCCTGTTCAGCGTATCTCCGCCTTCATAAAACGAGGCCGAAGCGCCGCCTGCGCCTGAAACCGGCCCTGCGGCCCTGTTCACAGACTGTTCTCCATGAGTATCTGACCGCTGTCCAAAACGCGCACGCTGAACACGCCGTCTGCGTATAATCCATAAGAGGGCGGCCAGCCGCCTTTGGGCAATGCGGCCGAACCGGGATTCCAGCAATGCAGGCCATTGCGCATTTCAGCCTGAGGAATATGCGTATGCCCGCGCGCCAGAATATCGCCGGGCGCTAATGGCGGCATGGCCGGACAGGCCGAATCAGGGCCATGGCGATGCCCGTGCGCCAGAACAATGCGGCGCAAGGCGCTTTGCTCCGCCCCAGGCAACGCGATGACCGCGGTTTCAGACAATATGGGAAACTCGCACAGCATCTGATCGACTTCGCTGTCGCAGTTGCCGCGAACAGCGACAATCACATGCTTGAGCCTGTTTAGAATGGTTGCGACTCCAGCCGGGTCATATTCTGGCGGCAAAGGATTGCGCGGACCATGGTACATGTAATCTCCCAAAAGAGCCAGCATGCTGGCCTCGTGTTCGAAAACACGTTCGCTCAGCAAGCGGGCGCAGGCCGCATTGCCATGAATGTCCGAAGCAAACACAATCCTCATGTTTCTACGCCTGTTTTCTTGTTTCATCCCACTTTTCTTTGGGCAAGGCTTCTTCAATCAGCATGACAGGTATGTCCTCAACCACAGGATACACCACGTCGCACGCCGGACAATACAAGCCTTCGCATCCCTCCACTCCGCCGTCAACGCCGGGCCCAAGGCCCTCAGGAAGGAGAGCCAGATCTCCCCGGCAACGCGGACAAGCAAGAATGGAAAGCAATTCCTGATTCAGGGCCATAGTTTCCTCCGGATTCCTCCATGCATTTTTAAACAGCGCAACGCAGCAGACGCTTCCAGCGCAGAATACCTGCAAAAAGGCGCAAACTCAAGAAGCGCTCTCCAAACACGCGCAGCGCATTTTCCGCGCCCCAAAAACATGTCGGGGTTTCATGCCATCCAAGAAAGCGTGCGGCATCAATAAGCCCGCACGCCGACCGGCAAACGCCCCCTGCGCATTCAAAACGCCTCAAGGCCATGCCTTTTCCGGATGCGCGGGAATGTGAAAGCGCGTTTGACGCCTCTCGACATATCAGGTTTCAGACGATATAATGATAAAAAAATTTTGAATAACGGCAGAGGACGACGGAACCTTCAAAAAATTTTATCCGGGAAAAGTTCATCCGGGGCGACGAGTCAAAGCCGCCGTTTTCTTTGTCCCGCTATTTTGCGTAAGGGCTGTCCTTCTGCAATATTCCGCCCGAACAGGAAAAAAATTCCCATTCCGGGGAAAACATCAAGACCGGACATGGATGGCCCGGCATCCGGAAGGTGACATTTGTCTGACAAAAACAACTTTGTAGATGACGCGCCTGTGTGCGCCCGTTGCGCAGAGGCTGGGCCAACCTGTTGTCATGCACGGCCGGATGAACTCATGTACTGTTTCCCGCTTTCTGAAAGCGAGGAAGAGCGCATCCTATCTTTCGATCCTGGTCTCGTATGTCCTGAAGAACTCAACAGTCTGGCCTTTCTTGAATGCATGACGCACCTTTTCCCCGACATGCGCGGAAAACTCCCAGGCATATTTCCAACCGGCGAAGGGCACAAGCGCCTGCCGGTAACCAGCGACGGCTATTGCATCTATCTTGGCGCCAATGGCTGCGTGCTGCCGCGAAACATACGCCCATGGTATTGCCTGCTCTTTCCGTTCTGGGTGCGCAACAGAAAAATCATCATACAGCAATCCCCTGTATGCCTCGCCTGCAAAAAAATGTCCGCCCTGCCTTCGCTTCTGGCCGCTTTTGGAGTGACGCGCGAATATGTGCGCCACAAGTATCTGCAACTCCGCCAAGCCTGGGGACTGGGCACAGGCGGCGCATAACGTGAAAACCGCATGATTTTTCGAAACCGACAGCATATTATGAAACGTTTTCTGCTTACTGTATTTCTTGTCATCATTGTGGGCACCGCTTTTGGCGCCGCAGCCCTGGTCGTGGTCTACAATTGGGCGATACAGGATATTCCAAGCTACACGCGCATCGCGGACTACCGGCCGCCTCTTGTCACCACAGTCTACGCCCGGGACAAGAGCGTAATGGGATACTTCTACCGGGAAAAACGTTTTCTCGTGCCGCTTTCCGAGATGCCCCAGCATTTGCCTCTGGCCTTTTTGGCCGCCGAGGACGACGGCTTTTATCAACATGCCGGGGTCAGCCCTGTGGCTATTGCCCGCGCGTTTCTTGTAAACCTTAAATCCGGGACCAGCACTCAGGGCGGAAGCACCATAACCCAGCAGATTGTAAAACGGCTGCTTCTTTCCGCTGAAAAAAGTTATGAACGCAAACTGAAAGAGGCCATCCTTGCCTACCGGCTGGAACGATACCTGACAAAAGATGAAATTCTGACCATTTACTTGAACCAGATATATCTGGGCAGCGGCGCTTACGGCGTGGAAGCCGCGGCCCGCACCTATTTTGGAAAACATGTGAATGAACTGACGCTTGCCGAATCCGCCGTGCTTGCGGGGTTGCCCAAAGCGCCCACCGCGTTCAACCCTTACCGAACCCCGGAGGAGACCAAAAAAAGACAGCGTTACGTCCTGCGACGGCTCTATGAACTGCGCTGGATCAGCGAAGAAGACTATGAAAAAGCCCTTGCCGAGCCGCTGGTTTATCGCAACATGGAGGAACCTACATGGAAAGTGGGCGCATGGTATGTGGAAGAAATACGGCGGCATCTCATCGACTATTTAAGCGAGGACAACATGCGCCGTCAGGGCATCGTGCTTGACCGGTACGGCGAAGACGCCCTGTATGAATCCGGATTGAACATTTACACTTCAATGGAGCCCAAACACCAGGAGGCGGCGGAAAACGCTCTGCGCCGGGGACTTGAGGAAGCCAGCAAACGTTCAGGCTGGCACGGCCCCATAAAAAATCTCGCGACCGCAGAAGAAATTGAGACCTTTTTGAAAAAAGAGCAGCCGGACGCCGAATTCCTGACTGGCGGCTCATGGGCCAAGGCCGTGGTATCCGGCGTGGAAAAAAACGGCGCAACGGTCCGAGTCGGCGAATATAACGGACGCATTGGACTTAAAGCCATGTCCTGGGCGCGCACCCCGAATCTCAGGGTGGCCGGCGCCTATGCGCCGGCTATTACAGACGCGCGCAAAGTCCTCAAGCCCGGAGACGTCATCTGGGTATCCATGATTCCCGGAAAGCATGATGCGCGCAAGCCGCAACCAAAAGAAAAAACGCTTGAACTCGCTTTGGAGCAATACCCCGCAATTCAAGGCGCTTTGGTGTCCATAGAGCCGAAAACCGGGGATGTGGTTGCGCTCGTCGGCGGATATTCCTTCCAGGACAGCCAGTTCAATCGCGCCACCCAAGCCAAACGCCAGCCCGGCTCGTCGTTCAAGCCCATTGTGTATTCCGCCGCCATAGATGCGGGCTATACCCCTGCGAGCATCGTGCTGGATGCGCCTATCGTATATATAAACGACAGCACATCAAGACTCTGGCGTCCCGAAAATTTTGAAGGAAAGTTCTCAGGCCCCATGCTCCTGCGCACAGCGCTCGCCAAATCCCGCAACATGTGCACTATCCGCGTGGCGCAGGACATAGGCATTCCGGCTGTCATCAACCGCGCATTGGCTTTGGGCATCCGCGAACCCTTTCCGAACGAACTTTCCGTGAGCCTTGGCGCCATTGCGGTGTCCCCCATGAACCTCACGGAAGCGTATACGGCGTTCGCCAACGGCGGAAAACGGGCGGCGAACAGGATGATCCAATCCGTCACGGACGCCGGCGGAACGCCGCTTTTGGTGTTCAATCCCAGCATAACCCAGGCCATTACCCCGGAAAATGCCTATATCATGGCCAATCTCCTGCAAACTGTCGTGAATGAGGGGACTGGAAGCAGAGCCCGGATTCCCAACCGGCATATCGGCGGAAAAACCGGCACGACCAACGACGAAAAGGACGCCTGGTTCATGGGCTTTAGCCCATATCTTGTAACCGGCGTCTATGTGGGATACGACCAGCTTCAACCCATGGGACGCCTGGAGGGCGGCGCGCGCACAGCGGCCCCGATATTTTCCTACTACCGAAAAGAAGTTGAGGAACTGTATCCCAACGAAGATTTCATAAAGCCTGACGATATCGTCATGGCCACTGTGGATGCGATCACCGGCAAGCCCGCGACCTCTGCAAGCGGCAAACGCCTGACGCTTCCGTTTATGGCCGGAACCATACCGCAAGGTGATTCTTCGCCGTCCGCCCCTTCAGGCCCAGCCGACGGCGCGGATCTTTTTCGCGCAATGTAAAGCTCAAAAACCGGGTGCCTCAGACCTTGCATGGGCCGCTTTGCGCACGAACGTGAAACAAGACATTGCCGCTTTGAAAGCCAAACTGGCGAACGGGCCAACTCCATGATAGCATATGCGGGCACATAGTAAAAATATGTGCCCGTTCGCTTTTCATTAGAGCAATAACTACGCCCTGCGAAAGGGCAAGCGCATTGTGAAAACCCCGCGCCAACGCGGCATGAATCCGCGCGGGTTTCACATAAACGCCGGAGGTGCATCATGAAATCCATATCTGCATTTTTTTGCCTTCTCTTCTTTCTCTTTGCCGCCAATACCGCCTTCGCCAAGGTCATAGAGGCCAATATCTACCCAAATGGCGCCGTATTGACCGAACAGATAAACGCCATAATCGCACCGGACAGCAACCGCAGGACGCTTCTTATCTATGTTCCGGCGCAAATTCAGGAATCAAGTCTGAACGTGACTGTGCCGGACGCAACGGTTCTCTCGCTTTCCACGCGGCGGCTTATGGATTTTGAGCAGGATCCGCGCAGAGACGAGCTGAAAAAACGTCTTGATCAGGCCCAGGATGCGCTTGCCGTCACCAATGATGCGATACAGACCCTTGAGGCACGCCAGGCATACTGGGCAGACCCCTGCGCGGATACGGCCGACGCGGCGAAAATGCAGCAAATAGATGCGGCCATGCAGCGAAATCTGACGGATATTCTAGCGCGCGTCCGCGAGCTGAAACGTTCAAAAAAGGAGCAGGAAGACCGCGTGGCGGCCCTTGCGGGTGCGTATGAAAAAGCTGGAGCCACCATGGTGGTCATGGCGGCTCTTGACCGCTCCATTTCAGAAGACCAGGTACAGGCGCAATGCACTTATCACACGCCCCAGGCTTTCTGGCGAGCCCGATACCGCTTTGACGCCCGACCGCAAACATCCAATGTCGCCATGGAGCTGTCCGCTGAAATCGTGCAGGATACCGGCTTTACATGGGACAACGCAACCATAAGCCTGATCACGCTCAACCCTTCGGGCGCAATCTTGCCGCCTGCGGTGCGTCCGTGGATTGTCCGGACGATACAGTCAGGACCAGCCGGGCCGGTAGCGTCTGCGCCAAGGGCCATGGCCAATGCGGAAGCCTTCATGCGGGACGATTCAGCCATGGTCATGAAAACCGCTGGCGCTTCCGTCGCTCCCATGGCGCCCCAGCAGGAATCCAGAGGCGTCTATGCCGTCTGGAATATCGGCGCGCTGTCCGCGGCCTCCGGAACGCCGGTTTCCGTGCGGCTCATGGAAAAAGAACTCAGCGGAGAATTTTATGATATCGTGCGGCCGCGTCTTGCCGGCACAGCCTTTCTCATGGCGCATGTGGTCTTTCCGTCCGATCAGCAGATGATAGGCGGACAAGCGGCCTTTTTTATTGACGGCGCGTTCGCAGGCGAAAGTTTCTTTGATCCTCTCAACACGGCGGAGCCCGCAGAAAGGCAAAGCGGCGCTGCCGCAACGCCCAAAGATGCCGGAAACAAAACCGAATACCATCTTTTCTTTGGGCCGGACAGACTGGTCACATGCCGGTATATCGAATTGGCGCGAACAAATGATCAAAGCGGCATCTTAAGCAAGATGCAATCCAAGATCTGGCGCTGGCGCGTGGAAGTCGCGAATAAACGCGCCGTCCCGATCCGTTTGCGGATTGAAGAAGCCGCGCCCCAGCTTCAGGATGAACGCATAAAGCTGGCGCTTAAAGCCCAGCCTGAACCCCGCCGTACGGAAAACAACCTGTACATCTGGGATGCGGAACTCAAAAGCAAGGATATGTTTACAGTGAACTGCGAAGTCGTTATTTCAGCGCCGGAAGATATCAATCTCAACAGTACGCGCTGAGCGTTCCCTTTTTCAGACTTTTTGGGGAGGCGTATACGCCTCCCCGCATCTCCCGGAAACGGCGCCTTTGCCCGCACCACGGCGGGCTAGTTCCGTCGCGCCGTTCATGGTTCGTCTATGCGCTCCAGCTTGAAAAGAACCGGCCGCGTGCCGTCATTGCAGCAGGCAATCATCACTTTTTCATCATTCGTCCAGCCGCGCATAATGGAGCCGCCCTGCAAAGCGGCATAGACATAACGGCTGATGCAGTCCCAGGCTTCAGAACAAAATTGCCCGTCCAGCATCCTGAAAAACCCATCGTTATCCACGATAAATTCCTGTCCTTCTTTGAAAAAAGGACATTTCCCCGATTTCGGGTCAGCAAGGTATGCATCAGCCAGGTTTTGATGTCATTTTTTACGCAATATCGTAATCTTACATGTATGCTTCATAAACTGTCTCTCCTTCTCGATATCTTAAATTATAATCCCGCCTTTACCGCCTGTTCCCAGAAAAAATGCCAGAGCAGGCAACCCGCCGGCAATCAGATTTCTGCATCCGGATTTCCCTGTTTCAGCATGCTCCCGAATCAAATAGGCTCCCATTGTCCGGTTGCTATTGCACTTCCAGTATCCTGTCAATCAAAAAGCAGAAGGCGAACCATCCTGCATCGCTGAAAATATTTCGCCAACATTGCAGGCAGCTTCTTAATCATTCTTTTTCTTGCCGCGTGCAGGCTGGCCGCCATTTTTTTGCCGTAAAAAGAAAAAAATCGGCCCCATGCCTCAACCCAAACGACTTTTCAAACCGCATCGCCTTTAGGCTCCTTCTTGCCACATGCTCCATCATATCTTATTTTGGGCATGCGTTCTTGATGGAGGGCGGTTGACAACCGGCCACATAGGCAACATATTGTTTTTTTTTGGTAAAATAAAAAGTATATATGCATGCGCAGAGCAATCCGCAGAGCGCCTTTCATTCAAAAAAGGCAGGCGCGCGGCGTTCATTGAAAAAAATTGGAGCAAGGATACGCAGCATGACGCCGCTAAAAAGGGCATCCTGGCAACGCCTTGCGAGCATAAGCGACATTTCCCTCAAAAACTTAAAGCAGAATAGGGAAAGGGGCCGGCCCAATAATCGCCAACCCAAGAAAAACAGCGCGCAGTCTTAAAACGAACGCGCCTGAACGCGCCGAAGCGATGCGCGAACGCTCGCGCGTTTCTCCGCACTGATTGAGGGAATGCGTTCCCTGGCATCAAAGCCAGCGATCGGGAATAGAGCAATTTTTCCCGTGCAGCCCAAAAGGGAGCGCTCTGAAAAAAAAACGCAATACAACGGCGTCCGGCATGCGGCTTTGTCTGCGTAAAACGGCGTAAGGCGCATCATGCGCCGGCTTTTCGGATTTTGCAAAAATTTTCCCATGCAGCGCGGCATAAGGATTTCCATGGAAAAAAACACAGGCAAGATGCTTCCTGTATGGGAATATGTACGCGGACTTGAAAAAGCAAGCTTCTGCGACTGGCCGGGACACATTGCGGCCGTCCTCTTTCTTGGCGGCTGCAATCTGCGCTGCCCCACATGCCACAATGCGGCCCTGGCCTGGACGCCCAACGAGATGCCGCTTATAAAGCGGGAAACAATCCTGCGCCACATTGAACAAAAAGGGCGCTGGCTTGACGGCATTGTCGTTACAGGCGGAGAACCCACCATCCATAAGGATCTGCCGGACTTTCTCGCGGAACTCAGGCAGATGAAAACGGCGAAATCCCTGCCGCTCAAACTTGACACCAACGGCATGAATCCCGATAGTGTGGAACGCATTCTGGCGGATAATCTTGCCGATGTGTTCGCTGTAGACGTCAAAGGACCCTTCGCCCTGTACCCGGCTTTAACCGGAAACGCTGTCGATGAAGCATATGCCCGCCATTCTCTGGAACGCATTTTCGCCATGGCGGCCGCGCATCCGGAACGATTTTATTTTCGTACAACTCTGGTCCCGGCCTTGAGCGCGACTGATATCGACATAGTAAAAAAACAAATACCCTCAGGCTTTTCTTTAATCCTTCAAAAGTATGTTTCACGAGAGGCGTGACATGTTGCAAAAAAACAGTATGCCGGCATACATTCTCAAACGAGACGGCAGACAGGAGACATGGTCCACGGACAGAATCGCGCAGGCCATCCTCAAGGCGTTGAAGGCGAACGGCATTAAAGACCCCATTCTTGCATCCAGACTGGCCCGGCAGGTTGAGGAAAAGCTGTCCGCCTTTCCGGCGCCGGAACAGGAAGCGGTCCAGGATACCGTTGAAGAGGTGCTCATGGATTCGCGGCTGCATTCCGTGGCCCGCAGTTATATTCTGTACCGCGAAAAAAGAAGGCAGCTACGCGAGCAAAAAGCGGCTTTTCTGGACATAGCCGAAACCATCGACGCTTATCTGTCCAAAGCGGATTGGCGCGTGCATGAGAACGCGAACATGACCCACTCGTTCCAGGGGCTCATGCTGCATCTTTCCGGCACGCTGCAAGCCAAATACGCTTTGGAAAAATACCCGGCCGAAGTGCGCGAGGCGCACAAGCACGGGTACTTCCACATTCATGATCTCTCCTATGGCCTTGCGGGATACTGCGCGGGTTGGAGCCTGCGCGACCTGCTCCTGGAGGGCTTCAACCTGCAGGGGCGCTCATGCGCTGGTCCGCCGCGGCATCTGGATACGGCGCTGGGCCAGATGGTCAATTTTTTGGGCACCCTGCAAAACGAATGGGCCGGGGCTCAAGCCTTCAACAATGTGGATACCTACCTGGCCCCCTTTATCCGCAATGACGGCCTGACCTACAAAGAAGTGCTCCAGGCTCTGCAAAAATTCGTGTTCAATCTGAACACGTCTTCACGCTGGGGCGGTCAATGCCCCTTTACCAACTTCAGTTTTGATCTGACCGCGCCCAAGCATCTCGCGAAAGAAGGCGCCATTGTAGGCGGCGTGATGCTGGATACGCCATACGAAGCGTATCAGGCGGAAATGGACATGTTCAACAAGGCCTTTCTCGAAATTATGAGCAAGGGCGATTTTCAGGGCCGCATTTTCTCTTTCCCGATTCCCACATACAACGTGACCAGAGATTTCCCCTGGGACAGCGAAATCGGCGCATCCGTGCTTGATCTGGCGACAAAATACGGCGCGCCCTATTTCCAGAACTTCATCAACTCCGACCTGTCTCCCGAAGATGTGCGCTCCATGTGCTGCCGTCTGCAAATGGATTTGCGGGAGTTGCGTAAAAAAGTCGGAGGGTTGTTCGGCGCGGGCGATTTGACGGGCAGTATCGGCGTGGTTACGCTCAATCTGCCCAAGTTCGCCTACCTTGCCCGCAGTGAAGACGATTTTCTGGACATGGTTGCGGAATATGCGGAACTGGCCAAGGACTCGCTGGAGTTCAAGCGCAAGCTCATCAACGACAACATGGAAAAAGGGCTGTTTCCCTGGTCCCGACGCTATCTCAAAAACGGCCTGCGCGGCCATTTCTCCACCATCGGCCTTGTCGGCGGCCATGAAGCCTGTCTCAACTTGCTGGGCAAAGGCATAGAAACCCCTGCCGGCATCCGGCTCATGACCAGAACCTTGCATCACCTGCGTGATCTGACCGCGCGTTTTCAGGAAGAAACCGGAAACCTGTACAACCTTGAAGCCACGCCGGCCGAAGGAGCCAGCTACCGGCTTGCGCGCATTGACAAGAGCCTCTATCAGGGCATCCGGACTTCCGGAAAAGACGAGCCCTATTACACAAACTCCACGGCTCTGCCGGTAAACTATACCACGGACGTATTCGAAGCCCTTGAACATCAGGATAAGCTTCAACCCCTCTATACCGGCGGAACGGTCTTTCACACGTTCCTTGGCGAAGCCGCCGCGGATAAACACGCGGTGCGAAACTTCATCATCAAGGCGTTTTCACAGACCAAGATGCCGTATCTCTCCATTACGCCGACGTTTTCCATATGCCCTGAGCATGGGTACATAAACGGCGAGCATCCGCAATGCCCGCATTGCCATGCGCAAACCGAAGTCTATACCCGGATTGTGGGCTATTACCGGCCCGTGGCGCTTTGGAACAACGGAAAAAAGGCGGAATATGCAGACCGCGTCTGTTATACAGGAATAGAAACATCATAACCCATAT
>CALUUT010000107.1 GCA_944324045.1 uncultured Desulfovibrionaceae bacterium | reverse complement strand
TGGATGCCAACTTTTTCCAGCACAAGCCCTATTTGGACGATTTCAATAAAGAAAAAGGGACGTCGCTGGTGCCTATTGCTTTTGTGCATTATGAGCCTTTTGGCATTTATGCGGGCAGAACCAAGGCCCTTGCGGATATCAGGGAAGGCGCGATTGTGGCTGTGCCCAATGACACCACCAATGAGGCCCGCGCCCTGCTGTTGCTTCAGGACGAAGGATTTATAAAGCTTAAAGACGGCGCCGGTCTGACGGCCACGCGTCGGGATATCGTGGAAAATGCCAAGAAACTTAAGATTGAGGAACTGGAGGCGGCTCAGCTCGTGCGGTCGTTGCCTGATGTGGATGTGGCCATTATCAATGGCAATTACGCCATCCTGGGCGGTCTTAAAGTGAAAGACGCTTTGGCGGCGGAGTCTGCGGATTCCATCGCTGCTGTTACATACACCAATGTCCTCGTCGTGCGCGCGGGCGATGAAAATCGCCCTGAACTCAAGGCGCTGGCCGAGGCTCTCAGGGGTGAGAAAGTCAGAAACTTTATGAAGGAAAAGTATGAAGGCGCGGTGGTTCCCGCCAAGTAAAACAACTTTTTATGGTAAAAAAACAACAAGCCCGGCACATGCGGCCGGGCTTGTTTCGTCTTGTCTTTTGGCGTTATGCTTTTTTGCGCAAGATCCCTTAATATCGGGCCATGCGTTGTACAAGCCGGGCGGCAAGCCGTTGCACGAGAGGCGAAGACGGACTGCGTTTCAGCGGGGCTGGAAGCATGACCGCAAGAATTGCAGCTTCCCGTGCGCTCAGACGCGCGGCGGATTTTCCAAAGTAATGCCGCGCCGCGGCTTCCGCCCCGTATATTCCATTGCCCCATTCCGCGACATTTAAATAGAGTTCCAGAATGCGTTTCTTGTCTAAAAGCCATTCAAGCCGCCGGGTCATGAGGGCTTCTTTGATCTTGCGCAGAATCGAGCGGTTTGGCGTAAACCACAGGTTTTTTGCCAACTGCTGGGTGATGGTGCTTGCGCCGGCGGCATAGCCGCCTTCTTCGAGATTTTTTATGAATGCATTATAGATCATGTCTATGTTGAATCCATCATGTTCCCAAAACAGGTCATCCTCGGAAACAACCACGGCTTTTTGCAGGGCCGGGGAAATATGTTTGAGCGAAACCCATTTTTGACGGATGGGCATTTCTTTGCCGGCGCGGGCGTTTTTCGCTTTTTCAGATTGTTGTTCTTCCCATTGCTCTTTGCGATATTCAATGAACGAAGTGGTGTCGGGATTTTCGGTCCTAAGCCAGCCTACGGGCGGCCAGACCAGATATCGAAATATATCAAAAATCAGGAAAAACAGACAGATATAGATACAGTTCCTGATGGGACGGCGGCAAAACGCCTTTACGAGCTTGTGCAGGCGGGTCATGGAGATACGCATTTCTTCAGTATACGCATCTTGGCGGGTTGACACAAGCTTGTCCTGGCAGCCGCCAAAAAACGTAACAGGTTAATTTTTAACAAGGATTGCCGTTTTTATGAGTGACAATCAGGGGATATTGGCGTATACGTTCCGCCATGAAATACGCACCCATGCAGGCGGTTCGTCCTGGAGGCTGGACGTGTAAAACCGTTTTGCTGCGCGCGTATTTTCGGAAAAACGTCTTTCAATATGGTTTATATGCATTACGTCATTAAGGAGACAAAAGGAGACGGTATGAAAAAGTTGATTCTTTGCGCGGCGTTTGCCATGGTTCTGGGCTTTGCTTCCTTTGCCGGAGCGGGTTGCTCTCCCGAAGAGGTCCAGTCAAAGGCTCTGGCCTTTACCCAGGCGGCCCAGACAAAGGCGCAGCAGGCGCCCGCCGAGTACGCCGAAATCATGCAGGAACTTCAGCCGCAGCTTTTGAAGCTGCAGCAGGAACAAAATATGGATGCGCTTTGCGCCTTCTACGATGAAGCCCTGGAAAAACTGAAATAGTTTTTTGGGAAAGCCTTTGTCCGGCGCGCGGGCGTTTTGCCAGTCCTGTTTTAACCGGCAAAACGCCCGCCGCGCTGAAGAGAAAAGAGCGGCAAGAACGGTGGCGCGCGTGATTGCCGCCGTCAGTTTGCATAGTGGCCCTGTCGGATGTGAGCATATCCGTCAGGGCTGTATTTTGGTCATGGAAGCCTCAGCATGATCTGCCGTATTTTTTTGCCAATCTGCCCATTTCGGACAGACGCTTGTCCACGCGGTCATACAGAGAGCCCGGCGTGAAGGTATTGTCGCCGCGCCGTTTTCCGGCCGGGAGCCCGGTCAGGATTTCCATGGCCTCGGTTATGTGCGCAACCGGATAGATATGAAACATGCCGGCCTCGACAGCCGCAATGAGTTCGGGACTGAGCATGAGGTGGTCAATGTTGTCGCGCGGCAGAAGAACTCCCTGTTCCCCGCTTAGCCCGTGACGGATGCAGACCTCGTAAAATCCTTCAATTTTTCGGGTTACGCCGCCCACAGCCATGATTTGTCCCGACTGACTGACTGCTCCGGTAAAAGCCAGGGACAGGCGAATAGGCGCGTCCGCAAGAGCCGAAAGCAGAGCGGCCAGTTCCGCGCCGGAAGCGGAGTCGCCTTCGATTCCCGCATAGCATTGCTCAAAGCAGAGACTGCCGGTAAGCATGAGCGGCTTATTCCGTGCAAACTGTTCGAGCAGATAGCTTTTAAGAATCATCATGGCTTTGGTATGAATCGGGCCGCCCAGTTCGGCTTCGCGTTCAAGGTCGATGATTCCGTCGTGCCCCACGCCTACTGTGCAGGCTATGCGGTGGGGCAGACCGAATTCATAGTCTCCATACCAGGTGACGGACAGGCCGTTCACACAGCCCACAGCGCTGCCGCTGGTCGAAACCTTGATCATTTTGCGGTCGTATTCCTCCATGTACTGTTCTTCAAAGAGGTTCGCCCTATAGGAGCGCTCGCGCAGCGCCCTGGTAAGCGTTTGTTTATTGACCAGAGAATGCCCCGCCAAAGTGGCAAGCGCCGACGCCTCAATCATGAGTTCCCGCAAAAGCGGAAATTTCAGGGTCAGTTTTTTTTGATCCTGACAAAGCCATGAGCCATGATCCACCAGACCGGCGAGCGCTTCTCTGTCAAAGGGCAAGAGCGCGGATTCGTCGATAATGCGCGCCACATGGGAGAGAAAGACGCGGATATTGTTCGCGTCGCGCGGCATGGCGTCCGCAAGATGCGCCTTGATCCGGAACAGCTTGCTGAATCTGTCGTCCGAAGTCAGCAGAGCTTCATACATGTCTTCATTGCCTATGAGGATGACCTTCAGGTCCACGGGCATGGGCTCAGGCGTAATGCCTTTGGTTTTTGCGCTGCTGTCCTGGTCCGCGGAATCTTCTATTCTGGCAAGGCCGGAACGCAACGTGCGCATGAGACCTTCCCACGCATTCGGGTATTGCAGGATATCTTCCATGCGCAAAAGCAGATAGCCGCCGTTTGCCCGATGCAGGGAACCGGCCTTGATCAGGGTGAAATCCGTAACAAGAGCTCCCATTTCCGACTCGCGCTCGATGCATCCAAGCAGATTGCTCAACGTCGGATGATCGTCTGTGATAATGGGCGCGCCTTTGGTTGCGGAATTGTCCACAAACAGGTTTATGTCATAGTAATAGCAGCTCTCGTCCGTATTTTGAGGGCTTTGTGGTTCCGGCCCTGCTGAAGGACGCCCATTGCCTTGGGCGGAATGGACGGATGAAGAACGGAGCTGATTGCTTGCGGGCAAGATATCGCGGGATATCAGATTTTCCGGGTTTTCGAGCATATCCTCGCGCATGGCTTTGAAATAGGCGTCCAGCTTTTCATTGGCGCAACTTTTTCGGAAAGCATCCATTACTGGCGTAAGCACTTCGTCAAGCACGGCGCCGATTATTTCCCGTTCGAGATTCTGCTCGTCTTCCGCAAATCCCTGTTCAATTTGGGTAAGCTTGCGCATAAGCCCGGTCATGACATTGAGAAGCTGGTCGCCTTTTTGTTTCAGGTCCGCCCGCAGGGTTGCGTCGAGTTTTTCGAATTCTTCCTCTGACAGACGCTTGCCCTCAATGAGAGGATACAGCGTCAAACTTCCCTGCTCGTCCATATCCAGATTAAAACCCTGGTTTTCGGCAACGGCATCCATCTCTTTAAGAAGCCGTTGGCGGGCCTGTTGAAATTTTTCCAGCACCCGCGCGCGTTTTTGCACATAGGCTTCGGTCTCAAATCTGGTGGGAAGCTCCTTACGGATGCGCGTCAGCGCCTGCGACAGGGTATTTTTCAGCTTTTTGCCTTGTCCGGCCGGAAGCCGGATAAGTGTCGGCTGATCCGACTCCTCGAAATTGTACACATAGATCATGTCCGGCGGCGGAGTCGCCTTTTTGGCGTATGGCCGCAAAAAATCCTTGAGCATGTAGGAGCGCCCAAGATTGTTTTCTCCGGAAAGATAGATGTTGTATCCCTGATGACGGATATGGAGTCCAAGTTCGAGCGCTTTTAGGGCGCGCGGTTGTGGAGACAGGCGCGCGCCATTGGTTTTGCGAGGCAGTCCGTCGCTGGTTTCGCAAGGAATTTTTTGGGCGTCAAGGGTCGCGCTCAGGCGGGATGCGGGAAGTTCGGCGTATTTTTTAGTCATAGCGTTCCTGTTCAAGCAAAAAGGTCGTGTTCGGAACCTTGTGTATCCTGTTGCGGCTTCATGGGCAAGTCCGGGATTTGCCGCGGCAAAACGTCGGCGTGGTTCAGTTTTGTCTGGCATTCAATGCAGCGCCCAGATCAGTGACGGCGATGCGGGTTTTGGCGGAACGGCCGTCTGCATCCAGTAACGAAAGCGTATGCTCGCCTGGAGTCAGATCCCAGAAAAGGGGCTCTGCTGTTTTTTGCGCGCCAATATAGGCGTCGTCCGCATACCAGTGCACGGGAAGGGTTGTTCCTTCGCTGCGCAGGGCAATGCGTTGCCGCGACGCGCCTGGCGTGAGAAGGTAATGCGTCCCGGCGACCGGGGAGACGATTATGGCGCGCACGCTGGGGTCTTTTTCCGCCGTTCGTCCTTCATGCCAGTTTTCAAGTTCAGGCGGCCAGAGCACGACAGGCGTCCCGCGGCGGTATGCATGAAGCGCGCACTGTGTTGTACGCCATACGTCGGGTAGAACAGGGACTGTGTGTGTGGATGGACATGCCGGTCCCGGCGTCTGCCCGGAAAGGCCGCATACCCGTTTGTAGGTTATGGTCGCAGGCGTTTCATACCATTTTCCAGCGGAGTGTTTCTGTGTTTGCAGCGTTGTTCTGGCAAGAGCGCGGAAAATGCGCATCACGGGCGGCACTGCCATGTTGACTCCGACCAGGGCCGGGTCCGGCGAACCATCTTCATGTCCGAACCATGCCCCTACCACGTAATCCGGGGTATAGGCGATGGTCCAGGCGTCCCTGAACCCATAGGATGTGCCGGTCTTGAAGGCCACGGTGCGATGAGCGCCGGCAAAGGCTAATCTGTCCAGATCAGATAGGCGGCCAGGGTCTTTCAGTATTTCGGCAATAAGGTAGGATGCGTCTTTACGGAATATCCGGGTTCCCCGTACAGGAAGAAGCGCGGCGTCCACACATGGGGCGCGGCGTTCGCCCAATGAGGCCAAAGCTCCATACGCTTCAACAAGTTGCAAAAGCGTTACTTCGGCTCCGCCAAGAATCAGGGAATCGCCGTAGTGAGCGCTGTCCGCGTGCAAGTTTGCGAAACCGCATTGCCGAAGAAAAACAAGCAGAGCGTTGTGGCCGACCATTCGCGCCCCGCGGACGGCCGGGGCGTTTAGAGAATCCGCCAGCGCAACGCCCGCGCTTACAGGCCCACGGTAACGCCTGTCGAAATTTCGCGGCGCGTTGCCTGCAAAGTTTAACGGAGAATCCGCCAATAAAGACGCTGGAATAAGCTTTCCTTTTTCAAACGCTAAAAGATAGGCAAACGGTTTGAGTGTGGAGCCGGGAGAACGCGGGGCCTGACCGCAATCCACCCATGAACGGCCCTTTTTTACATCAAGGCGCGCATTGCCCACATAGGCTAAAAGCGCGCCTGTACGGGCATCCATGACAGCCGCGGCCGCGGTCAGTCCAGGCGCGCCCAGTGTAAGAGCCTGGCGGAGAATGTGTTCGACCTGGTTTTGAAGTTCGCTGTCCAGCGGGCTTTGCACGACGCCGCCGGAGCTTGGCAGGCTTTTGAACGCCATATCCGCATAATGCCAGGCATGAAACGGCATACGGCCGGGAGATTTCGGGAGCGGCTCAAGCAGGGCCAAGTCCGCAATATCCGCGCGCACGGCATGACGCTTACGCATAAGACGAATAATTGAATCCCTACGTTTTTGGGCCGCTTCCGGGTTTCTGTCCGGTCTGTACATGGTCGGACCGCGCAGCATGCCGATAAGAAGCGCGGACTCGCCAAGGGAAAGGTCCATGGCGTGTTTGCCGAAATAGAGCAGGGATGCGGCTTCAACGCCGCGTACTGGACCGCCGAATGGCGCGCGGTTCAAATATATTTCCAGAATCTCCCTTTTGCTGAGATGGCGTTCAAGCTGCATGGCCTGGACAAATTCCACAATTTTGGTCGCAGGCGTCCGGGGTTTGGGTGTAGATATGCGAATGACCTGACTTGTTATGGTCGATGCGCCGGAAACGATTTTTCCGCGGCGCAGATTGCTCCACAGGGCGCGGCCAAGAGCCAGAATATCCATTCCAGGATGATTCCAAAAGCGTTTGTCTTCCACAGTGACGGCGACAAGCGGAAGCCATGCGCCCATTTGTTCAAGGGGAATGGGAATGTTCCATTCCCCGGCGCTTGAAAGCCGGGCATGGCGCAGCGTCCCGCGACGGTCCAGAAGCACAGGCGAAGACGGCCATGTTCGTATGGATTCAAGGGGCGCGGCCGGGATACAGATCAATATGCCAAGCACGGCGCACAGGCACAGGATGCCTGACGCGACAATAAAGCGCCGTTTTTTGAAGCGTAATTTCATACGGACAGGTATGGATAGCGATAAAAGGTTTGCATGGCCATGCCGGAGCCGGGCATGGGGCACGGCGTTTGCCGCAAGGCGTTTAAGGGGAGAAAGAGCAGTGCGCGTCTTTCTCCCCATGCTGATTTTATATGTGTTTGCGAAAAAAACTATTCCACAACGATAACGCCATGTCCCGTATATGAATGACGCATGGGCGCATACATGCCTTCCGCAGCCGCCGGCGGCAGGACGAAGGTTCCCTTTGTCACAGCCCTCATGGTGTATGTGTGTGAAGTGCTCTGGGTTATCATAGTATAGAATATGATAATGCGTTCGTCGCGCATGTCAATGCGCAGAGCCGGGGCTTGTTCGTCATTACGCCCCGAATCATCGGGCATTGCGCCAGTCGCGCTTGCGTCAAGCCGGGGATTTTCGACTTCAAGGCCGCCGGGCAGTATATCGACCACTACGACGTCCCGTAAAGGGCTGCCGCCGGGATCAACAGTCAGGGCCGCATTGATCAGCGTCCCTTGCTTGACATGTATGGCGCCGTCTTTTCCTGGGGTCAACTCTTGACCGTCCAGAGTGGTCAAAACGCGCCTCAGGGCCAGGTTGTTGTCTGCCGCAGGCGGCGGCGTCATGGGCACGCCGGAGCTGACCCAACTGAACATGGGCGAGCCCGGACCATTGGCGGCGATGGTCAGCGGGGAAAGAGCGGGCAACTGAGCATCGCGCACGATAAGGGGAGATGTGTTGTCGCCTTTTGCAAGTAATTGTCCCTGATTGGTGGAGATTGCCACGCTAAAGGGTTTACGAGAGGCTGCCGTCGCGTTCATGTATCGTCCAAGAGCCAAAGTAATGAAACCGTTTTCCTGGGTGGAGCGATAGCCGTCGTTTTGCTGTATTGCAGCTATGAGTTTTTCAGCCAGGTTGCGCGCTTCGGCCGCGCCGGGCTCCACCAGACTCCAGGCCAAAAGCAAGAGCGCATCATTACGCAAGGACGAGTCGAGCGTCGGGCTGTCTGTTGCGGCGAGAGCCGGGGCGGCCGGCAGGGTGCGCAACGCAGCGGCATTGCCTGTATGCAACGCTCGCGCGGCAGCCAGGAAGATGCGTCCCGATGGATACATATCTTTTTGTTTTTCGGTCAGATGCTGCAACCATCCGATTGGCGTTCTGCCGGCAAGAGTCAGCACAAATGCAGCGTAGGCTTTGGCGCTGTATTCCATGCTGGACGTATAGAAGGCGTTTTCGACAGGAGGCTGCGCGAGCATGAGCTGGAGCCACTCCAGAGCGGCATTGAGCATGTCCGCGGGCACGGGAATCCGTTTGTGCGCTTCAAGCAGGAAATGCGTTGCGTACACTGAGCCCCAGC
Source organism: uncultured Desulfovibrionaceae bacterium (assembly GCA_944324045.1). Lineage (GTDB taxonomy): Bacteria > Desulfobacterota > Desulfovibrionia > Desulfovibrionales > Desulfovibrionaceae > CALUUT01. Next base: position 3,562 of record CALUUT010000107.1, on the reverse strand, counting down.
GGTATGCCGACCAGCCCTGATCAGGCCACATGCGGAAGGAACCGTCAGGGTTCTGCATGGTCCCCAGGCTGGCCACCGCCGCGCCAAGCGCCTGCGCTGCGGCATCGGAATTGGCAAGAGATGCGTCCATTTCCGCCGCCAGCTCAGGAAGCGCTATGTACGGCCAGGCTTTGGACACCGTTTGTTCAAGACATCCATATGGATATTGCGCAAGCTGGCTTAGAACAGCCAGAAGATCGGCCTTCGGTCCGTCGCTGACGCTCAAGATCGAGCGTTCCGTGCCTTTAAGCCATTTGGATGGGATGGTTATATTGGCATGACTGTTTGGCGGAATAGTTCCGGAACCGGTCTGAGATGTGCGCGGGAAAGGAGAGCGCACTGGAATTTCCAGATGCTGAGTATAGGAATTGTCTGGAGCGTCAGGGACTGTAAGCGTGACATGCACTGTCGCCACAGCATTGTCGTCAAGAGCCCGGCCTGTAAGGTTCACTTTTTGCCGGGATGCATCCTGCGCCGCATTTAAGGGAGTCTCAAATGTTGTTTGACCGGTCAGGGCGATAGGGCCTTCGGCATGGGCGGTGATTGTGACCGTCCTTGTTTTTCCAGGATTGGTTGCGAATACGGTAAGGGGCAGGGTGAAAATATCGCCCGGCGCAAGCGCTCTGGGAGCGGCGGCCTCGACCACGATATCTCTGCTGATGGTTATGGAACGCTCCGCGCTTCCCATGAGGGAATCGGTCGCGGCAACGGCCATAAGGCGTCCCTTGCCGCTGTACTCAGGCAGGGGAATGGTTATCGCCGCATGTCCCTGCGCGTCTGTTTTAACCGTGCCAAGGAAGATAGTCAGCATTTCCTGGTTGCGTTTCAGGGAGCTCATGAAGGCTTCGGGCCCCGCTCCGTCCGCATCGCCTCCCGGATGAAGCAACGGCGCGGCGTGCAGTTCAGGCGGTATGAGAAAGTCGTACATATCGTACAATCCCGCGCGCAACATGCGTTTACCAAAGAAAAATTCAATAGGATCCGGCGTTGCGTGCCTGGTCAGCGATAAAAGCCCTTCGTCGATCAAGGCCAGGGTTATTTCTCCGGAAACGGGAAGGCCGTCCGGTTTTTTCAAGGCGACAGCGATATCAATGGGTTTTCCGGGCACGGCGCGTTCAGGCGCATTGAGCGAAACCGCAAGCTTGAGCGGCGTCGGCGCCAGAGCAAGGCTTGTTATGCCGATTGCCCGATGCGCGCTCCAGGCGTCGCCGCCGGATTCATGTTCCGTCACAGGCCGCAGCAACCACATGACCAGATAGGCGTTTGGCCCCATATCTGCGGTTACAGGAATGGAAAGGGTTTTTTCGGTGTCCGTCAGGTCGAATGTTTTGGCCCAAAGCTGTTTGCAGGTCTGGGCCGTAAGCAGAACCTTGCCCTTGAAGGGCGCGCGGATGGTCAGTCTGGCGGTGTCGCCGACCTCATAGCAGGGTTTGTCAAGCTCAAGCTTCACTCTGTCCATGAGTCCTGAGCCTTGTCCGGAACCCGCGCGTTCCATGGAATAGGCATACAGGCGGACGGATGCGGCCATTTTGGAGCGCCCGTCGCTGACCCGGACAAGATACTCGCCCCAGCGCGGCGGCGTGACAGTAAAAGAACCGATTCCCTTTTCAAGAGATACGCTCATATCATCCATGCCGACCGGGATGAACTCTTCCTCTGAATCGTAGTAAGAGCGACCGTCCTTTTCAACCCAGGTGTAGTGCGTATCCACACGGAAAAAGGAAACTTTGACGTTTTTGAGCGAGCCGGGCTTTCCGTCAGGGGTAATCGCCGCCACATTGAAGGCAACCGGTTTGCCCGCAACATGATCTTGTCCAACTTTTTGCAGGCCAAGCATGTTTTCCGCCGGGAACCAGTCCGTAACCTGCGTCTGGCTGCTCCAGCGACCGCCGTCTTCCTGAACGCGGGCCGTGCACAGCACGGAAAGAAGAGAAGGAGCGCTCCAGTCGCCGGCAGTATAATCGGTCTGGACCCGGCCTTTTTCGTCAAGTTCGCCGCTTACAGCAATGCGTTCCCGTATTGGAGCGAACGAGCGCGTTGCGTCTTCAAATACAAAATGCGCCCATTGAGGATGAGTGAACGTCTTGGGAACAACGGTGAAATCGATCTCATATTTTCTGCTTGCGGCCGGGGTCCCGAAAAGATAGCGGGATTCGACGGCATAGTTGATTTTTCCTTTGGGCAGAAGAATGGGCGTATTGCCTTCAAGCGTAGCGTCCACCTCGACCTCAAGGCGCGGCGGAACGAATTCTTCAACTGCAAAGGACGTCGTTCCCACAGGATTTTCTTCATTCCCGGGCACAAACAGGGCGGCCCTGTATGCGCCTGTCGCCGCGGATTCGGGCAGGTCAAGGCCAAAAAGCGCCATGCCGTTTTCGTTCAAGACGACGTCGCCGCGCTGCATTTCCCTGTTTGCCGGCGTCATGATGCGCCATTGCAGCGGCACTCCTTCAGGGGCTTTAAGACGCGCATCGCGAACCAACGCTTTTACATCCACTCTGTCGCCGGGTCTGAATACGCCGCGCGGCGTGAACAAAAACGCCTCATAGCCGCGCTCAAGATAGGGACGCCCTGAAGTCTCGCACCCGCTGCGGGCCTGAAGATCGGAGCGAAGCTGGAGAAAACTCAAATCATCATCCGTGGAAACGGTCACCAGGGCCGGAATGAGGCCGTCTGGCCACGGGGCGGGACGATTGAGTGTGAAAAGCCCGTTGGCGTCTGTCTTGCCTTGAGCCATGATCTGGTTGCTTGTGGAGTAGACCGAAACTGTCGCGCCGGACAAAGGTTTCGCGCTTGCAATGCTGTTTGCCCAGACCACGATGCCGTTGTCGCGCGCAACCGCGCAAATGCCGATATCTGTGAGGATGATCGTGCTGTTGATATTGCGTAACTGCCATTCGTTGTTTCCGCCGGCGGGCGTGGGAACGCCGTTTAGAGTAAGCAGAAAAACGCCGCGTTTTGTTCCGGCAAGGGCTGCAATGTCGAGACTTCTGCGCACAGTTTCATTGGTCGCGGCAGTCAGCTTCACCTCGCCGCTTTGTATAAGCTGCGAAAGATGCTCAGGAACGTCAAATCGATAATAGCCATTGCTGACCATGGAAACCGTGATGTTGTTCTCATAGAGTTTGAGAAGGGTATATTGGATTTCCTTGACGTTTACGGCTTCGATGCCCACAGTGGAACTTCTGACCGGGGTCAGGTACGCGCCGTTTTCCGTGAATGCGAGTTTCGCCTGATAATCCGGCATAAGCACGGAACGGGTCACGTCGTTTTCCAGCATGTTTTCCCCGTTGATGGAAAATCCCTTTTTCACCGTCACTGTAATCTTATCCTGGGGCTTGAAATCTCCCCGAATTTCAATGGCGTCATACCAGGCGCTGTAGCGTGGGGCGATGCTCAGATTGTTTACCGCCGGGGAAACTGTGATGTACTCGCGCAGATCAGTGATGGGCGGATTTTCGCCTGCGGATTCGGAGAAACGGACTATGATGCTAAGGCCGGATGGGTTGCGTTCCGCATACAC
>CALUUT010000106.1 GCA_944324045.1 uncultured Desulfovibrionaceae bacterium | reverse complement strand
GCTCGCCTGGAAATTCTCCTTGCCCGCGCAAGGTTGTCTGTTGCGCGGGCAAGGAGTTGCGTTCAGGCAGGCGCGATTGCGCTGCCGGTAATTTTTTTACAGTTCCTCAGGCATGACGCTGCCATGGAATATCCGCTGGCCGTCCTTGACCACCTTGAACACGATGGGCTTGACGGATACGCGCGGGAACGGCGCGGTGGCCGGATCGGGATACGACTTGGGCAACGTCGTGGTCGTAAACTTGGTGGTCTGTATGGCGTCGCGAATAGCGGTACGCTTGGCGGCCAGGTCCATGGAGTCCCATTTTTCCTGACCAATGCTGGCAATGGCTTCAGCAAGCGTGCGCACTGCGTCGTAACCAAGGCTTTCAAACGCGCCCGGCTCGGACTGGAACATTTCCTTATACTTGGTCACGAACTTGTTGCCGTTATCCGTCATCGGGTTGTCGCCCGCAAAGTGCGTGGACACGATGAAGCCTTCAACAGCGGGACCGCCGACTTCGATGATGGACTGGTCGTCGGCGCCGTCAGTGAGAAGAACGGGAATTTTGATGCCAAGAGAGGCCATTTGCTTTGCAATGATCGGAGCATCCTGCGGGAAGGGCGGCGAAAGAAGAAGCCCGTCGATTTTTTGCTGACTCATGACTCTTTTAAGCCGGGTAAGCTGGGCCGTGAAATTGGTGTCGCCGGTCTGATACATTTCCTGATGCACGATTGCATCGGGATCCTTGGTGTATTCTTTGAAAGCCTCTGCAAAGAATTTGGTGATGTCCGTGCTGTATGCGCTGGCATTGTCCCAGATGACGGCGACTTTTTTCCAGCCAAGCTTTGAAGCCGCGTATTTTGCCGCGGCGCGGCCCTGGATGTTGTCGCCAAAGGCGTTAATGAAAATATAATCGCCCATGCCCGGAATGGTGGGCGTGGTGGCCGTGCCGACCAGAAGAACAGTTTTGGCTTTCTGGAAAATCGGACCTGCGGCGGAAGCAAGCGAGTCGTCTTCAAGGCCCATGGCGGCGGGAACCTGCAGTTCGTTCGTCAGGCGCACTGCGGCATTGGCGATAAGAGTGGGGTCGCTTTGAGCGTCGATATTGTACAATTCCACCTTGCGACCGAAAATGCCGCCTTCTTCGTTCAAAAGCTCAATAGCGACCTGGCTGCCGCGGTATGCGGACTGGCCGACAGGCGCGGCAATGCCCACCTGGTCCCAAATGGAGCCGAGAACGATCTTGTCTTCAGCAGCCAAAGCGCCTGTCGCACTTAAACTGCATAAGCCAAGAGCCAACAACATGGCAAAGAGCTTTTTCATATTGTTCCTCCAAAGTTTAGAAGCGCTCTATTTTCCAGCAGACAAAATTTGTCGTAAACTGTTTTGTTGCAGACATATAGTCTGGCAATGTGATCCATGTGGTTAGCATGCGCTAATATGCCATGTCAAATTATATATGGCGCCGCTACGATAGGTTTGTAGTTTTTTTATAAGTGCATTTATGAAGATATAAATATAAAATTATATGCAGTATAATAATTATAAAAAAGCATATATTGTATCTATATTATTATGTTGAGAAATTTGAAGCCCTGCGTATTTTCAATACAGCTCCCATTTGGAGAAGAACAGATAAAATTATTAAAGAAAGTCCAGCATAAAAAGAAAAATTGAGCTCTTTTGATTCATTGAATATAATCATGGCAAGTATAATACTGTATACAGGTTCAAGATTATAGCTTAAGTTGACTGTAAAAGCGGATATTTTTTTCAATACCTGAATTTGTAAAAGATACAGTCCTATTGTACAAAATAATGACAAAATAAATAAATATAGAAAATCAATAGTTGAAGGAAGAATATTTTGCACAGGAAAATAATGCAGATAAAATGGTAAGATGCAACTTATGCACAGAAACCCGCCCAGCATTTCATAGAGCAGCATGGTGCTGGCGGCATGACGAATGCCGACTTTTTTATTTGTTATGGTGAAAAGCGCAGCCAGAAAGGCGGAACCTGCACCCAGCAGGATTCCTGTGCGATGGCGCGTGTCGAAGTGAAAGATCAAAAGTATGCCGCACAGGGCGACAAGACTGAATAATAGTTCTCTGACCGATATCCGGCGATGCCCCATGAGCGGCTCAAGTATGGCCGTGAACAGCCCGGTCAGGGAAAAGCAGACCACGCCGATGGAAACATTGGACGCCTTGATGCTTCCGTAAAAAAATATCCAGTGCAGGCCAAGCAGAAAACCGGTTCCCCCGATTTTTGCCACATCCAGGACTGATGCCTTGGGCAGTTTTTTGCCGGCCAGAAGAATGAAGAAGAACAGGATAAAGGTGAAAAGCATCCGGTTCCAGACAAGCAGGGCTTCATTTAAGGAGATAAGTTTGCCAAAGACGCCGGTGAAGCCGGCCAGAATAATGGAAATGTGGAGTTTGATGAATGCTTGTTTCATGGCGTGGCGTTTTCCGGATAGAGCGTCGGGTAAAATGTATTCCGGTATGAAGCTTTTATCCTGGCGTTTTTTTCGGCAAAAATATTTTTATGCCAGAATGCCTGATTGCCGGCATCATTTAAAACAACTCATTGCTTTTGAGACAGGCACACAGTGCCTCAATCATTTCCGCAAGCTTTTTTCTTTCCGGTTTCAGGCCATAGCGGGCCGTAAGCCGCCGGGCCAGGGGGCCGTAGTTAAGATAGCGGCGGTAAAAATCATCAAACAGGGGATGGCGGAGCTCCGGAAGTTCAAGAAGATATCCCCATACATCGTGAAACGTTTTTTTTCCGGAAAGGCCGAACAGGGCAAGATATTCAGGTTCAGCCACAATTTCCTGCTCCGCATTGCGGACAGCGCAAAAAAGCAATTCGCGAAGTTTTTCAGTGTCCCATTGCCGGAGTTCTTTTTGAGAGACAAAGCGTTCTTCGACAAGAAGCCGGACAAGCTGCGTGACGGCATGGACGATTCCAAGGTCCGCTGTTGGGCATTCCTGGCTGTCGATAACCCGTATTTCAATGGCGTTTCTGTCAAAGCGGGCTATGGCGCCGCGCGCATTGGCCCATTCGTCATGCAGAATGCCTTTTGGGTCGAAAGGTTCGGTTTCACGATAGATGCGCTCTAAAATCTCTGTGCGGTATTCCGCAGGCGTGAAAACGGGCTCAGGAATGACGCGCCCTGTCATGGAGGGGATTTTTAGAGAATTAATGCGGTATTCTTCCATGCGCGCATCCATAAGTCCGGTAAATGCGCCGTCCAGATACGGAGAAGCGGCGGCCAGGGCCGGAATGAGAGGCAAAACGACTCGTATGGCCGCATGAAGCCGTCCAAATTCGTCCGCATCGGCAAAAGGCAAGTTGATATGCACGGATTGCAGATTGGTCCATCCGTGGGTATTGCACCCGAAAATACGATCGTATTCCGCATAAATGCCTTCAGGGTCTTTGGGCCAGAGCATGGCGTCGGCCGCGGGGTCCATCCATGGGTGCGCCGCCGAAGGCATAAGACAGGCGTCGAGCGGGTCGAGTATTTCATTCACCCTGGCCACTGCCTTGCAAAGCGGATGCAGCATGGCCGCGGCTTCCGGAACAGGAACGCGGCATTTGGCTTCAGCCACATGCGCTACAAGTTCGTTTGACCACTCAATCTCACCTGTGAATGCGCCGCTGCCGTCATTGTCCGCTTCAAGCCGGTCAAGCACAGGTTCCACAAGAGACCGCACGTTTTTACTGGCGCGATCTATAACCATATATTCAATTTCAACGCCGCAGACTTCAAAAAGACCGAAAGGGGGTTGCGTCGACATGACACATCCTTTTAAATAATGTTGGTTTTACCGGAACGTGCGATATCCCGGAATTACAAATGATTCATGCGCAATTTCAGAATGCGATCTTTAAAAACCTGCATGATTTTCAGATACAGGTCCATGCCAAGAACGTCGTCTTCAATGCCGGCGTCAATGCTTGGATTGTCGTTGATTTCGATGATGTGGGGGACGCCCTTTATGTCCTTGATATCCACGCCGTACAATCCTTTTCCAATGAGGTTGGCTGCCTGCAGCGCTACTTTGACGACTTCCGGCGGCGCTTCGCCGATGGGGAAGGTCTTGGTCATGCCCCAGCGGTCATGCTCTGTTTTTCCGGAGCGGTTGTATATCTGCCAATGATGTTCGGCCATAAAGTATTTGCAGGCGAAAAGCGGCTCTCCTTCAAGGATGCCGATGCGCCAGTCATATTCGGTCGGCAGAAATTCCTGGGCGATGATGAGGTCCGATTTTTCCAACATTTCTTCACAGTTTGTGCAGAATTCTTCCGGAGTTTCCACTTTGACCACACCGAGAGAAAACGAGCTGTCCGGTTGTTTCAGGATACAGGGCAAGCCAAGATTTTTCAGCGTAACATGCATGTTGTCGCCATGCACAATAAAGGTTTTTGGCGTTTTTATTCTGTTGTGGTTCATAAGTTCAGCCAGATAAACCTTGTTTGTGCAGCGCAGAATAGACAACGAATCGTCGATTGCGGGCATTCCTTCTATTTCGGCGCGTCGCGCAAAGCGGTACGTATGATTGTTGACCTGAGTGGTGTCGCGGATAAATAACGCGTCATATTCCAGGAGTTTGGTGTATTCGTCCTTGCGTATGGGTTCTACGTCTATACCCAGCTTAGAACCGGCCTTGATGAAATTCTCCAGCGCTTTGGCGTCGGAAGGCGGCAGAGGGTTGTCCGGGTTGACCAGCATGGCCAGAGAAAAAGGCGCAGGCTGGCGCTTGTGGCCGGCGCGCATCGGACGGCAACAATAGTCCTGCATGGCTTCAAGCATAAAGGGTCTGTGTTCATCGCTGACTTCGCTTAAGGGAATGGCGCTTATGCGTTTGAGTTGCCAGCGGCCCTGTTTTGATTTGATGAAGTGTGCGCGCAAAAGAGGCGCGGTCAGCATGTTGAAAAGTTTAAGGCAGAGCTTTTCATACCGTTTGGCCATATTGCGGCCGAAATAAATGCTTAAGGTAAAGGAATCGCCGGTCAGGGGAGCAAGACTCTTATGAATGAGTTCTTCCATGTCCGCGTCCATGGCGTTTGTGTAAAACGGGGCTTGAAGATCCCTCATCGTGGCCACGCTGGGCATGGGCCGATGGCCGCGCGCAGCCGCCAAAAGGGATACATAATATCCATTGCTCTGATATCTATAGCTTCGCGAAAGATTTACGACGCGCGTGCCCCGATAGCTCACATATTTTGGGTCTGCGATATATTTTCGAGGCGTGACGATTTCCACGCCCGGAATGGACAGATTCCACTTTTCCGCTCCAGAAGCAACAATAAGTATTTTCACAGCAATTTTTTTCTAAGGTTGCAGGTTTAAGGACAGGGTATGCGATTGAGCGCAAAATGCCTATGAGGCCAGGCTGACCGGGACGCAAAGAGCGCCAAAGGCGCGTGAAGCGCGCGATGCCTTTTCTTTAACAACACGGCCATATGGAAAAACATCAGTGCTGAGGAAAATTTCATGAGCGCCTGAGCCTTGGTTCAATAACAAGCAGATTCGCGTCATACGTGACTATGCCAAGCAATATGGCGCATATGACCCGGTCAATGTGAATGCCGTACCCGTTTTCTCCGGCAAGAGGGTTGTCGCCGTATGGGTCAGCGATGGAGACAATGCGTTTTTCGGGGTCATATCCGTGCAGGACGACGAAATGTCCGGCCGGAAGCCCACGGATATCGTCTTCTTCATTTGTAGAGGGGATTTCCCGCGTTTCTCTGTAAAGATAGGTGGAGCTAAGTCCCACCAGAATGGGCGTATGTCGGTTGAGTATGCGCCGGATCAGGGCGCGGGTTAAGTCTTCAAAGCGCAATACGCCGCCAAGCTCAAGAAACTCCAGGTAGGCATGGCTTACGGCATGGAGTTTGCGGTCGGATTTTGCAGCCATCTGCGCTTTAAGCTTGGCCGGAATATCGGTATGATTCCCTGTAAGCCACGTGGGATCAAAGGTTTTCAGGTCAAAGGTGAACAGCGTCGCCTTGTACCCCCGGCCTAAGGCATGGCATCCAAGAACAGGCGCCACTGTGCCGCCGTCACGAAGCTGCTTTATTTCTTTAACAAGTTTTTCAAGAGAAATATCGTCGCCGAAATAGCGATATACAGCGTGCAAACAGGTCGGTCCGCATGTTACGCCGTCGGGCTGGGACTGGATATCTACAGCAAGACAGGTGGCTATGGGAGAATCTGCAGGCGCGGTTGCCAAAAGAGAAGCCGGCTTGGTTGGACTCGCCGGCTTTGGCTGCTCCAGGAAATGCGCTTGAATTTTAAACTGGCTGGACGACAGCGTCCTGTCTGGAGTCGAGCTGGGACAGTCCTGTTTTTTTTCCGATGCACAATCATCACGAGCATCCTGCAAGGGATGAGCCGGGTTGCGTTTCATTGGTAGCTTCCGCTGTGACGTTATAAATAGGTCATCTTCAACTGATTATTTTAGCATTGTGGTTGGCGATATGCAAGTGTGCACGTGCCGGTCGGGAGAGAATATTGATGAAAAGGCCGCCCCGATGTTTTTGGCATTGGGGCGGCTTTTGAGAGGGAGTGGCCCGCGCGTTATGGTGAAGAGGCTCGCGCGGGACTTAGGGGTATGAGTTATTCCGCTGTTCTGGCCTTGTCGATGTAATCAAGAATAGTCTGGCCGTACTGCGCATATTCCTGCTTCATGGGTGCAGTGGCTTTTTTGAATTCAGTCAGGTCAGGCGTGATGATTTCGACGTTTTTTTCCTTCAGCTTCTGCAAAGAATCCGCCATGAGGTTCTTGTAAATTTCACGGCTTTCTTTGGTGATTTCAGCGCCGACTTCATAAATAATCTGCTTTAATTCTTCAGGATAGGACTGGAAGGTCGCTTCGTCAAAGTAGAACGCTCCTTCATATGGCACATGTTCGGTCAGCACGCAGTAAGGGGCGACTTCGTAGAATCCCATGGCCATAGTCAGGGGAATGTCGTTTTCCTGAGCGTCCACAACGCCGGTTTTCATGGCGGTATAGACTTCATTGAGGGACATGGTGACCGGCGCCGCGCCAAGAAGCTCCCAGACGCGCACATACGGCGTAATGGTCGGCACGCGTACCTTCAGGTTTTTGAGATCCGCTATGGTGCGTACGGGCTTTATGGGGGAAAGCTGGCGATTCATGCCGTCAATGACCGCGACAAGCCGGTAGCCTGATTCTTTGGCGATGTAGTCCGTGACTTCCTTGAAATATGTATCCCAGAAGCGGTACTGATGTTCTTTGCTGTCATACAGATAGGCGATGCCGAATACATTGAACATTTTGTTGGCTTCGCTCAGCGAACTGACGCCATCCATGACGATATCGATGTTGCCCATGTTCAGGCCCTCAAGGGCGCCTACGAGGTTCCCAAGCTGGCCGGATGCGTAAACTTCGCCGGTGACTTTGCCGCCGGTTCTCTTGCTGACTTCATCAATGAATTTTTGCGACAGGCGCACCATGTAATAATCCGGCGCTTCAGTGGTCGCCAGTTTCCAGTGATATTTGTAATCATCCGCATATGCGGCCGCCGCAAAAATCATGACCGCCATAAGGCTGATCATCACACGGGAAAGATGGTTTTTAAAAGCCTTCATGTCTCCTCCTTTATATTATGTAGGTTATTTGAATGCGGCTAGTCCGCATATATGTTTAGAACAGTTTCACCAGAAGCAGGGACAGTCCGGGAACGTATGTGGTGACCATAAGCGCCACCAGCAGGGCAATGAAGAACGGCACAACGGCTTTAAGTTCTTCTTCAAATGGAATTCCCGCAATCGCCGAGGCTATGTACTGGTTTTCGCCGACAGGCGGCGTGACAAGCCCTATGGCGAGGTTCATGACCATGATAAGGCCGAAATGCACAGGGTCGACGCCATGGCTCAGGGCAATGGGGTGCAGAATGGGGGTAATAATGAGAATTGCGGCTACGGATTCGATGAACATGCCCATGATCAGGAAGATGATATTGGAAATAAGCAGGAACATCACTTTGCTTGAGGCTATGTCGCCAACAAGATTGCCTACAAACTTGGCTGTGCCGCTGAAGGTCAAAAGCCAGCTGAATGCGCCGGAGATGCCGACAATCAGCATGACAAGCACCGTGTTGGTGATGGTGCCGCCCATGATTTCAAGGATGTTCTTGCGGGTGATTTCCTTGTACCAGAATACCCCGATCAGAAAGCCGTAGATGCAGGCGACCGCGCCGGCTTCCGTGGCTGTAAAGATGCCGCTGTAAATGCCGCCGAGAATAATCACCGGCACCATGAGCGCGAAAAAGGCGTCGCAAAAGGTCGAAACCAGTTTTTTAAAGCTGAAGGGTTCTCTTTGCCGCATTCCCGCGTTCGGCCGTTTTCTGATCTGGAGCCAGGTGGCGACCATAAGACAAAACGCCATGAAAAAGCCGGGCAGGAAACCGGCGATAAAAAGATCGCCGATGGATGTATTTGAGGTCACGCCATACATGATCATG
>CALUUT010000105.1 GCA_944324045.1 uncultured Desulfovibrionaceae bacterium | reverse complement strand
GCGGAATCCGCGCTTTGCGCCCCGCCGTCCTGCTCCGCCTGAAAAAAGCCCGTCCCAGCCCCGAAAGCGTCTTTCGGCTCATCCTGCGAAAACATGGGCTCCACGCCGGATTCCCTGGAAACCATTTCATCAAGCGAATGCAGCTCCGGCGAATGAAACGTTTCGCAACAGACGTCTCCAAGGCCGCACTCGCGCTCCGCCTGCACAATCCGCACAATTCTTTTTTCATCGCTGAGAATCACCGGGTCGTCCGCAAGCGCGGCGGTCATCCAGGCCGCGGCGTCCCGCGCCGCCTTTGGGGCCCGCTCGCCCGCAAGACGGTAATAGACCCATCGTCCGTGCTTGCTGCTCTCAATCAGCCGGGCCTGCCGGAGTATGGATAAATGTTTGGAGGTCGTGGACGGCGCAAGGTCCAAAAAAGCCGTGACCTGACAGACGCAAAGCTCGCGCTCCCGCAGGGCCATGAGGATCCGCAACCTGTCTCCGTCGCTCAGCGCCCCGCATACCGTAAGAAATTCAAACATGAAAAAAGCTCCTACATTTCGTCGTATGACGAAACATAGGAGCCGTTATACAAAATGTCAACCAGGGGCTACGCCGCGCATGCGGGCGCTTTGCGCTGGTTTGGCAATCAGGCTGTCACAGAAAACTGAAATGTTTCAGAAAAAGGCCGCAAACGCGCCAATGCGGCGGCTTAGAAGGCGCGTTGCAGGCCCGCGCCCACAGGTCAGGCCCTCAGCTCCTGCCGTCCCATTTGCAGCCCGCGAGAAAAAGGCCCGAACGCGCGACGACGCCCTTACGGCCATCGGGCCTAACCCATGGCAAATGCAGGAAGGCCCAATCCGCAGTACCCCTTGGCCTTTCGGACAGGGCTGCAAAAAAAATTTCATCGGCTTCGCCGTGCCGTCAACAGATATTTTTCGCCCTGAAGAGGAGGTTTCAAAGCATACAGGAATTTTTGAGCAATAAGGCGACAAAGCCCGGGACGCTTTGCGTTTGCGCCTGGGCGGGGCGCGCATCCCTTCCCAGACGCGACGCCCCCCTCAGATGCCCCGCGAGAAAAGGCGCGAAGCAGGGTTATAGGGACTTCTGCTCTTTCAGTCTCAAATAACAGAGGAAGATACATGAAAGAAGAGCGATGGATGCCGCGCGCGCCGTCAGGCGGGCCTTGCGCATGCGAACGCGGCTTTTTTTAATGGGAACGCGCAGGCGACAGATTGGAGTTTTTTTCAACCAGCGAAAGCGTCACGGAAATCTGGCGGCCGCGCGGGGTCTCGCGGGCAATTTCACGCTCAAGGGTGGAAATGCCCTTGATCACCGTCGCATGCGTGCGGTTGAGGCGGCGGCCTATTTCCTTCAGCGTCAGTTCCGTGTGCTTTCGCGCCAGATAAAACACCGCGTTGCGCGCAACGACATATTCCTGTTTGTGGCTTTTGGACGAGAGCTGTTCCACGGAAAGCCCAAACGCCTGACAGACGGACCGGATAATCCCCTCGATATCCGCCGCGGGCTGTTTTGCGGCGTATTGCGCAAGAACTTCCCAGGCCATGTCCAGACTGATCCGCTGGTTCAAAACCCGCGCCTTCAAAATGAGACTCTGGATGCAGCTTTCAATCTGGCGCACGTCCGCCTTGATCTGGCTGGCCAGCAAATCCGCCACAGGTTCCGGCAGCAGCACCTGATGCAAAGAGGCCTTTTCTCCAAACAGGCGTTTGCGCATTTCAAAATCCGGCGCGTCAATCACCGCAAGCGCGCCGGAGCAAAACCGGGACGCCAGCTGGGAATCCATGTCTTTAAGGTCCCGCGGGGCGAAGGAACTGGAAAACACCACGCGCGCGCCTCTGGACTGAAGCGTTTTCACAATGCCCAGCACTTCGGCCTGCATGCGCTCCTTGCCCTGAAGAAAGTGCACATCTTCCAGCAGCAGCACGTCGGCCGACGCATAGCGCGCCTTGAAGCGCTCCATGTCCTTCGCCTTGAGCGCCGCCACAAACCGCGCGCCAAATTCTTCGGCGGGCAGATATTCAACCCGGCACAGGGAGCGGTTGCTTTTCCGGCAAAGCGTATTGCCCATGGCCTGCACCAGATGGGTTTTGCCAAGGCCCGGCCCTGACGCCAGAAACAACGAATCCATGAACAGATCCGAATCGCATACGGCCTTTGCCGCGGCAACGGCGAACTGATTGCTTGCGCCCACAACGTAATTCTCAAAAGAATACCGGGAATCGATGACGAACGCCTGCGCGCGGGCATGCAGCAGGGGAAGCCCCAACTGCTCTTCGCCGGCTTCATGCGGCGCGCGGAAAGCGCGTTGCGGCAAAGACAACGCCTGTTTCGCCGGATTCTGCAAAACGCCATTTTGTCCGGCCGCGGCGGACGCGGACGGCATGGCGCCAGGCGTTTCCCCGCTTTTCACGCCGAAAGGCGCGGCGGACGGCCCCAGAGAGGACGATTTGACGGCAGGCGGCCTGACCTCAAGAATAATGGCAGGCTCCTGTTCAAGAACCGCGGCGGCGGCTTCTGTAATGACATCCCAAAAACGGTCGCGCACCTTTTTCGCAACAAAATCGGTAGGCGCAAAAAGACGAAGGACGGGAGCGCCATCCTTTTCTTCAACCTGTCCGGATATCGGAGCTATCCAAACCTTATAATGCCCGGAAGGAAGGCTTCCCTCCAGGATATGTTGCATTTCAAGCCACTGAGTCGTCATGCGGTTGTCATACTGAGAGGAAGGCTTTTGGGCAACGCTGGAAAACGCTTAGGAAGGTTGAGCCCGGATACGTTTTCCCAATATCCATCCTGACGTAACCATCTAAAATAATTGAAAGCAAACAAATACGACGCTTTGAATGCCGTCCCCGATTACCTTGGCTTTCAAGCGTTTCCTATCTGTCAAGCGGAATGCCGCGCTTTTTTTCAATAATTTTTTTTAACAGACTGAAGTCGCTATTTCTCAATTTTTCTCAATTTTTCTTCATTTTTTATACAGAAAAATAAAATTAAATAAAAGTATATGTTTATAATTTTCCAAAACGTCACATTCCGCGCTTTCATGCTTTTTGAAGGTATTTTATTAATTTAATTGAAACTATTATCAAAGTTGCCCATATGCCGGGCCGCCGGTCCCGCCCCGGACCGGACCAGAGCAAAGCATGCCTGGGAAATATTTGCGATGCGTATCCGCCTTTACATGCCCGAAGCGTTTCCCAGAGGGATATCACAGAGATTCCGAATAGTTGAAGCGGCGTTCCAGACGCTTTTTCATCTATCATCCTTTGCGGCCTGGGACCGGAGGCCAAAAGAACCTGCGCCCACCCCGCGCCTTCTCCCGCGGGGCATCTGAGGGACACGCGCGCCCGGGCGAGGCATGCGTTCCCGCTCAGGCGCAAACGCAAAACGCCTCCTGGGCTTTGCCGCCTTATTGCCGCCGCCTTCTTCTTTGGGGCTTCGGGCTGCATCCAGCCGGACCCCATGCGCTTTTTCAGGGAGTCATGCAAACGGACGTCTGACCTATCGAAAGAAAGTCCCGCACGCCGGAAGGCCGGGGCGGACGCCTCATATGCGAAAAAACGGGGGGCAGGAAAACAGAGGGATTATTTCGCAGAAGAACGAAACTGGACGCGAACGCGCGCGCCAGCCGCGCCCGCAGGGACCAGCCTGCGGGGTGCGGCGCATAGGCGCTCATGCGTTGCGGGGAATGAGAGGATAGCGGCCGCAGGTGAATTGTTTTCCTTCCGGGCACAGCTTCAGCCGTTCGCATTTCGCGCCGGCCGCGGAAAAGACCGGCGGGAGCGTTTTTTTGCACAGGGCCAGCATTTTGCCGGCCATGTTCCGTATTTCCCACTGCGCGCGGGCGCAACAGCGCTCTTCAAAGAAATGCAGCAGACTGCGGCAATTCATGGTTATGACGATGCGCGTTTCCGCGGCCTGGGGCAAGACGAAACGCGCGTCTTCGTTCGCTTTTGAGCCGGTCCGGCCATCCGCTTCAAGAAGCGCTTTAATGTCCCTGTAGGCGTCGCCTATTTCCCGCATGCAGGTTTCAAAGCGTTCGCGCGCTCTGGGGTTTTCGGCGATTGCCGGCGGCAGAACGTAGCGAAACGCGCTGCCGTCCACGTAGCGCTGGCTTTGCTGCGAATACGACGCAATCCTGTGGCGCACCAGTTGATGCGTCAGGGCCCGCGAGACGCCTTCCACGGCGAAGGTGAAGCTGACGTGCTCCACAGGGCTCACGTGCCCGGATTCCATAATCCGCGTCACAAAATCAGCCTGTTTTTCCTCAGAAATATCGCCGCGCACCAGGCGCGGCCACATGTCGGCCACATATCCCGCGTGATAACACTGCCGGAACGCGGCATAGACAAGCGGCAACGGGTCGGCGGTATAAGTAAGAAGCGCAACGCGGCATGTCGCAATGCTCATGACGGTTTTTCTCCTGGAAGCAATACGGCGGCAAAGCCCTTCAGGACTTCGCGCCCGTCTGATGCCCCACGGGAAAAGGCGCGGGGCGGGGCATAGGGCCTTTTGGCCTTTTAGTCTCAAACCACAGAGGAAGGCAGACGGTATAAACAGGGAAAAAGGCGCGCGGCGGGCAAAACGCGCGCGACGCTATCCCAGCAAATTCAGGTGCCGGTACGCCTTGCTTGTGGCCACCCGTCCTCTGGGGGTGCGTTTGATATAGCCGCACTGAATGAGATAGGGCTCATAAATGTCCTCAAGGGTGCGCACATCTTCCGAGCAGGCCACGGCCAGCGTTTTCAGACCGGCCGGACCGCCGCCGTAATGTTCAATGAGCACGGTCAGCAATTTGCGGTCCATCTGGTCAAGTCCCTGCTCGTCCACATCCATGCGGGCCAGGGCCGCGCTCGCCACTTCGGCGCTGACCGGGCCGCCGCCTTCCACAAGGGCGAAGTCTCTGACCCGGCGCAAAAGCCTGTTGGCGATGCGCGGCGTGCCGCGTGAACGCCGCCCTATTTCCAAAGCGCCGTCCGCGGTCAGGGGCACGGACAAAATCGCGGCCGTGCGCTGCACGATGCGGGAGAGTTCTTCGGGGCTGTAAAACTCAAGGCGCAAAATCACCCCGAAGCGGTCGCGCAGAGGCGATGAAAGAAGGCCGATTCGCGTTGTCGCGCCGACCAGGGTAAACGGCTCCAGGTCTATCTTGACGGTCCGCGCGCCGGGCCCCTGTCCGATGATGAGGTCCAGCTTGTAGTCCTCAAGCGCCGGGTAGAGAAGCTCTTCCACGGAAATGGGCATGCGGTGTATTTCATCGACAAAAAGAATATCATGCCGCCCAAGGTTGGTCAGAATCGCCGCAAGGTCGCCTGAGCGTTCAAGGACCGGTCCTGAGGTGCAAACCAGGTTGACCCCAAGCTCATTGGCCATGATCTGGGCCAGGGTTGTTTTGCCAAGGCCCGGATTTCCGTAAAAAAGAGTATGGTCCATCGCCTGACGGCGCTCGCGGGCCGCCTGGATATAAACCTTGAGATTGGCGCGCAATTCCTCCTGCCCGATGAAATCGTCAATCCGCTTTGGGCGGACGGAGTCGTCCGCCGCGGCCAAAGGATTTTCAGGGCTCTGCATTTACCTGCTCCTGCCAAGCTGTTTCAGGGCCATGCGCAAGGCCCCGGACACATCGATATCCGGCTCGGCCGCCAGCACGCCGCGTATGCTTTTTGCGGCTTCTTCTTCGGCGTATCCCAGATTCATCAACGCGGCGAGCGCATCCGCGGCCACGCCGCCCGGCGCGCCGCCGCCAAGAACGTTTTCGGCCGCCGCGGCCTTGCCTTCGAGTTTGTATTTTAATTCCAGAAAGATATGCTGGGCTGACTTTTTGCCGATGCCTGAAACCCTGGTCAGGGCGAGATAATCGT
Source organism: uncultured Desulfovibrionaceae bacterium (assembly GCA_944324045.1). Lineage (GTDB taxonomy): Bacteria > Desulfobacterota > Desulfovibrionia > Desulfovibrionales > Desulfovibrionaceae > CALUUT01. The sequence continues at coordinate 22,592 of CALUUT010000105.1, read as the reverse complement.
CCTCAAGCACCACCCGCCGCAAGTCGTCGGGCCGGAACGTGGACAAAACAGCCATTGCCGTGCGCGCTCCCACTTTGGAAATGGACGTGAGGATTAAAAAGACGCGGCGTTCGTCCCAGGTTTGAAAGCCGAACAGCTCAAGCGCGTCCTCGCGCACGACCGTCGCGGTGTAGAAAGCGACAGGCTCGCCCCGCGCAGGCAGCGCATTCAGGGCCGGCGCGCACAGGGCCACCTCATAGCCCACGCCCGCATCCGTCGCCACGATGCAGCCGGAATCAAACACTTCAGCCAAACGCCCTTCCACATAGGCGATCATGCGTTCCTCCCAGACGCGCCGGACCAGTCCGGCCTTCATATGCCCTTTGCCGCGAACCGCGTCATGCGGGATTGTTTCGCCTTCGCCGGCGCGCCTGTCGGGCGGAAAAGCGCGCGCATGCGAAGGCGGATTTTCCGCAAAGGCTTTTTGAAAGCGGCAAGCGCGCCTGACAGGCCGCGCGTCCTGCCGTTTTTTCGGGGCAATTTTTTTCGGACGGCGCTTTCTGTTACCGCGTCATAAGTCGCGCCTGACGCCTCATGTTCAAATGGCAGACGGCCACGCCCAAAGCGTCGCTTGCGTCAACGGCCCAATCCGGCTTTACGCCCAAAAGCCGCCCCACCATAAAGGCGACCTGCGCTTTTTCCGCGCGCCCTGTTCCGACCAGGGCTTTTTTTACGACAGTGGGCTCATAGCTCCAGATCTTCAGGCCATGGGCCGCGCAGGACGCCAGCGCCGCTCCTCTGGCCTGGCCAAGCTTCAATGCGGACAGGGCGTTTTTGCCGCCGAACACGTTTTCAACGGCCGCCTCCGCAGGGCCGTAGCGTTCGATTAGTGCGGAAAGCTCCGTGAAGATGCGGCCGATTCTCTCCGGAAACTCCTCTTTTCCTGTGCGCACCGTTCCGCACGCCACAAGCTCAAGAACGCCGGAAACGTCCTTGACTATGCCCCAGCCGGTGCATTGGGAGCCCGGGTCTATGCCCAAAACGCCGCGTTCGCGGGCCAGTGCGGCGAGCGCTTCGGCTTTTGGCGTTTCCCGCGTCGCGTCCTCACGGAAAGAGCCGGTTTGCGGCCGCGCCGCACCGACAATCGACCATCGCCGCCTCACGGAAGTTCGCTCCTCCGCGCGCTTCGAAGGACGCGCTCCGGATGCAAAGACAGGCCGGGCATGACTGTTGAGGGCGCGCCGTTCAACCGTCTACTCCAATTCCGCCAGCAGCTCTTCCGGCAGCTCGAAGTTCGCCGACACGTTCTGCACGTCGTCGTTGTCTTCCAGGTCTTCGACAAGCCGCATCAGTTTCCGGCCGGTTTCCGCATCCACGGTAATCGTGTTCTGCGGCAAAAAGCCCAGTTCGGATTCCATGATCTCCAGGCCCGCATCTTCAAAGGCCTGCCGGACCGCTCCGTAATCGGCCAGGGCCGCGGTCACGTCGATGCTTTCATCTTCAACGGTCACATCGTCGGCCCCGGCTTCCAGACCGATTTCCATAATCTGGTCTTCAGTATACTTGTTTTTATCAAAAGACAAAACGCCCTTCCGCTCGAACATCCACCCGACGCAGCCGGTTTCGCCCAACGAGCCGCCGTGCTTGGTCATCAGGTGACGCACTTCCGCCACTGTGCGGTTGCGGTTGTCCGTGGCCGCCTCAATCAGCATGGCCACGCCGCCCGGGCCGTATCCTTCATAGATGATTTCTATGAAATCGCCGCCGCTGTCCTCGCCTGTGCCCTTGCGAATGGCGGCTTCAATCTTGTCCTTGGGCAGATTGACGTCGCGGGCGGCCAGAATCGCGGCCCGCAATCTTGGGTTGCTGTCAGGGTCGCCGCCGCTTTTCGCGGCTATGATGATTTCCTTTGCGGCCTTGGTGAAGGCTTTGCCTTTTTTGGCGTCCTGCCGCCCTTTCCGGTGCTGGATATTTTTCCATTTGCTATGCCCGGCCATGCTTTCTCCTTATATTTCAGACAAATTCCCGATGCGCGCACGCCGCCGCATTGAAAAGCCGCGAAACGCGGCCGTTGCGGCAAAACGATGCGCAGTTCCTTTTTTCCATAAACAAAATCATTGATGCGCCCCTGTGCAAAACCCGCCTGCGCAAAGCCCGTTTTGGACGCAACGCTTGCAGGAACTCTTTGGGCTTACAAAACGCCCCGCCGCGGGCGGCGTTCTTTACGGCGCATCCTGCGCCGCGGCGTCCGGCCCGGCGAATCCCATGGCGACATAAAACACTTCCTTGCTTTCCGCGCGGGAGCTTTTAGGCTTGAACATCTTCACCGCCGCAAAATGCCGGCGCATTTCCCTGACGAATTCCTGCACGTCCGGCCCCATGAAAATCTTGACCACAAAGCTGCCGCCCTGAATGAGATACAGCCGGGCGACATGCAGGGCCTCGCGGCACAGCTCAAGGGAACGCGCCTGGTCCGTGAATTTGGTTCCCGTGGTTTTGGGCGCCATATCGCTCATAACGACGTGAAACGGAGCGCGCTCGGCAAGGAGCGCCTCAAAGCGTTCTGAACGCGCGAACACATCTTCGACGACGAACGCGACCTGAGGCGGGAATTGCGTGGCCGTCGGCTGCAGGTCCGCTCCAAGCACAGAGCCCCGCGCTCCGACGGCCTCGGCCGCGGCAAGGCTCCAGGAGCCGGGCGCCGCGCCAAGGTCCAGCACGCGCATGCCGGGCTTGAAAATTCGAAAGTTCTTGTCTATTTCTTTCAGCTTATAGACTGAACGAGCGGGATAGTTTTCCTGTTTGGCTTTAAGAAAAAAATGATCTCGATATTTTTTCATGACTCACCCGCGCCCCATATAACTGAAACAGACCACGCCGCCAAGTGTCCAATATGCCGCACAATCAAAAAAATCCCTGCCGCCGCGCCGGCATGCGCATCCGCACGGAGCTGGGTTTTGTCCAGACTCTGCCCGCGGGGCTTGAACATTTTGAACTTTTTGGCAACGGCGCGCAACTCCTGATTTTGGGCGTCGGGCCGGAGCCTGCGCTTTTGCGCGAACTGGCCGCGCGCGCCGGGGAACAGGTCTATTTCATGGAGTGCCCCGCTCTTTTGCGCGCCGCGGCCATTCCCGAAACCTGGAAGCAGGCGGCGTCGTTGCCGCACTGGCTGCGCGCGCATGGGAATGACGCGCGCATCGCGCTGTACCGTCCGGGCATACGCTTTTTTCCCAGTTTTTACGGCCCGCTCGCGGCCATGGCCCGCGCCTGGAACAACCGTTCAGGCCCTGTTCCGAAATCTGAAAGCATCATTCTTCCGGGAGACGAAAAAAGCCTGCTCATCCGGGAATTGCGCCGGGCCTTTGAAGCGCAGGGCCGCACGGTGCATTGCCCGGACAAGAAACAGCTCGGCGCGGTTTTGCCGCATATTCTGGCCAATGAGACGCCGGCCCTGTTTTTGTCCGTCAATTTTCAGGGTCTGGACGCGTTTGGCGAACGCTTCCATTGCCTGCGTCAGGCAAACGTGCCTGTGGCCGTATGGTGCGTGGACAATCCCTGGCATCTGCTTTCCGCATTGCGTTCGCCTTTCTGGAAAGAGTGCCGGCTCTTTGCAACGGATCCAAGCTTCATCCCCGGTTTAAAGGCGCACGGCGCGCGCCATGCCGCGGCCTTGCCGCTGGGCGGGTGTCCGGAACTGTTTCAGCGGCCGGCCCTGTTTCCGGACGCCGGTTTGCGGCCCATTGTTTTTCTGGGGCGGACCGCGTTTCCCGGCAAGCGGCATTTTTTTGCGGGCCTGCGCCTTGAACCCGCGCAGGAGGCCGCTATTTCCAGACTGCTCGAAGCGGGCGCGCGGCCGGATTTTCATTACTGGCGCAAGCGGCTGTTCAGGGAAACGGACACGCCGCTCTGGCCTAGAAAGGAGGCGCGCAAAGCCGGGTTTCTCGCTGAAGAAAGTTCCGCCATGTGGCGCATGCTCTGCGTGCGCGCATGCCGTAAAATCGGCGTGAGCGTCTTTGGCGATCAGGGGTGGCGGACGGTTGTTCCCGAACAGGACTGGCATCCGCCCGTGGATTACTACGCCGGCGCGCCCGGACTGTACCATCAGGCCCGCTACAGCCTGACAACGACCAGCCTTTTGCTTCCGCACGGCCTTAACCAGCGTCATTTCGACGTCTGGCTCGCGGACGGCTTTCTTTTAAGCGACAACACGCCGGGATTGACCCTCTTTCCCCAGGAACTGCGCGACGCCATCCGCTTTGAAAAAGCCCAGGACATACCCCTGCTTGTCGAACGCCTGGAAAAAGAGCCGCGTTTGCGCGAAGAACTCAAGCGGGCCTGGAAAAAGGAAATTCTAACCCGGCATACCTATGCGTGCAGGGTGCAGACCATCCTTGAACGGTGCCGATAGGGGGCATGCGGCAACCAGCCGGCCCCGGAAAAACGCCGCAGAAGCGCGTTTCCCAAAACAGCCCAATAAAGAGGTTCGCCGCCCATCGCAAGAACCCCCTGTCCTTATGAGGGGATAGGGGTTCGGGGAAAGGGGGAATCATTCCCCCTTTCCCCGAAAAAAATAAAAAAATAATAATATAAAAATAAAAAAATAAAAATGAAAACATATCCAGCACTTATCATTACCTGCGAACATGCTTCCGCGCATGTTCCCGCTGAGTTTGCAGCGGCGTTCGCCGCATCCGGGGACGTTTTGAGCACGCACCGGGCATGGGACCCCGGGGCCATGGAGGCGGCTCTGGCATGGGGCGCGTACGCGAAAAGTCCTGTTTTTCTGGGGCAGGTCACGCGCCTGATATGCGATTTGAATCGCAGCGTGGGCAACCGCGCGCTCTGGTCTTCATGGACGAAAACGCTGCCTTTTTCCGAAAAACAGGCTATTTTGTCCCGCTGGCATCATCCTTACCGCCAGGCGGCGGAACAGGCCGTGGCCCAGCGCATCCGGCAGGGAACGCCGGTATTGCATATCTCCGTGCACAGTTTCACGCCGGTTTTGAACGGAACCGTCCGCGCGTTTGATCTGGGCCTTTTATATGATCCGGGCCGGGCGCGGGAAAAAGCGCTGGCTCTCGAAGCATGCCGCGTTCTTGCGGAAAAAAGCCGCGCTTTTTGCCCTTTAGACGCGGAAAACCCTTCCTGCGCCCCAAAAGCCTTGCGCGTGCGGCGCAACGCGCCCTATCGCGGCGTTTCCGATTCATTCACCTGCTTTTTTCGCAAGCGTTACCCGGATGCATGGTACATGGGCTTTGAGATCGAGTTCAATCAGGCGCTGCTGCGGCATGGGCGTTTTCCGGCTGTTCAGGTCGCCATGGCGTTCGACGCGGCGTTGCGGCGCATCAGCAGAGGGCCGGATGCGGAAGGGCCAAACGCGGAAGAGTCGGGCGCGGACAGGAAAGGGCCGCACGAGAAAAAGCCGGATGCAAAGGGGCAAGGCGCTTTGCCTGAATGAGCTTTTTTTTTGCAATCCCTGCATCCTGACAGGGACGCGCCCCGGCCGCTATTTTGTCGAAGCAAGGCTGCTTAGAACCATGCCCGCGACGACAAGAAAGAGTCCGACCCAGTCCAGGGCGGATGGAAGCCGGTCATGCAGGACATAGATTTCGCCAAGGACCGCAAACAGCACTTCGCCGGCCTGGGTCGCTTCAATCGCGGCAAGCTGGTGGACGTTGTCGCGGACCAGACTGGTGGCCCGGAAAAACAGCAGCGTGGCGACGACGCCGGCGGTCAGGGCCACAAGAAGGGACTGGACGACCTGAGCCGCCGGCGGCGGCCCCGCGACTGCGAAGCCGTATATTCCAAGAAGAATCCAGAACGGCGTGCTGCAAAGCGTCATGCCGAAGACCCGTTGAAAAGTGGAAAGCCTGTCTTTGCAAAGCTCCATCATTTTCCGGTTTCCGAGAGGATAGGCAAAGGCCGCGGCCACAATCGGGATTACGACCAAAAAGGCGTTCGTCAGTCTAAGCTGAAGCAGGCACACGCCCGCAAGAATGATGCACGACATGCCTATGGCGCGCTTGGAAATGCGATTGCGCACGGCGACGCTTTTTCCATTGACGGAAACATGGGTGACGAACAAAGGAGAGGTCAGCGCGCCCGCGACAATGGTGATCTGCCATGTCGCCGCGACAAGCCACGATTCGCCGTAGGCCGAAGCGAAACACAGCGGCGCGTAAAAGATTCCGAATCCGACGACGCTCCACAGAATCCACTGGCCGGGACAGCGGGCTATCTCCCGGAATACAGGACCGATGCCTCCGCGGGGAAGCGCGAGAGCAAGCAGCATGGGCAGCATGAACAAAAACCGCAACGACGCGCTCCAGGTCCAATGACCGCCGGAAAGATTCATCTTTCTGTTGAGGATGAAGGTAAAGGCAAAAAAGAAAGAAGCCGCGACCCCCAAAAAAAACGCCTTTTTCATGGCTGCTCCATCATGGCCGGCATGTCCGAACGGCAAGCCCCGCGCTGTTTCTCTTTTTGCGGCCCGTTCCCATCCGTTGGGGAAACGAATCGCAGGGTTGCATCCAACATATTGATGATTATTACTATTTTACAGCTTATGGCCGAACTGTCCGCGGCAAGGCCGAAAATACAACCCGGTCCCACATAGAACCCGGTCCCGGAAACCGGCGCTGTCCCGCGCAAAAAAGCGCAAGGCTGTCAATATGCCGGAAAAAGGCGGCGCAACGCCCAGGTATGGACAGGGTTTCAGGGTTTGGATAAAAAAGCGCAATCCGGCATGCCGGAAACCGCCGCTGTCCGGGAGCATGAAGTCGGATTGCGTTTTTTCCGGATGCAGGGCCGGCGGTTTTACACATATGCGGCGCGCTGGTCATGCTATACCGCCATGCCCGGGCGCGTCAAAGAAAAGATCGCCATATCCCCGATTGACCATTACGGCGGCAAATGACATAGTACCGCAGAGGAGCGGACCATGGACGGTTTTACCCGCCCCGTTTTGGCCGGTTCATGCCGCCCGCGCGCGGCAACAGCATGACGAGGCGCATAAAAAACCGCCGCCCATGGGCAAAATGCAGCGGTTGAGGCATTGCTTTGGGCAAAACGCCTCTTTTTGAAGGACGCAAGGCAATCCGCGCTTCTCCCGACGACGCGGGACAGGCGCGCGTTCAACGGCGCAAACCCGTTTCAAGTCAGGACAACACGTATTCCCGACAGCGGAAAAATTGAGGTGCATTCATGAAAGATTCTCTCAAGCTTGCAATGGCGGAGAAACTGAAACTGATCGCAAAAATGCTCTGTTTTCAGATTCTTCTGTTTTGCGTTGTGATTTTTCTATTCTGGGGCTCGCAGAAATTCTATTCGCTTATAGATCAAACGACGTTCCCTGACGCATACCCCATTCCCAGCGAAGAAAACATGGATGACAAGACCAAGGGCAAGATTCTGGCTGACGCCATAACCAACCAAATGAAGCGGGAGCTTGATTCCACGTTTGGATGGACGGCCAACGACATTATTTTCAACAAATATTTTCTCGACAACCGGGCGTACCGGCAAATCGGCGTATACCACGCGACCAAAATCCTCATTGACCAGTACGCCATGCGCATCGCCAAGCTTGGGATGAACGGCCGCGAGAGCGACTGGCTGTACAGCGCGCGTTTGAACAATTTCTCCATTGACCCGCGCAGTTTCATCTTTCCTTCGGCTGAAGGCGCATACAAGCGGGGATTCGAGCTTATAGAAAAATACAAGCAGTCGCTGGATGACGGAACCGGGGTCTATAACTGCCGCACGGACGATTTGTACTCGTCCTTCGCGCTTCTGGCCGGAGAAAACATGCTGGGGTACGCGCTTGGCCTACTGCAGAACGCGCAGAAGCTTCCGTTCTACACGCTGGACAACCGGATTTATGAAGTGCAGGGCATCGCGCTTGTGGTGCGCGACTTCATTATCGCCCTGTACAAGCTGTATCCTGAAATCCAGCAGAAGAATACGGCTGAAAACATGGAAGCGGTCAAATATTATCTGGACCAGATATGCACGTATGACCCGCTTTACATCACATCCACCTTCAATTCCGGGGAACTTATCATTTCATATCTGATGTTCGCCAAAAGCAGAATTGAAGACATGCGGGACAGCATCAGAATGTAGCCGCCCCGCCCTGCCGAATCCGCCGGGGGAATTCATTTCCCCCGGCTTTTTTTCAAAAGGCGTTTCGCCGCGCATCCTTCTTTCTCAGGCTCCAGGAGCCGCTTTCCGCAGCAATTAAAGCGGTTGTTTTTTCTCCCTGATTATGATTCAAGAAAAGCAGGGTGAAAAAGGCGCTTTCATGCGCCGGCAGCAAAGCGCATAGTGCGGCTTTGTCCTGCAATATCCAATCTGTGCTTCTGTAATAAGGAGGATGACGTCATGCGATATCTTGCCGCTCTTTTACTTTCCCTCATGCTGGCTCTTCCCGCGTATGCGGGGTTTACCGGTCCGTCCGCCAGCAGCGGCGGCTTCAAGGGACCAGGGGCGCGCCCCGGCTCCGTCACACAGGCTGCCCAGGTGGCCAATGCGGCCGACGACACGCCTGCTGTTCTTGAAGGCCATATCATCGAACGCCTCAGGGGCGAACACTACATGTTTCAGGATGATTCCGGGAAGGTCGTTTTGGATATCGACGACAAAGTATTCGGGAACAACACTGTAACCCCGGAAACCAGAGTCCGCGTGCACGGGGAAGTGGACACCCACCGCCAGCGTCCCAACGACGTGGACGTGCGGTGGCTTGAAATCATCAAGTGACGGCCGCATCGCAACCCTGCGGCGGGGAACGGCTTCTTCACCTGCATGGCCGGCCCTCAAAAAGGCGCCATGCAGGACTGTTCCTTCCGCTTTCTTCGCGGCTTTAAGGCCAAAGCCGTAAGACGGGACGCCGTCTCGCCTTTCAGGCAGGCTATCCAGGGGGGGCACCCTGTCCGGGAAGAAGCTGCAATCCTTCCCCAACACAGGCGCAAAGCGCCTCTTGGGTTTTCCTGTCTTAGTGCCGAAACAAAGAGCATCCCCGGCAAGGACGGCCTTTTCCGCCAGGCGGACAGCGGACGGGCCGCCGCCGGTTTTTTTATGCGGCAAGACGCATGCACACATGCCGGCCGCCCCGCTGCGCCCCCCGTTGCGTCCCTGTTGCGTCCCTGTTGCGCCTGGAAATGGCCGCAGAGAAAACAAGCGCGGCAATACGGCGGCAACGCCCAAGAGGCGCGGTACGCATGCTCCTGGAAAAAATTGCACCCCTTCTCAAGAGCGTCGCGCCCCTTGCGATGCTCCGCGGGAAAAGGCGCGAAGGCGGGGCTCCATGGCCTTTTAGTCTTAAACCACAGAGGAAGAGAGCTCAGCTATACTGAAGGAGCAGCAAGAGCGGACTTAAAATATGCTGTATATCTGACGCATACGCACGCTACCACAAAGCTTGCAATCACAAGTTCACAAACGGCTATGATTTTCAATGCAGGATAATGAGCGGATAATTTAAACATGGCTGTGGCGGTGATCGCCATGGGAAACGTCAAAGACGCCTGAGCCGGTGAAAACGGAAGACGCATCAGGCCGGGCAATATGCAATATACATATATGTTAAGCGCGACGGCAATGACAATGAAAGGCCATCCCCATCCTGGAATGCTGGAATAGGTAGTCAGCCAGGCAGCGATCAGCATATTGGCCGGCGCCGCAAAAATGCATACTACCGGTTTCATCTGAGCCGGAAGAGGAGAAAGAAACAGAATACGCCATACCACAAACGGCAGTATGCAGAAAAATACAATGCCGCCGAAGATCATAAGCATATCAGTCGCTTCTTTCCATTCCGGGCGGGGCACGGTCATTGTCGCGACAAACATCCCCCCAAGCGATAGAAAATAGCTTGGAAGCATGTTTTCCTTTTTTCTGTTTTTTATCTGGAAAAAGCAGAACGCCAGAAATGCGACAGAAGAAATCAGCACTCCAATACACCAAATCGCCACGCCCAGCCGGGGAACGTTCATACGGATGACGCCTGAAAAAAGCATGAGGACCATGCTTGCGGCCACAGGCAGGCTGCCCAGCGCCGGATGTCGGAGCTCCTGCCGCAAAATATCGGGATGCAGCGCCAGCTTGGCGGCGACAATCAGCAAAAGAGGCACGGATACGGCGCACGACGCCGGAAGCCAGACTCCGAACGGAAGAGCATGTTCAAAAGCCACGCCCAACCCCGTTATGCCAAGCGACAGTCCTAAAAGAGGAGACGGAACCTTGCGCAATGCATCTCTCACGCGCATGCTATCCTCCATCCAAAACGATGCCCAATAAGCCAGCAACGCCCAAGAGGCGCGGTACGCCTGCGCCTGGAAAACGTTGCACCCCTTCCCAAGAGCGTTGCGCCCCTTGCGATGCCCCGCGGGAAAAGGCGCGAAGGCGGGGCTCTATGGCCTTTTGGCCTTCGGGTTCAACCCCCGAAGGAAGAGAAATGCAATACCGGCTGCGCACCCGAAAGACAGCGCGGCCGTACTGAAACAATGTTTTCCACTACGCGCGGCAATCCGGCTGCCGCGTCCCCTATGCGGAAAGACAAAATTGTTTGGGGAAAGAGAAGAGAGACCATCTCTTCCCTTTCCCCTTTTTTCAGAAAAACGCCAAAGCGGAATACAAAAACCGCCTAATGCGCGACAGGCGTCTCAAGCTCTTCCTGAAGCAGGGTATGGCACAGGGCCATGGAATCATCAGGGTTTCCCTTGAACACGGCTTCACGGTCCACGCCAAGGGCGATGGGCAGCACCTCGTCCACATGCTCCACGGGGATGATTTCAAGACCTTTCAGCACCTCGGCGGGCACTTCTTTAAGATCCTGCTCATTGTCGCGCGGAATAAGCACGGTGCGGATAAGGCCCCGGTGCGCGGCGAGCAGTTTTTCCCGCAGTCCGCCTATGGGCAGCACGCGGCCGCGCAGGGTGATTTCGCCGGTCATGGCCACGTCGTGACGCACAGGGATGCCCAGAAACGCGGAAGCCATGGACGTGGCCAGGGTGATGCCCGCGCTTGGTCCGTCTTTGGGCGTCGCGCCTTCGGGCACATGCACATGGATATCAATCTTGCGGTAGAATCCGGGTTTAAGGCCCAGGGCATGGGAACGGGAACGGATGTAGGAAAACGCGGCCTTGGCGGACTCGGTCATGACCTCGCCCAGTTTGCCGGTAATCACGACACGGCCGTTGCCGGGCATGAGCGCGGTTTCCACCATGAGCAGGTCTCCGCCCATTTCAGACCAGGCAAGCCCGGCGCATACGCCGACCTGAGGCGTTTCCTCGCGCTCGCCGTGGCGGTAGCGCTTGACGCCAAGAAACGACGTCAGGGAATTTGCGGACACGGATACAAGTTTGTCCATGTCGTTCTCCTCGACGATGCGCATGGCGGCCTTGCGGCAGATGGTGGCGATGGAGCGTTCCAGATTGCGCACCCCGGCTTCGCGCGTATAAAACCGGATTATGTCAAGAATCGCGTTGTCGGAAAACTTGAGATTGTCCGGTCTGATGCCATGGGCCTCAATCTGTTTCGGCAGTAAAAACGAACGCGCGATATGCTTTTTTTCTGTTTCCAGATATCCGGGCAGCCTGATGATTTCCATGCGGTCCTGAAGCGGCAGCGGGATATCGTGCAGGTTGTTCGCTGTAGTGATAAAAAAGACCTGAGAGAGATCATAGTCCATATCAAGATAATGATCGCTGAAGGCGTAATTCTGCTCCGGGTCCAGAACTTCAAGCAGGGCCGCGGACGGGTCTCCCCGGAAATCCGTGGTCATCTTGTCGATTTCATCCAGACAGAACAGAGGGTTGCTGAATTTGACGCGCTTCAGGGACTGGATGATCTTTCCGGGCAACGCGCCGATGTAGGTGCGCCGGTGCCCGCGTATTTCAGCTTCATCGCGCACCCCGCCCAGAGACAGGCGCACGAACTCCCGGCCTGTGGCCCGGGCCACGGATTTGGCAAGCGACGTCTTGCCCACGCCCGGCGGTCCGACAAGGCAGAGAATCGGCCCTTTAAGCCTGTTTACAAGCTTTTGCACCGCAAGATATTCAAGGATGCGCTCCTTGGCCTTTTCCAGGCCGAAGTGGTCGGCGTCCAGAATTTTCCTGGCTTCGTCGATGTTGATTTCCGTCTTCTGATACACGTCCCAGGGCAGATCAAGAATCCAGTCCACATAGTTGCGCACCACGGTATATTCCGCGGAAGAAGGCGACATCTGGCGCAATTTGCGGATTTCGCGCAGGGCCTTTTCCCGGCACTCGTCGGACATGACCTTGGATTCCAGCTTTTTCTCAAGCTCAAGACCCTCCTGCAGAGGATCGCTGTCGCGGCCCATTTCCTTGTTTATGGCCTTGATCTGCTCATTCAGGTAATATTCGCGCTGGTTTCGCTCCATCTGGGATTTAACGCGCGTTTTGATGCGCCGCTCCACAGATACAATAGCTATTTCCGTTTCCAAAAGCTCAAGCGTCATCTCAAGGCGCTTAATCGGGTCAACCGCTTCAAGCACGTCCTGTTTTTTGCGGTAGTCAATGCGCATATGCGGCATGATCGCGTCCGCAAGACGGCCGGGGTCGGTCACGGACGCAATGGCGGCCAGGGTTTCCTGCGGCAGTTTTTTGGTAATCCGGCCATATTCTTCCAGGGCTTCATGCACGGTGCGTATGAGCGCGTTTTGCTCGGACGCGTCGGTTTCAGGGCCGATTCTGTCCGGAAGGGGAATCACGGACACAAGCTGCACAGACGCCGAATCCGTGGACGCCTCCTGAATTTCCTTGTCCCAGGCCGCGCGCTGGCATCCCTCAATCAGAACCTTGATGGTTCCGTCCGGCAAGCGCAGGATTTGCAGCACCCGGCTTATGGCGCCGACGCTGTAAAGATCGCTGGACATAGGGCGCTCAAGCTCCGGATCAAGCTGAGCCACAAGAAAAATCCGTTTATCATGCGCCTCAATGGCGCGCTCGATAGCCCTGATCGACGCTTCGCGCCCCACAAACAGCGGCACGATGGAATGGGGAAAAATGACCACCTCGCGCAGGGACATAAGCGGCAGAACAACCGGGGTCACGCCCGCGACGTCATGTTCGCCGTCACTCATACAAAACCTCCAAAACGCCCGGACCTTCGCGCCCAAGGCATATGTGCATATCTTTTCAGGAACGCTCTTCGGGGAAGGCCCCGAATCCGCCGTTCCAGTTTTTTCACTCAAATATCCATGCCGGAAAAAACGCGGCCGCATCAGCATTATGCGAAGGACGACCGCCGCGGTCAACCCGGAAAACAGGCGAACGGTCCGAAATGTTCCGGACCGTTCCCTCTGTCTGAACCATAGTCATATACACACGAAATCGTCTGCAAAACGTTCAGCGTCCGCGCCGGCGTTTTTTTGCGCTTTTCGACGCCTTTTCGCCTGCAGGGGCTTTACGCTTCGCCCTCCTCGGCTCCTACGGCCAGCCCTTCCTCGCTGAAAATGAGAATGGGCTCTTTGCCGTCCTCAATCACGGCGCGGTTGATCACGCACTCTTTAAGGCCCTTGATGGAAGGCAGCCGGAACATGATGTCAAGCATGGCGCTTTCCGTCACGTTGCGCAGGCCGCGCGCGCCGGTTTTGCGTTCAATGGCCTTGCGCGCAATGGCCTTCAGGGCGTTTGTGGTAAAGCGCAGTTTCACGTTGTCAAGCTCGAAAAGCTTCTGATACTGCTTGACCAGGGCGTTTTTCGGCTCCGTGAGCACCCGCACCAGATCTTCCTCGCCAAGGTCGTCCACATGGGTGACCACAGGGATGCGGCCCACAAATTCCGGAATAAGGCCAAAGCGCACCAAATCGTTGGGATGAACCTGACTTAACAGCGCGGAGAGCGACAAATCCGTCTTTTTGCGCACCTTTGCGCCAAAGCCCATGGCGCCGCCCTGCATCCGCTGTTCAATGAGCTTTTCAAGACCCACGAACGCGCCGCCCACCACAAACAGAATGTTCGAAGTGTTCAGCCGGATGAATTCCTGTTGCGGATGCTTGCGCCCGCCTTTGGGCGGGATGTTCGCTTCGGTGCCCTCAATGATTTTCAAAAGCGCCTGCTGCACGCCTTCGCCGGATACGTCGCGGGTGATGGACGCGCTGTCGCCCTTGCGGGAAATCTTGTCGATTTCGTCAATATAGATGATGCCTCTTGAGGCGTCTTCAAGATCATAGTCCGCATTCTGAAGCAGTTGCACCAGGATGTTTTCCACGTCTTCGCCCACGTACCCGGCCTCAGTCAGGGTGGTGGCGTCCGCAATGGCGAACGGCACATTCAGAATCCGGGCCAGGGTCTTCGCCAGAAGCGTCTTGCCGCTTCCGGACGGACCGATTAAAAGCACGTTGCTTTTCTCAAGCTCCACGTCAGGGCCCGCGGCCTTGCCGTAAAACACCCGTTTATAATGATTATACACCGCCACGGAAAGAATCCGCTTGGCTTCGTCTTGCCCAATGACGTATTCATCAAGCTTGGCTTTTATCATCTCCGGGGAAAGAAGCGTGCGCTTTTCCACAGGAGCGCAGCTTTCCGCGACTTCCTGGTCGATGATATCGCGGCACACAATGATGCATTCGTTGCAGATATTGACCCCGTTTGGGCCAGCGATAAGATGCTGGACGCTGTCCTCGCCTTTGCCGCAAAAAGAACATGTCTTCATTGCCTTTGCCTCTCTTTTTATGAAATTCCGGCCCGCGCCGCCTGCGCGGCGCAATTTCAGCCGGATGCGCGCCCTTATGGTCCGCTCTTTTGCCATGCGGCCTTTTTTTCCGGCCTTGCCGCGCTTTTTTTGCGCTGCAAAAGGCCATGCGCCGGCTTTGCGAAACAAGGGCGCGTTGCGGCTCCTATTATTTCGCGGGAGCCGGAATGTCCTTGCGGGACACCAGAATGCTGTCCACAAGGCCGAATGCCTTGGCCTCTTCCGGGCTCATGAAGTTGTCCCGCTCAGAAGCCGCCGCCACTTCCTGAATGCTCCGCCCGCTGTGCTTGGCCAGAATGCCGTTCAGATTTTCTTTCATGCGCAGCACTTCGCGGGCATGAATTTCAATATCCGTGGCCTGTCCCTGGAAGCCGCCGGAAGGCTGATGAATCATAATCCGGCTGTTCGGCAGAGCATAGCGCATTCCGGAAGCGCCCGCGCACAAAAGCAGCGCGCCCATGCTGGCGGCCTGCCCCATGCACACGGTGGACACCGGGGACGCGATATACTGCATGGTGTCGTAAATGGCCATGCCGGCGGTCACGGAGCCGCCCGGCGAGTTTATGTATAGAAAAATCTCTTTTTCCGGGTTTTCGGATTCGAGAAAAAGAAGCTGCGCGCAGATCAGGGACGCCATCTGGTCATCGACAGGCGTCCCCATCAAAATGATGCGATCTTTAAGAAGACGGGAGTATATGTCATACGCCCGTTCGACACGTCCGGTTGTTTCTATTACCATGGGAATCGGCATATCTTGGCCTCCATTATATGATCCGGCATTCAGAAGTAGAGTTCTCTTTTAGCGTATATGGTCTTATACCGCACTATAATCATCCGGCGCTGAAAGGCAACCGGCATGCTTGGCATTATGCGCCGCTTTTGCAAACGCCCGGACCGGGCCGGGCCGGTCTTTTTCCACCATGGCCTCAAGCCTACACCAGAACCTTTCGTTCCACAAGTTCCGGACAGGCCGGGCCGGGCATCTTTTCAGGCTTTTGCCGTATTTGGCGCAAAGCAAAAAAAGGGAGGCGCAAGCCTCCCTTTGAAAAACGCTTCCATACCGCCCAAACGGCGCATGCGCGCCGCTTTGTCTTCCATTCCCGGCCGATTCGGCCGGGCTATGCGTTCCAGACGATGCGGCGAAAAGCGGCGCTTTTACGCGCTATTCCTGCGGGGCTTTGCTTTTTCCGCGCTTGGGCTTTTCTTCTTTGGCCGGCTTTTCTTCAGAAGAAGCCGCTTCGTCAGCCGGGGCCGCTTCCTCTGCCGGACCAGCTTCAGGGGCCGGGGCGTCCGCAATCGCCTTTTCCGCCGGCTCAGACGCGGCGGTTTCAGAAGCCTCTTCCTCTTCTTCCTTTTCTTCCGGATTCAGGGGCGGAATCATGACCACCTTGGCCTTTTCATATATGGCCTTAAGGGTTTTGTCCGAAAGGATGCGCTGGCGCAGCCCGCCCAGCATGCCGTTGCGTTCGTATTCTTCGCGCAAGGCCGCGGCTTCCTGTCCGGAACGCACGGCAAAGGAACGCATCTGCCGCTCCACTTCCTCGTCCGTGACTTCGATGCCTTCCTTTTCAGCGATTTTCATAAGCAGAATCTGGGCCTTCACGGCTTTTTCCGCTTCAGTCTTGGCTTCTTCGCGCAAGTCATTGAAGCTTTTGCCGATATCCGTGGGCTCTTTGCCTTCCCTGATCATGCGTTCGCCAAAATCATTGAGAAACGCGAAGGTCTGCTCTTCAACCAGGGCTTCGGGCAGAGGGAAATCAACCTTTTCCATCAGCATTTCCATAAGCCCCAGCATGGCCTTTTGCTTGGCGGCTTCGGTGCGGCGCTGGAGGAAGGATTTTTCAATGGACTCGCGCATTCTCTCAAGGCTTTCCATGCCGCCCGCGCGGCGCGCCAGATCATCGTCCAGCTCAGGCTTGATATGCTGGTGGATGCTCAGAACCTTGACGTGCATGGTGAGCGTGCGCCCGGCAATGGCGGGATCTGAAAAATTCTTGGGAAACTCAATGGCCTGCGTCTTTTCCTGACCAGGCGCAAGGGTGCGCACCAAAGCGTCCAGATCCTTCAGAGCGTCCGAGCGGCCAAGAAGAATCAGAAAATTCTGGGCCTTCATCGTCTCAATGGGCTCGCCTTTTTCATCAAAGGTCTCAAAATCGATGAGCGCGGCTTCGCCTTCCCGGGCCGGACGGTCTTCCTCTATGAGAATCTGGGTGGCGAGGTTGTTCTGAATGCGCTCAAAGACCGCGTCGATTTCCTTGGGATTCACGTAGGCCAGATCCTGCTCAAGCTGAATGCCTTCATATTCCGGCAATTCGAACTCCGGCATCACGTCAAAGGAAACATGATATTCAAACGCCGCTCCACGCTTAAGCTCCCCGCCTTCAAAACGGGCGCGCGACACCGGGCGAAGCTTCGTTTCATCAAGAATGCCGGGCGTCTGGGCTTCATACAGGGCCTGCGCCGCTTCATTGTACACTCTGTCGCGAAAATACTGTTCCACCATGGCCCGCGGCGCCTTGCCCTTGCGGTAGCCGCGCAAGGTCACTTCCCGACGGCATCTGTCCGCCGCCTTGTCAATGGCCGCCCCCACCTCTTCAGGGGTCACGGTGATATTGATCTTTTTTCTGACCGGGCTTTCTTCAGTGACATTATATTCCATGTATCGCTCCTCCTTGGGGGGCCTCAAAAACAGTGCAAACCGGCGGTCAAAAAAAACGGCAAAAGCAACGCCGCCGCAAACCATGTCAGGTCTTTTCGCGCGGGTTGCTCGCCTAACCGGTTGATTGTATTAAAGAATCATATACGTCAGGCAAGAATGCCGTTCGTTGTACCTTGTAAGCATCATCATGTCAAGGGCGCGATTTTTGCATAAAAGACATGGAATTTCACATTGTTATACAAAAAATTGCAGAGGCGAAGCGGCAAATGTGAAACCGGATGCGCAAAAGAAAAGAAGAGGAAGAAAAGGGGAAAGAAAAGGCGGGGCGCAAACGCGCCTTTGCCCGGAAAGGGCGGCGTTGAAAGGAAAGACAGAAAAGGGAAGCGGAAAGAAGAGAATGGAAAAGACAGGAAACAGCGCAGGACGCGCCATGGCGGGAAAACGGCAATGCGGGCGGGCAATAAGGCGGAAAATGCCTTCAGTGCGGAATAAAGCCATATGACCTTCCGGCCTTCGGTCTAACCGCATTTAAGGAAGATAGATGACGCAAAAAACGGACAGGGCGAAAAGGGAAACGGCGGTTGGGGTGGGCGTATGCAAAACGCGCCGCCGGAATCCGGCGGCGCGTCCAGAATAATATGAGCGCGCCGACAATGTACGCGCGTTTTCAAAAAACGTTTTTTTTAAAGGCCGTTATTTCAAAGGCGCATTCAAACCAGTTGGCCGGCCGCGATTCGTTCCTGTTCCACGCGCTCCTCTTCGGCCACGGTCGTGCGGATTTCCTCCAGCACGTCATGAATGGACCGGGCCTGATGCAGCATGCCCTCCACTTCGGTCGCGGCTGTTTCCATGGACCGCGCAATGGACAGGCTCAAGGAGTTGACGTCCGAAACATTGCGGTTGATCTGCTCCGACGCCGCGGACTGTTCCGTCGCGGCCGCGGCTATGGCCTGCACGCGGCTGCTTGAATCACTGGCAAGATCGCTTATGGCGCTTAAAGCGGCCCCGGACTGCCGGGCCATGCCCGCGGCTTCCTCAATGGCCTGCACCGCGTCCTGCACGGTCTGGGCGCTTTTATCGGTGCCGCTCTGGATTGCGCCCACGGCCTTGTCCACATCCTTGGTGGCGTTCATGGTTTTTTCCGCAAGCTTGCGCACTTCGTCGGCGACCACGGCGAAGCCGCGTCCCGCATCCCCGGCCCGCGCCGCTTCAATGGCGGCGTTCAGGGCAAGAAGATTGGTCTGATCCGCGATATCGCGGATGATGGTCAGCACTTCGCCAATGTCGCGGGCCTGCTTGTCCAAAACCGCCATGTCTTCCCTGATGCCTTCGGAGCGGGTTTGCAGCGCGCGCATGTTTTCAACGGTCTGGTCCATAAGTCCGCTTCCGGAAGACGATTCCTTTTGCACGGAAGCCGAGGCGTGGGCCGCGTCTTCGGCGTTTTTCGCCACTTCAAGCACTGTGGAGTTCATTTCTTCCATGGCGGCCGCGGTTTCCGCAAGCCGCGAAGAGGCGTCCGCGGTCTGCTCTTTGACCTGTCCTATCTGCTCCATCAGCGTTGCGGCCACGCTGTTCAGATTGTCCACAGACACAGCCAGACGCTCCACAGCGTCAAGACGTCCCCGGCGGGACGCTTCGTTGGCCTCGCGCTTTAAGCGCACTTCATCGGTGATATCTCTGGACAATTCCACATGCCCGATTTTCTTGCCGTCGCGGTCTTCCAGAAAGTGCAGATCCACAGCCAGCACATGACCGTTGGGCAACACATTGACAAGATCATTGACCCCGCGGCGCAACTGCTCGATGCCGCAATCCTGGGTGCCGCAGTTTTTGCCGCGTTTTTCCGAACAATGACGCCCCAGACAATCCTCAAGACGCTTGCCCATGCTCTCCAGCGCCGCCTTGTTGCAAAACGTCCAGTTCATGTCCATGTCCGTGACGGAAATCACATAGGGAATCGTGTTCAATATACTTTCATACCAGTAGGATTTCTCCTTGCGCGCCTGCCAGATCGCATAAATGGCCTCGCCCACGGGCCCCTGCGCGCGGGCTTCTGCCTCATCCACGGGCTCGTCGTTGGCCGCCGCCTGCGCCAGACGTAAAATTTCCCTGTTTTCCCGGCATATATGCGCCGCAACGACGCATGCCGCAATCATGACGATTGCTGTAACCACGGCGCTCCAAAGCGTCGCGTCCGCGCTGTCCTTAAGCGCCGTTTGCGCCGCGAACGCCACGGCCAAAGCGACGATGATAACCCCGACAATTCTGCCGCGCCTGTTTCCCATACCATATCCACCCTTTTAAAAAATGCCTGTCCATAAAATATAATATTTGGGATGTACTGCGAAAAATGCAATGCCGTCAAGCACATCCATGTTACATGCTCAGGACGTCTTTTTTCGGGCTTTTGGCGGCTCAGGGACTGACGCGCGAAAGGCGCGTTATGAGCGATGCGAAAAACCTTTCGCCGCCGCGTGGTTCAACCAGGAAAGACGCCGGCCGGGCGAAACGCTCTGCGAAAGCGCAACCGGCGCGGCGCAGGAGCGAAAGGAAAAATGCGCCGTCTGGCCCGCGCAACCGGCAATGGACAGAGTTCCTTTTGTCCCGTCGCGCCAGGCTTTCAGCTCTTCCTGCAAAAGCTCAGCCCTGCGCCGGGCCATGCGCCGGTCAGGATCCTGTCCCATGCTTGAGGTCCAGTAGCCGACCGCCATGGCCAGACAGTCAAGCCGGTCGTCATGGCGCAACGAGCCCCGCTCTTTGGTGATGCGGGTCATCTGGTGAAAAAGACGGTACGACAGCCCAAGCCCGCCGCTCTCTCCCGCCTGCGCGCCGTCCGCGGCCACAACGCCCGGATCGACCACAAGCTTATGCTGATTCAAAACCGGCTCCAGGGTGTCGATGATGCGCGCTTCCTTGCAGCCGGCGTGCCGGACCTCCTCAAGGGCCACAGGGTATATGCGGGTGAAATACGGGGCAATCAGTTTTGTGAACATGCAGTCGCCGAAATTGGACTCAATAATCACCTTGCGCACCTTTTCCCGAAGCGCGAGAAGCGCGATATCGCGCAAAACCTCTTCGTCGTAGCCGTTGCGAAAGGCGCGCAGGGCGGTCAGATACAAAAAGCCGTTAAGCATTTTCAGCACCACGCACGCGGTTTCGTCGTCGCCGCGTCCGGAAGGGTCCACAGCCATGACCGCCCCGGCATAAGGCAGGCGCTCCCCTTCAAGACGCGCCGAGGCGTACAACGCGTCTCCGTCAAGGCCCAGGCACGGCGCGTCGTCAATGCGCAACGCCGGCGCAGGGCCCCAGACCGGCTTTTCCGGGGCCGTGTCCGGGGCGCAGGGCATGACAATGAGGTCGGAAAGCTTCAGAGGATAGCGCGTCGCATCGCTTAACCGCGTATCCAGCATGAATTGAAGCTGAAACCCGGCCCGGCCGTACGACAATTCCCGCTCGCGCAGGTCCGCGTCCGAAAAGCGCGCAGGCTCGCACGGCGTCCCGGCGCGCGCAGGGTCGGCAAGCAGCGCGCGGCGCACCATGGGCGCGATGCGTTCCCCGCCGGACGCCGAAAGCCGCTCCATGTCCGGATAGCGGGCCGGCCATACGCGCATGGCGTACCCGCGCCCCGGAAGCGCATTGTACAGACTCTGTTCCGTCTGCGGGGTGCCCAGATAGGTAATCGAACCGCCCGGCTTGAGCACGGCGTCGAACTCCTTGACCGCTTCGCTCAGCTTCTCGCGCATGGCGAAGGTGAAAGAGTTGTTCGGAATCTCGATATCGTCCGCGATAATCGCATCAGCGCGCCCGCCCGTGATCTGACTGAAAATGCCCTTGGAGGTCACGGAAGGGGCCTGATCCGGATGCGCCGGACCCACATCAAAAGACGTTTTGGAACAACGCTGCCCCGGAAGCGGCGCCAGACAGCGCAAAAGCGGAATATCGCGAATCAGCTTCAGGGCGAACATGCTGAAATTGTCCGCCCTGTCCCTGGTAGCGGACACAATCATGAATTTCAAATCCGGAGCGGCCCGCAAACGCCAGACCACATACGCGGCCGTAATCCAGGACTTCCCGACACCGCGAAACGCCTGCACCACCTTGCGCCGCGGCCCATGCTGAAGATACCGCGCAATGTCAAGCTGAACGGCCGTGGGGTCAGGCAAGCCCAGATGACGCCAGACCAGCGTGAGAAATACGCGAAAATCGCCCAACTGCTCCGGCAACGGCGCATATTCCCAGCCTCTTTTGCAAATCATGCCGCTCCTTTATAGTGTATTGATTTTTATTTTTTTAGGGAAAAAGGGGAGATTATCTCCCCTCTTTTCCCACCCCCCTGTCTTCCCCGCATACGGACGCGCGGCCCCGACATGCGCCCCTGACATGCGGCACTGACATGCGGCGGAGCGCCCGGCCGCCATACGTAAAAATGCATCGCGCCCCCCGCGCCCGACGGCGCGCCGCACACGGCGAAGCATTCCGGCATGAGGGCGTTGCGGAAAAACGCATTTCCCCTGTCAGCGTCGGGGCGGACGACCCCAAAAAAACACATTGAAAAAGCGGCCGCACACGAAGGCACAGCCGCCGTTCCGGCGTCACAGGTCCGGCTCATCGTCAAAACGCGGCAGTTGCGCAAGCAGGGCCAGCGGGTCCGCGGACGGCGGTTCGGCGCAATCCACGCCGTTATCTTTAAGAAACTGACGGGCCACGTTCAATTCCGTGGCGGAAACGCCGCCTTCAAGCAGGCGCGCGGTCAGGATGCGGGCCAAAAGCCCATGCAGCCGCGCAAGGTCCGCCGCCGTGGCCCGGCCGGTCTCGCTGCCTGCGCCGCATGCGGATCCCTGGTCCATGGGGCTGTCTGCGCTCATGCGGTTTCCTCACTGTTGTTTGGCGGTCACGAGCAATCCGGCCAAAGCCAGGGTGATCACGCCCCAGATCACGCGCTCAACCCAGCGCGACGAGCCCTGATTGTGCGCGATTTCAAGCTCCACCTCGTGCAACCGGGCCTCAAGAGTTCCAAGACGCTTTCGAAACTGAATGACCTGTTCCTCAAGCACGGCGCTTGAGGTGATAAGCTCCGTCAGATGCGCCAGGGAATCTTTTATTTCTCCGATTGCGGCCTTCAAAAGGCCGATATCCGTTTCATACCGGCATGGAGCGGTCATGGCCGCCCCCGCAGTTCCGGCGGGCATTGCCGCCTCTCGACTTCGCTGTAATACGCATCGCGGCAGTGGTC
>CALUUT010000104.1 GCA_944324045.1 uncultured Desulfovibrionaceae bacterium | reverse complement strand
AAAACGGGTGAAGCCTCTTCGCGACGATCACCGGGGCAGCTGGGGCCGGCCATACAGCAGAGACAAGGCGGTCAGGCAGCAGGGATATCTGCCTGTTTCTCCAGAAGCGAGAGACGGTGGGCGCGCTCCCATGTCGGGAAGGAATGACAATGATTTTCTTGAGGATGGTCTTCAACTGGTAAAACCGGGCGCGCCGGTTTTTCTCGTTGTGGCCATGGATGTCGCCCGCTATGAAAAGGTGTATGAAGATTTTCGCAAGAGCGCTTTTTTTCAGACCGTGTATGTGCTTGCCGCGGCGGTTGTCGCCTGGGTTCTGGGGATGAGTTTTTTGAAGCGCAGGAAGCTGGCCGGGCGGGCGGTGGAACTGGAACGGTTTCAGGCGCGGCTCTTGGACAATCTTCCGGATGGGCTTGTCATCATCAGTCGCGACAACACAATCAGCGGCGCCAATCCTGCGGCCCATCGCATCCTTGGGGTGCAAAACGGGCCTTTGGTCGGGCAGAAACTTTCGGATCTGCCCAAACAGGTGGCCTCAAGCCTTGAGGTGAAAGGCAGTTCCGGTCGTTGGCGTCATCTTGACGAGGGGGGATTGCATCTTGAGATTTTGAGCCTTCCTTTTCGCGAAGATGAACAGCAGGAAGACGAGGGACTGTGCATTATCCGGGATCGCACGGAAATTCATCAATTGGAAAAAAGTCTTTCCGAAGTGGAAAAACTGGCGGCGGTTGGAACCCTGGCGGCCGGCGTGGCGCATGAAATTCGCAATCCGCTAAGCGCGTTGAGGGGGTTTGCTCAATATTTTGCAAAGAAATTCGTCGGACGGCAGCCGGACGAAACCTATGCCCAGACCATGGTCCGAGAGGCGGATCGTCTCAACAGGGTCGTGACGGATCTTTTATATCTTGCGCGGCCGCGTCCCATTGCGCCGCGTCCTCTGGAATTGTCCGGTCTTGTGGCGGATCTTGAGCACATGTTGCGTCTTGAGGTGGAAAACGGGAAGGTGCGTTTTCGCATCATGCTGGAATGCCCTACGGTGACGGCAGATGAAGATGCGCTCAAACAGGCGTTGCTGAATCTCATTTTGAACAGCCTTGAGGCTGTCGCTGATTTGCCCGAAGAAGAGCGCAACATTGCTTTGACGTCCCGGCGGGATGAGGATGCCAAAGGCGTTTGGATTATGGTGTCGGACAATGGCTGCGGCATGTCGCAAACCGTAAAAGGGCAAGCCTTTGAGCCCTTTTTTACAACGCGCAAAAAAGGAACGGGACTTGGTCTCGCCCTCGTGTTGCGCACCATTAAGGAGCATAATGGGCGCATCAATCTGGAAAGCGCTCCCAACGAAGGCACAACGGTATCTCTCTTTCTGCCGGATCAGCCCGGCGGAGTTGAATCTCCCACGGAGGCAGCATGAAAAGACTGTTGGTTGTGGATGATGAAGCCTCGCACAGACTCATGGTCAGAGCCGTCATGGAAGATGCGGGTTGGTACGTGGAAGAAGTTGGAAGCGGCGAAGAATGCCTTGTTGAACTTGAGCGAAGCAAGCCCACAGCCGTGCTGCTTGATATGCGCATGCCCGGAATGGATGGGCATGAAACCCTGGCGCGTATTCTGGATATGTACCCTGGACTGCCCGTTATCCTGCTCACAGCGTATGGGACCGTGGGATCCGCCGTTGAAGCCATGAAACGCGGGGCGTTTGATTATCTGACAAAGCCGGCGGATAATGAAGAATTGATAGCTGTGCTTGAAAAAGCCTATGAGTACGCAAGGTTGCTGCAGGAAAATGAAAACCTGCGCCGTCAGCTTCACGATGGCGATCCGGCCACATACATTGTGGGCGAAAGCAAGAAAATCACGGATCTTGTGGAATTAATCCGGCAGACCGGGCCAAGCGAAGCCACGGTTCTCATTCTGGGCGAATCCGGCACAGGAAAAGAATTGATTGCTCAGGCCCTGCATGAGGCGTCAAACAGGGCCGGCGCTCCTTTGGTTAAAGTCAACTGCGCGGCCTTGCCCGGCGAACTTCTGGAAAGCGAGCTGTTCGGTTTTGTAAAGGGCGCGTTCACCGGCGCGCTGAAAGACAAACCCGGACGCTTTCTTCTTGCAAGAGGCGGAACGCTTTTTCTTGATGAAGTAGGGGAGTTGCCGCTTCCTTTGCAGGCGAAACTGTTGCGGGCCCTGCAGGAAAGAGTCGTCGAGCCTTTAGGCAGCGTGCAGCCCGTCGCTGTGGATGTCCGCATCATTGCGGCGACCAACAGAAATCTCAAACAGGCTGTGCAAAAAGGAACATTTCGGGAAGATCTGTACTTTCGTCTGAATGTGCTTGAAATTCTGGCGCCGCCGCTGCGTGAACACCTGGAAGATTTGCCCTTGCTGGTCAGCAGGCTTCTGGATAAGTTGTCCCGGAAAAACCGGAAAAACGTGCGTTCCGTGAGCCCGGCGTTTCTTGCCGCGCTGGCGCAATACCATTGGCCCGGAAACGTCCGCGAGCTTGAAAACGTGCTGGAAAGAGCCCTGATCCTGTGCCGGTCGGATACGCTTGGTCTTGAGGTTCTTCCGCCGTATCTTATGCGCGAAACGGCGTCCGCTGACAGGCCGCCGGCGTCGCAGGCGCAACCAATGCCGTCTTCGCGGCCTGAATCAGGGCGTTTTGACGGCCAGCAAAATGGCGACGTCACGCCTGCGTCCCTTGACGAAGCGGAAAAAGACACGCTTATCCGCGCCCTTAAGGCGTTTGACGGGCATCGCGAAAAGACGGCGGAAGCGCTTGGGATATCAAGAAGAACCCTTCAGTACAAACTGAAAAAATTCAATCTGACCCGGCGGTGACGGCATGCCAAATCTGGCGGCCCGCTTGTGTGGAGCCGCCCTCTGGCGGCCTCTTTTCAGAACGCGCAAAACAGAGAACGTCTTTTAGGCCCGGAGTTTCGCTGTATTTGCGCCTGCGTTTCCGGTCCGTCTGACCGGCCTCTGCCTTTTCCGGCAAAGCCTATAGACGTTTGTCCGGCATTATGCAGAAAGGGGAACGAAACGCACGGTTAAAAAGCCGCTTGCTCCGCGCCATAGGCAAAAACCGCCCCATTGGGGGCATCGGTGAAAATGCGCGTTCCATATACCAGAGCCTGCTTTTGCATCTGCATGCAGGGCCAAGGTCCGTATGTCGCTTTAAACCCATGAAGCAGCGCGATTGCCGTAGGCGTGACGGTTTCTCCCTCGCCAGGAAAGGGACGGACTGGAACCCCTTCAAGAAGTTCCAGGACAGCCGGCGCCGGGACCGGAATAATGCCATGGGCGCAGTGCGCAGCGCCATCCGCAATCGGCAACGGGCTGACCACAAATCGGGATGGCGCAAGCCGGGCGAACAATTCGCAGGACATGCAGATATCCAGGATGCTGTCGAGCGCGCCGACTTCATGAAAGTGGATTTCTTCCGGCGTTTTCCCATGAACCGTGCTTTCAGCCTTTGCCAGCAGCGTGAACGTATCCACGGCAAACTGTTTGGCTGGTTCGCTCATGGCGCTTTGGGAAATAATCGTGAGAATGTCCCGCAATGTGCGGTGCTCATGTTCGTGCGGGAGAGAAATTTCCGCATGCCAGCCGCCAATGTGATGCACATGCCGCCTGACAAGGCGTACAGAGCCGGAAAGTTGGGGAAGGATTGCGGAAAGCAGGGCGTCTGTTTCTTTTTCATCAATGTCCGCCATGCGCAAAAGCCCGGCAAGAAACATGTCGCCGGACAAACCGGAATGGGCTCTGACGGTTAAAATATGACTGCCCCGGCTTTTTTTATCGGCGCATGAGCATGAAGGTTTGGGCGCTTCATGCTCATGATGCGCGCTTGTTTCATTCATAAAGTATTACACTCCTTCGACAGCATCCGGGATTGCATGAACATCCGCACGCTTGCGTTGCCTGGCGCATGGAAGAACATCAGAGGGCGACCAGCTCATAATGATTGGAGCCCATGCCCTGAATTTTCATATATTCAAGCTGGCGCAGGCCGCTGCGGCTTTCAATGCGTTCCACAAGAGCGCGTCGTTGTGTTTCGGGCAAGGCGTATACCATATCCACGGAAGCCTGATCCACGGCAAGAATATCTGTTGAGGCAAGAATTCCCAGGTCCGGCGTCGTGGGCGCTTCGGCGCTGGTTCCGGCGCAGTCGCAGTCCACGGACATATTTCTAAGGACATTGATATATGTGATATGCGGGCCGAAATGATTGGTTATGGCCTTGCCGCCTTCCACCATGCGTTCCATAAAAAGCGGACCGCCGGCCCAGAGATTTGTGCCGTCGCTGTGTATTTGGGCTTTGCCGACCTTGCCGGAAGCGCAGCCGATGGAAATGTTTTTAAGCGAGCCGCCGAAACCGCCCATAGTGTGTCCCTTGAAATGGGTCAGCACCACCATGGAGTCGTAGTTTAAAATGTGCTTGCCCACAGCCACCTCTTTGAGCCATTTCCCGCCCGGAATGGGGAGATTGACGTCGCCATCCTCATCCATAATATCGACGGGACAGAAGGTCCAGCCGTTTGCTTTCAGGGTTTTTCGATGACCATCCGTTGTTTGGCGCGGACTTGAATAGAGAACATTGCACTCGACAATGGCGCTGTTCGGAATGTTTTGCTGAAATGCTTTGACCATTTCCCTTGGGAGAATATTGGGGCCGTGCGGCTCGCCGGTATGGAGCTTTATGGCTGTTTTGCCGTATATCTCCCGGTTGATGCGTTTATAGACGTTCAGCAACCCTTCAGCGCTGATATCCCGTGTAAAAAAAACTTTGGGTTTCTGGAGCGCCCCTTCAGCGGCCAGACCGCTTTTGGGAAGCATTCCTGCTGCAAGCGCTCCCATGACAAAAGCGCTGCTTTGTAAAAAACGCCGTCGGGACATGTGACCAGTCATGCTTTTGCTCCTTGTCTAAATTCATGCTGCATCTGGAAAATCGATGAGCGCCTTTGCCGCATATCGGGATTCTATAATCAACCTGTTTGGATTTTATCCTACCTGCGTCTTTTTATAAGCAATAGAGCTATTTCTCTCTATTTCTTGCCTGATTCTCTCAAATGACCATGCGGCAAGGGGAAGTTTTAAAAGCAGGCGAAGGGCGTTTTCAGAATGGGGGCGCGCAGGGAGGCGCTACAGGGCTGTTCCTTTTTTGGGCACAAAAAAATGCGACAGGTCAACGCCTTCAAGTTCAAGAAGCTTCATTTTTATATGGATGCCGCCGGCATAGCCGGTCAGACTTCCGTTGCTTCCCACGACTCTGTGACAGGGGATGATGATGGAGATGGGATTATGGCCGACAGCGCCGCCGATTGCCTGACTGGACATGGTTTTTCTGGTCAGTTCAACGGCTGTTTGCTTGGCTATCTTGCCATATGTCGTCCAGCATCCATAGGGAATGTCGCGTAAAATGCGCCAGACTTTCTGCCTGAAAGCGCTGCCTCTGGGAGCGAGCGGTAAATCGGAAATTTCCGGTTTTTCCCCCCCGAAATAGGCGTCCAGCCATTTTCGGACGCGGTCGAAGATCAATAAATCCGGCTGGTGCATAAACGCATTTTCAGGAGCGCCGCCAAAGTATTTCTGTCCTTCAATCCAAAGGCCGGCTAGGGCGCTTTCGTCCGCGCCCAGCATGATTCTGCCCACCGGGGAATCATAATATGCTGAAAAATATCGCATGGCTGCTTCCTTTGCGGCGTTTGCTTTCAGAGCGTTTGGAATCTTGCCGTAATCCGCGAGAAAAGTTGGAGAAGAGTCTATAAAGCCATTTTCGGCATGCGGCGCTCTTACAGCGCGCCGGCGTGAAATCATATGGATTGTACATGATCCTGCATCGCCGGAAAAGAAAAATATTCGTGCAACAAAGACCGCGACCGGCAAAAAAAGAAAGGGCCCCGTATCGCGGGGCCCCAAATTTCAAACCGGAAGCGCTAGTTATTATTTTAAAAAGTCGACGACTTGTTGACGGAATTGACGGTAGTAGGGTTTTTCCATCATCATGGCATGGGCTGCACCCGGAATGATTTCCAGTTTGGAGCCTTTGGGGAGTTCCGGCATGGCTTCACGGATGCGCGCAAGGTTCAGATATGGATCCTTGTCGCCGCAGAGAACCAGGGTGGGAACCGTGATTTTGTCAACCGGGATAAGACGCACGGAATTTTTTACGAGCAGATCCCTGCGGCCGCCGTTGGGGCTTGAGTCCTTGTCATAACGCCAACTGTTGGATTGAAAGGTGGAGACCACGGCCGGTTCCACAATCGCGTAGTCGATTTCGCCAGACGGCGTCACCTGAAAATCGCCGGCGGCATGAACCCACGTGTTGTGGTTGAAAGGTTTATCCACCTTCGCTTCGCCCAGTCCGACCAGAATCGGCGCATACAGAACCAATTTGCGCACCATTTCCGGATGCTGCGCGACAAATCGGCCGCTTGTCACTGTCCCCCAGCTCCAGCCAAGCACATCAAGGGTCTTTTGTCCGGAGACATCCAGAATTTTCCGGGCGGCCGCGGCCACATCCTGGGCGGCATAATCGGAATCCGGAAGAAAGCCGTCCGCGACTTCTTCCGATTCGCCGTAACCGGCGATATCGACGCGCCAAACGGCATAGCCCTGCTTCGCCAGATAGCGGGCCAGGCTATAGTCTGCATAGTCCACATCAAATTCATGCGAAGAATACGTAAGGCCATGCACCAGCAGAATCTGCTTTTGCGGCTTTTCTCCTTTGACTGTCATGCGTTCCAGGTGAAGCTGGATGCCGTTGCGTTCAAGGGGGAAGGTTTCAGCAATAATTTCGGATGCAGGTTCTTCGGCATGTACTGCAGGGACATGCAATGCCAAAAGGAAGAGTTGCAGAGCGACAATACAGGATACAAAGCTGCGTTTTAGCATGGTTCTCCTCTTCTTTGCTGAAAATGTACGTTGTTTTTCGACACAAAAACGTTCCTATCGAAAAAACTTGCCGCTGTATACCGCAAATACGGCTTCATTTTTTCCGGAAGGGTTTCGCATACTTCATAACTATAGAAAAGATATTGATAAAATTTTTGGAAGAGCGTGCATCGCGCCTTTGTGGCAAGGCGCCGTGCGGACCTTGCGTGATTCAGTGCCAGTCTGGTTTTGATGAAAGAGCGAAGAGAAACAAAAGAGAATGAGGCGGCAAGGCGTTTACACGTGCTGGCGGCGTTTTCGGATGGGTCTTTGTCTGGCCGGTATGGCAATATTTTATGAATTTGAAATTCATTTTCATTAAATATTGACATTTGTTGTCATGAAGCGTACTTTTTCTCTGCACGAAAAATTACTACACTTATAAAAAATTTGTCGCTCTTATTTAATATGGCTATTTATAAAATTAATTATTAATAGCAATATTTATGTATTATATTTTATAATACATACTATTTAATATAGTAAGTTCATGTTGTAAAGTTTATTTATATTATTAATTCTTATTATAAATACCTGTTATGTTTTATATTATTGAATTTTTATTTATGTAATGTTCATATTTTTTATTGATGGATATAAAATATTAATTATACGCATTTCATTTTGTTGGCGTATTTTTTAAATTCTGGTGCAAACGAGTGATTTGATCAATTGTTTCCTTAGAGAGCACTCTTTATATGAGGCCAGATTTGACGCATGAGTTATGAAAGGCCGATAGTTTCATATAGGGGACTTGACGCGGAAAGTGCGAACGCAGGTTTGCATTGATTTTGATTGCAACATGTATTGTTAAGGAAGAAAGCATGTCTCGCTGGATTTTGCCGCAAAACACGGCGCATGCGCCGGTGCGGTTATTTTGTTTTCCATACGCTGGGGGCGGCGCTTCTGCTTTTCGCAGTTGGATAAAAGATTCGCGCGGCGGCGTTTTCGCTGTTCAGCCGCCCGGACGTGAAAACAGGCTGCATGAACCGTTGCTGTATGCGCTGGAGGATATCGTCGCCGAGGTTGTGGAAGCCATTCTCCCATATACGGTACGGCCTTATGCATTATTTGGGCACAGTCTTGGGGCGCGGGTGGCGTTTGAGGCGGCGCGCGCTCTTAGGCGTCGAAACTGTCGAATGCCCTTGCGTCTGTTTGTTTCCGGGAGTCCGACTCCGGAACATCGTGAGCCGCGCCCTTTGCATGTGCTTGATGACGACGCCTTTATCGTTGAATTGCGGCGGTTTAGTGGAACGCCTTCTGATATTCTTGAAAACAAAGAGATCATGTCTTTTTTTCTTCCCATACTTCGAGCTGATTTCACGGTTGACGAAACATATGAATATCGGCCCGGCCAGCCTTTGCCTGTGCCTATTACCGCCTTTTGCGGCACGGAGGACCCGGAAGCGACGCCCGGGGAAATGGAAGGCTGGAAACGGCATACAACAGCGGAGTTTGATCTTCGTCTCATGCGGGGAGGACATTTTTTCCTGAATGAGCCGGATAATTGTCTGCTGGATATGGTGCATGAGATTCTTGCATCCGATTGCGCCCGCGCAGGTGCGGTTTGAACCTGGAAACAGCGATGGTTCATGCCGCTCCCGGGTTTCCTGAGGTCGTTTGGCATCGTTACAATGGACGTGTGGAAGAAATCGGGACAGGGGGAGACGTCCATTTATGGCATGTCCCGTTGCATGAGGGCGCGGAGGGTGCCTGGCTTTTTCTTTCCAGCGAAGAAAAGGCGCGTGCGCGGCGCTTTGTCGCGCCAAAACTGGCGGAACGGTTTGTCGCGGCTCATGGCGCGCTTCGGCGCATAGTGGGCGCATATGTTGGATGCCGTCCGGCTGACGTGCATTTTTCGTTTAATAAAACCGGCAAGCCTTTTTTGCCGGGAAACGTGCATTTTAATCTTTCTCATAGCGGGGACGTTGCGGTGATCGGCGTTGTGCGCGGCAATCACGCCATCGGCGTGGATATCGAACGGCTGCAGCCTGTTCCTGACGCATTGGACATAGCGCGACGATGGTTTTCGCCAGAAGAGCGGAGATGGATAGAAAAGAATCCTGACAGACGCTTTTTGCGCTGCTGGACTTTGCGCGAAGCGTTCCTTAAAGCGCTCGGCGTGGGGTTGCATATGCCGCTGAATGAATTTGGCGTTTCGCCGCCGGACATGGCGGGGTTTCCCTTCGTGACCGGACACGCGGCAGCGCGGCACACACGTCTGGCTCAATGGCTGTTTCCTGGTGAAGCGGTCATGTCTGCGGCCTTATGTAATACGGGCTTTTCTTTTTTTTAATCATTTAATGAAAATGAAATTCAATTTTATTATACATAATGAGGAATATGTGGAAAAAAGAAGGGGAAATATGAACTTGCAGGCTCATCGGAGCATGGACGCCGGTTATTGGAAGAGGGAGCATTGGCGTCCATATTCATTAGGGGAAGAATTGGCGCTCTGGGCAAGCGCCTATCCGGAAAAAATCGCGCTTGTCGCTCATTCCCGGCGCTTGTCGTATGCGGAGCTGCATCGACGTTCGGAACGGATTGCGGCGGGATTGCGCGACAATGGAGTAATGCCCGGCATGTGCGCCATTCTTCAGTTTTCCAATGCCGTCGAATATGTTCTTGCAGCCTTTGCGTGTTTTCGCCTTGGCGTGATTCCCATTCTGACGCTTCCAGCCTACCGTGAAGCGGATATCAATATTTTGTGCGAAATCGTCAAGCCAGCCGTGTATTTCGCACCAAGCCGCTTCATGGGCTATGACTATGCGCCGCTTGTGGCGCAAATGCGCCGGCGTCATGCCTCTTTGCGCCTTTTTGTCAGCGATGACGGAAAGGCGCCGGGCAGCGTCGCACTGGAGAGTCTGGACGGAGACCCAACGGAAATATTTTTTCCGGATGCGATGGATACGGCGTTTATCCTTCTTTCGGGCGGCACGACGAGCGCGCCGAAAATGATTCCAAAAACGCATGCCCAATATGTATGCAACGCCATGGCTTCCGCCAAACGCTGCGGCCTTGTAGGAGAGAGCGTTTATCTGGCGGCGCTTCCGGTTGGACACCATTTTTGCATGGGATGCCCTGGAATCATCGGCGCATTTTCGCAAGGCGCAAAGGTTGTGCTCGCCGGAACGCCAAGTTTTGATGAAGTTTTTCCGCTTATTGAGCGGGAAAAGGTGACGTTGACGGCAGCGGTTCCGCCTTTGCTGCGGGCCTGGACTGAAGCGCGCGCATGGGATGACAGCGATCTGTCCAGCCTGAACTTGGTGCAGGTAGGCGGCTCGCCGCTTGATCCGGGCATTGCGGTCGCCGCAATGAAGGCGCTCGGCTGCCGCATTCAGCAGGCATATGGTTTTTCTGAAGGGCTGGTTTGTTATACCGATCCGGATGATCCTTCCTATCTTGAGGATACGCGAGTTCAGGGACCGCCGCTTTTTGAGGAAGACGATCTGCGCATTGTCGATGAAAACGGCAAAGACGTTCCGTCCGGCGAAGAAGGGGAATTAATTGTTCGAGGCCCCTGCACTCTTGCATCCTATTTTTGTTCGGAAGACTTGAGCCGGCGGAACATCACGGCCGAAGGATACTGTCGCTCCGGCGATATTGCGGCATGGACGGCTTCCGGGCGGCTCCAGATTCGCGGACGCTTGAGGGATCAGATCAATCGGGCCGGTGAAAAATTTTCTTCTACTGAAATTGAAAATCAAATTCGTTTTTATCCAGGAGTTGCAGATGCCGCTGTCGTGGGCGTTCCTGACAAAACGCTTGGCGAACGCACATGCGCTTGGGTGCGTTTGGAAGAAGCGGCGAAAATGCCTGTTCTTTCCGAGCTGCATGCGTTTTTGCGCAAGCAGGGGGTTGCGCCGTTCAAGTTGCCCGACCAGCTTGAATATGTGGAGCGCTGGCCGGTGACGGCCGTGGGAAAGATCAACAAACGGCAGTTGGCGCGCATGGCGGAGGAACGGCGGGGCTGACGGGTTGATGGAAGCGGCTTGGCGCGTTCGATTGAGGAGGAATGGAGGACAATGGGGGGAATGTCATAGGGGAAGAGCAAGGAAGGACTCTTTTTGAGGCTGGGGCCGTGCGGAGCGCCATAATGGCCCTTTTGCCGGAACCGTTTGAATTTGGGGAAGAAGCGAATCTGATTGAATGCGGCCTTGATTCGCTTCGGATCATGCGCTTGCTGAATCAGTGGCGCAAGGCCGGGGCGAACGTCACGTTCGCGGAGCTTCTGGAGAATCCAACCCTGCGGGAATGGTCGTATTTGTTGCGGGAAAAAGGCGTGAAATCGTCTGTGCGAAAGGCGCAACCCGTCTGTTCCGGACCGTTTGCGCTCACCGACATGCAACATGCCTATTGGATTGGCAGGCGCAATGACCAGCCTCTGGGCGGAGTGGGGTGTCACGCCTACATTGAGTTGGACGGCAGAGATCTGGAGCCGGAGCGTCTGGAACGGGCATGGCATATTCTGCTTCGAAGCCATCCCATGCTGCGGGCTCGTTTTCTTGAAGATGGACGCCAGGAAATCATGGCGGAGCCTCTTCTTACGGCGTTGCCCGTGCGCGACTTGCGCGCGGCGTCTCAAAATGAGGCGGACTCCGCTCTGGAAGAAATTCGCGAAGCTCTGTCGCATCGCTGTTTGGCGGTGGAGCGTGGAGAAGTCATTGGGCTTGAACTCAGCCTGCTTCCGGAAGGACGCACGCGAGTGCATTTCGACGTGGATTTGCTGGTCGCCGACGCGCAAAGCCTTACGATTCTTTTACGGGATTTGGGCGCGGCCTATATGCACGGCGAGATTTCTTCCGCGCCGCGCGACTGGAATTTTGCGGCGTATCTGGAGCGCGAGGCCGCTATACGGGCGGAAACAGAGGAGCGGGACCGCGCATACTGGATGGCGCGACTGTCTTCATTGCCGGGCGCGCCGGCCTTGCCGCTTGCAAAAAAGCCGGAGGACGTGGCCTGTCCCCGCTTTCGGCGCAGGAAGCGTCATCTTTCTCGCGCCCAATGGAAGAAACTTCAGGAAAAAGCCGCCTCGTACGGCGTGACGCCGGCAATGGTTTTGCTTACGGCATACGTTGAAGTCCTGTCCAGGTGGAGCGCTTCGCCGCATTTTTTGATCAACATGCCTCTTTTCAATCGTCAGACGGAAGATGCGGGGATTGAAGACGTTGTTGCGGATTTTACCAATAGCATTCTTCTGGAGGTGGATTGCTCAAAATCCGCCGCATTTTTGGAGCGGCTTCAGGCGCTTCAGACGCGACTGTATGCTGATGTCGTCCATGCCGGATATTCCGGCGTGCGCGTCTTGCGGGATCTTTCCCGGTTGCATCCCGGCGAAAGCGTGTGCGCGCCTGTGGTGTTTGCTGGAAATGTCGGAACGCGGCTGCTGGACGGCGCCGGGAGCCCTTTGGGCATACCGGGGTATATGATTTCCCAGACTCCGCAAATTTGGCTTGATTTCCAGATATATGAGACAGGCGAAGGGACGCTTCTGGCGTGGGATGCGGTCGAGGAGTTGTTTCCGGACGGGATGCTTGATCAGATGTTCGCGGCGTATGGCCGACTGATTGACGCTCTTTCCGTTTCGGATGCGGACTGGTCCGTCTGCTTTGACGTCTTGCCGGACTTGCGGCGCGCGTCGCCTGGGGAAGAGGCGGGAGCGCCGTACGGCGCGTTGCACGAGTCGTTTTTTGAAAGAGCGCGAATCCATCCTGAGCGTACGGCTTTGATTCCGGTTCATGGCGAGCCTGTTTCCTACGGACGTCTGGCGGAATGGGCGTTGCGCGCAGCAAGCTGTCTTAGAGCGGCGGGCGTTGGCAAAAGCGAGCCGGTTGCCGTCACGCTGCCGCGCGGAGCGGCTCAGATCGCCGCGACGCTTGGGATTCTTGCCGCCGGCGCCGCCTATGTGCCTGTAAGTCCGGAACAGCCTTTGTCGCGTCGGGAGCGCATCCATCGCAAAGCGGGCATTCGGTTTGTTCTCAGCGATGCCGCGTTGGCGGAATCGCTGGGCTGGCCTGATGACGCCATTGTATTGGATATTGCGACAGCGCGGGATGCGCCTGTCGCGACTCCGGAATTTTCTCCCGCGGACGCTTTAGCGTACGTCATCTTTACATCAGGTTCCACAGGAGAGCCCAAAGGCGTTGCAATCACGCACGAGGCCGCGCTGAATACCATACATGCCGTGGTTCAGCGGTATGGTCTTTCTGAAAACGACAGAGTCCTTGCTGTTTCGGCCATGGATTTTGATCTGTCTGTTTTTGACGTCTTCGGAATGCTTGGAATTGGGGGCTCGCTGGTCATATTGGATGAGGCCGACCGCCGCAATGCCGCGGTTTGGCGCGAATGCGCGGCGCGGCATGAGGTCAGCGTCTGGAATTCCGTTCCCATCCTTTTGGATATGCTGCTTGTGGATGCGCAGGAATGGCCCGGCTCGCTGGCATCAATGCGTTTGGCGCTTCTGTCGGGAGACTGGATAGGGCTTGACCTTCCCGAACGATTGGCGCAGGCCGCGCCGCAATGCCGTTTTGCGGCGCTTGGCGGCGCGACCGAGGCCGCCATTTGGTCCAATGTGCAGGACGTGCATCTGCCGTTGCCGGAAAACTGGACGTCCATTCCATATGGACGAGCCCTTCCGGGGCAGGCGTATCGCGTGGTTGACGGACTGGGGCGGGATTGTCCGGATTGGACGCCTGGAGAACTCTGGATCGGCGGACGCGGCGTTGCCCTGGAATATCGCGGCGACCCGGCGCTTACAGCCCGCAGTTTTGTCCATGACGGCGCAACGCGCTGGTATCGTACAGGAGACCTTGGCCGGTTTTGGCCTGATGGAACCATCGAATTTCTGGGCCGGAAAGATCAGCAGGTCAAGGTCAGAGGGCACCGTATCGAACTTGGTGAAATAGAATCGGCTCTGCGCAGTCATCCGGACGTGCGCGATGCCGTGGTGGTCGCATCCGAACAGGCTCAGGGCGGGAAAAGACTTGACGCGTTTGTCGTCGTTCAGGCGGGAAAAGACTGTTCTTTGCTCGAATCGCGTCAAAGCCCCGATCAAAAATTGCGTGCGGCATGGCTCGATTTTGCAGATACGAACGCCGCTCATATCGGAAGAGACGCAAAGCAAAATCTTACGCCTGAATTCCTGCGCGCTTGGGAGCGTCTTGAACGCCTGTATTGTCTTGCGGCGTGCAACGCCTTGCGCGAGCTTGGCGCGTACGCGTCAGCCGGGGAGCGGCATTCTCCGGAATCCCTTATCCGGGACAAAGGCGTTTTGCCGCGGTATGCCCGCTGGCTGCGGCGAGCCATGCGCGCTCTTTCATCCATGGGATTGCTTCGTGAACAGGACGCGGCATTCATTAATGACGCTCCTCTTCCGGTTGAGCCGCTGGATGCGCTGTCAGAGGAAATACGTCGTGAAGCGGCATATATCGCCGGCTTCACGGAAAGCGAGCTGGAGCTTTTTGCGCTGATGCCGGCCCGGCGGCTGACGGAAATACTGAAAGGCACGTTTCATTCAGCGGAAATATACGTGGATGAACGCATTCCGCGCGTATATCAAAAGCTCTTTGCTCCCTGCTATGAAGATATGCGCCGTCTTTTGCGCCACATCATTGCGGATGGGAACAGCGCCGGAAATTTGAAAGCGCTGGAAACAGGAGCGGGCATCGCGTCCATGACGCTTCATCTTTTGCCTGAACTGACGCGCAACGTTGCGGAATACCATTTTACGGACATATCAACATGGTTTTTGGATGCGGCCAAAGAGCGGTTTAGGGAATTTCCCCGCGTCACATACGGGTTGCTTAATCTGGACAAACGGCCTGACATTCAGGGATATCCGCCGCATTCCTTTGATGTGATTTTGGCGGCCAGCATGCTGCACGACGTCAAGAACATCGGCGAATCCCTGGATTTTATTCTTTCTTTGCTCGCGCCGGGCGGCGTGGTCATCCTGCTTGAGGAAACCAAATTTCACAAGCCGTTTGATCTCAGCATGGGGCTGCAGCAGGGATGGGACGGGTACGAAGATGCGGCATTGCGTCAGGATCATCCTCTTTTGTCCATCGAGGAATGGGAGCGGCAGTTTATGTCGCGGGGCTTTGCCCGATTCGTCTTGCTTCCGGCATCCGACGCGCTTTCAGAATTTCTTGGTTTCCGCGTTGCCGTTGTTCAGGGTCCTGATGCGGCGGAACAGCTGAACGAGCAGATTCTGGCGGATTTTCTTCGGCAGGAACTTCCGGAATACATGATTCCCAAAAGTTTCAGGCGTCTTGAGAGGCTGCCGGCAACAGCCAACGGAAAACTGGATCGCAAGGCGCTGGCTTCTTTGCGCTGGCATGCGGACGCCGTCACGCAATCGCGGGCCCTTCCCGGCACACCGATGGAAAAGGCGCTGGCTGCAATCTGGTCCGAAATTCTTTCCCAGGACGGCATAGGTGTTCACGACAGCTTTTTCGAACTGGGCGGCGATTCCCTGCTGGCTACGCGGCTGACGTCCAGGGTACGCTCTGAGCTTCATGTCGATTTCGGGCTGGATCAGCTTTTCAGAAACCCGACAATAGCCGGACTGGCGGCTTGTCTGCAGGCTCAGAACAAACCGGAAACGCTTTCTGAAACAAGACGGGCGCTCCCCATATTGAAACCGGCGCCTGAGAAACGATACCTTCCCTTTCCCCTGACCGATATTCAGCATGCCTACTGGATAGGGCGTACTGGCGCGTATGAATTGGGAAACGTGGCCACTCATGTTTATTTCGAGTTCGATGATTTGCGTCTGGACCTGGATATGCTCAATGCGGCCTGGCAACGGCTGGTCGAACGTCACGACATGCTGCGCGCGGTGTTCCTTCCTGACGGAACCCAGAAGATTCTGGAAACAGTTCCGCCTTATGTCTTTGCTGTGGATGATATGCGCGGTTGTTCGCCGGAAGCGCTCAAATCCGCCCTGGAGTCTCTGCGCATCCGCATGTCCTCGCAGACGCTGCCCGTGGAAACAGGTCCGCTTTTTGAAATCAGAGCCGTGCGCTATGACGCTTCGGATGGCGAGCGCATTCGTTTATTCCTTGATTTCGACGCGCTCATCGCCGACGCCTGGAGTCTGTTTCTGCTGCTGGATGAGTGGCTTAAACTCTATCATAATCCTGCCGCGTCCCTTCCGGAACTGGCTCTGTCCTTTCGCGATTACGTCATGGCCGAGGAAGCGTTGCAGAAATCGGAAGCATGGCTTTGCGACTGGGCGTACTGGAACTCCAGACTGGATGATATTCCCATGCCGCCGGAACTGCCGATGGCGAAAAACCCGGCCGGTCTTGAATGCACGCGGACAACGCGGCGCAGCATGGTTTTGGACAGGGATATCTGGAGCGCGCTGAAAAACCGCATCCGTAAAGCCGGATTGAGCGCTTCCGGGTTTCTTATCGCGGCGTATGCCGAAATCATCGGCATGTGGAGCCGCAACCAGCGCTTTACGCTCAACCTGACCTTGTTCAACCGGCTGGATTTGCATCCTCAGGCGCATGAGCTCGTGGGCGATTTCACCTCTCTTGACCTTCTTGCGGTGGAAGGCGGAACAGGCTCTTTTCTTGAAAAGGCCAAAGCGTTGCAGCATCAGCTTTGGGCGGACATGAATCACCGCATGGTCGGCGGCGTGCGCGTCTTGCGCGAGCTTCGCAAGCGTGGACGGCTTCCCGCGCCGGCCGTGGTGTTTACCGGGGCGGTAAGCCTGGGGGCGGCTCGCGACGCATCCTCTCTTTCCAAATTGGGCACGCTGGTCGCAAGCGTCACGCAAACGCCCCAAGTCTGTCTTGATCATCAGGCGTATGAACAAAACGGCGCGCTGGTGCTGAACTGGGATGCGGTCGAGGAGCTGTTTCCCGACGGCATGCTGGACGCCATGTTTTACGCATATACAGAACTGCTGTCGCGTCTTGCGCGCGGCGCAGGTTGGGAAGAGAAGGCGCTGCCGCCTCTTCCGCAAAAACAACGTGTCGCCCGGGCGGCCTTCAATGACACTGCGGGGCCTTTGTCGCCTGAAACCCTGGATTCCCTGTTTCGCAAACAGGCAAAAAAACACCCTGAACGCATAGCGGTGATAACGCCGCATGCATCCTATTCCTATGCGGAACTGGAAGCGCGCGCCGAAGCCGTGGCCAGAGCGTTGCGCGAAAACGGAGCCGCTCCGAACCGGTTGGTGGGCATTGTCCTTGAAAAAAGCTGGGAACAGATTGCGGCTGTCGTGGGCGTCATTCGGGCCGGCGCCGCGTATCTGCCCATCGATCCCACGCTTCCTGCCGAACGGCAAAAGTTTCTTCTGCGTTCGGGCGAAGTGAAAGTGGCGCTGACCTGTTCCGGACTTATGGATGCGCCGCTATGGCCTGAAACGGGCGTGCGTCCCATTGCGGTGGATGCCCTGAAAACGCCGGCGGATGCGGAAACGAAGCTCCAGCCCGCCTCGATCAATTCCCGCGACATTGCCTACGTTATCTATACATCAGGCTCCACCGGGCAACCCAAAGGCGTGGTTATCGACCATCGCGGCGTCGTGAATACGACGCTTGATATGAATGAGCGCTTCAATGTGGGGCCAGAAGACCGGCTGTTCGGGTTATCCGGGCTGCATTTCGATCTTTCAGCCTATGACATTTGGGGCGCGCTGTCCGCCGGAGCAGCCGTCGTGCTTCCTGACGCGCGGCGTCTTAAAGACCCGTCGCACTGGCTGCCGCTTATGCGGAAAACCGGCGTGACGATCTGGAATTCCGTACCGGCGCTCATGCAGATGCTTGCGGATTACGCCGCCGCTGTTCCCGAAAAGGTTCCTTTGCGTTTGCGGCTTGCGCTTCTTTCTGGAGACTGGATTCCTCTTGGCCTGCCGGACGCCGTTAAAAAAGCGTGGCCTGGAATTAAGGTCGTCAGTCTTGGCGGCGCGACAGAGGCTTCGATCTGGTCCATTGTATATCCCATTGAGATGGTTGAGCCGGAATGGAAGAGCATTCCCTACGGCCGTCCCATGCGCAATCAGAGCATTCATGTCCTTGACGCCTTTTTTAATGAACGCCCTGACTGGGTTCCCGGCGAACTGTACATCGGCGGCATAGGCCTTGCGCAAGGATACTGGAAGGATGACGAGCGGACGGCCGCAAGCTTTATTACGCATCCCAAGACAGGAGAGCGGTTGTACCGCACCGGCGATATGGGGCGTTTTTTGCCCAATGGTCTGATTGAATTTCTTGGCCGCGAGGACTTTCAGGTCAAGGTGCGCGGATATCGTATTGAACTTGGCGAAATCGAGGCCACGCTCAGGCGGCATGAAGCGGTTGAGGATGTTGTGGCGGTAGTCGCCGGAAAAGAGAGCGCACAGCGTCGAATCGTCGCGTTCGCAACTGTTTGCGAAACAACCGACGGAGAAGCCCTGCGCGCGTTCGCGAGCGAATTTCTGCCTGGCTATATGGTTCCGGCTCAGGTGTTTTTTCTTGACGCCATGCCGCTTTCCGCAAACGGCAAGGTGG
Source organism: uncultured Desulfovibrionaceae bacterium (assembly GCA_944324045.1). GTDB lineage: Bacteria > Desulfobacterota > Desulfovibrionia > Desulfovibrionales > Desulfovibrionaceae > CALUUT01. The sequence continues at coordinate 15,188 of CALUUT010000104.1, read as the reverse complement.
ACAGAGGCGAGCTTGCGCGGCGTGCGGAACAGGACGGATTTGAGCGCGTTGCGGCGGCGCGTCCCGAATCCCCGGCGGAACGGCGCACGGCGCTTGTGTGGGAAGAACTCCTTGAACGGCGCGACATTGGGGCTGACGATAATTTCTTTGACCTGGGTGGAACTTCCGTTCTGGCGGTGCGCCTGCATCAAAGGCTTGCAGCGGCTTTTGGGCGTTCCTTCCCGCTGGTGAGCGTTTTTGAATATCCGACGGTTCGCGCCTTTGCCCGGTTTGTCGAGGCAGAGGAAGAGCCGGAAAAAAATGAGGCGGAACAGGCCAGAATCGCGCGGCGTCGCGCGCGCCATGGCGCGTTTTTCCAGCATCGGAAGACAAAAAGAGGCAACGTTTAACATAAGGGTTCTGGACAATGGAAAATACATTGCCGCCAGGGATGGGCATCGCCGTGATTGGGATGGCGGGGCGGTTTCCAGGCGCGAAGGATATCAAAACCTTTTGGGAAAATCTGAAAAGCGGAGCGGATGTGCTGACGGCGTTCAGCGACGAGGAGTTGCAGGAATATATTCCGGCGGAACTGTTTAAAAAGGAAGGATTCGTCAAGTCCGGTTACGTATTGAACAATGTTGACGAATTTGATGCGGCCTTTTTTGGCTACACGCCAAGAGAAGCGGAAACCATTGATCCGCAGCAGCGTCTTTTTCTTGAATGCGCGTGGGAGGCGTTTGAAGACGCCGGATATATTCCCGGAAAGATCCGCTCCGCAGGCGTGTTCGCCAGCGTGGCGCCAAGCAGTTATCTGCCCTTTGATACGTCGCGCTTTCCAGGCGAGCCGGGGCGTTTTTTTGAAATCCTTCTTGGAAACGACAAGGATTACGCGGCGGCGCGCGTGGCCTACAAGCTGAACCTGAAAGGACCGGCTTTTTCCGTGCAAAGCGCGTGTTCAAGTTCTCTGGTGAGCGTATGCGCGGCATGTCATGCCTTGCTGGATTTTCAATGCGAGATGGCTCTGGCCGGCGGGGCGTCGGTCGCGTTGCCCGAACGCACGGGCTACCTTACGTCCGAAGAGGGCGGTCTCTCGCGCGACGGGCGTTGTCATGCCTTTGATCATCGGGCGTCGGGCATGAATTCGGGCAATGGCGCAGCGGTCGTGCTCTTAAAGCGCCTTGAAGACGCTGTGGCGGATGGAGACCATATTTATGGAGTGATCCGCGGGTTCGCGGTGAATAATGACGGGGCGGACAAGGTGGGATTTGTCGCGCCAAGCGTAAGCGGGCAAAAAGCCGTCATTGCCGAAGCCTTACAGCTCTCCGGATTCAATCCGGAAAGCGTTTCGTACATTGAGGCGCACGGCACGGGCACGCCCCTGGGCGACCCCATTGAAATTCGCGCCCTTTCCGAAGTTTACGGAAAAAGCGGACCGCCTTGCGCCATAGCGTCCGTTAAAACAAATATCGGTCATCTCAACTGCGCCGCCGGCGTTGCGGGGCTTATACGCGTCATGCTTTCTTTGGAGCACAGAACACTGACGCCGCTTTGCAATTTTGAAGCGCCCAATCCTGAAATTGATTTTGCGGCGACGCGCTTTGTTCCCTGCACGGAGTTGACGCCATGGCTCGCTTCCCCATTGCGGGCGGGCGTGAGTTCCTTTGGGCTTGGCGGAACAAATGCGCATCTTCTTGTGGAAGAAGCGCCAAATATTCGGAAAAAGGCATCGCCGCGCGCCTGGAATATTATCCCCCTTTCAGCCAACTCGCCGGAAGCGTTAGCGATGCAAAGCAACCGGCTGCATGAATTCCTTTGCGAGCATGAAGGGGTTGAGCTGGGGGATGTGGCGTATACGCTTCAGCATGGACGCAAGGCGTTTTTGTATCGTCTTGCCGTGGTGTGCCGGGATGTGCAGGAACTTAAAGTTTCCCTTGAAGAAAAAAAATGGGTTGCGCAAGCGCCGGCCCATGCCCCAGCCGCGCAGGCGGACAAGAACATTTTTTTCCTGTTTCCGGGCGCGGGCTCTATGTATCCGGGCATGGGACAGGAGCTGTACAGGGAGGAAGCCTGTTTTCGCGCAGTCGTGGACGAGTGCGCGACGCTTTTGCGGCCGGCTCTTGGCGTCGATATCCGGACGGTTCTGTATTCCGATGAGTCGGACTGTGAAGCAAAGGCGTTGCTGCAAAAGCCGCCGTTTGCTCTTGCCGCCTTGTTTGTCACGGAATATGCGCTGTCCCGTTTGCTGATGAGCCTGGGCGTCAAACCATCAGGATGCGCTGGACACAGCTTTGGGCAATATGCGGCCGCTGTGTTGTGCGGCATCTTTTCTTTGGAAGACGCTTTGCGCGTGGTCGTAAAGCGCGGTCAGCTTATGGAGCAATGCGCCCCTGGCGGAATGCTCATGCTGTTTGCCCCGGAAAAGTTGGTCCGTCCTCTTCTGACGGGAACCCTGTCCATCGCCGCGGTCAATACCGGGCTTTTATGCACCGTGGCCGGGAGCACTGAAGACATTGAGGCCCTTGAGCCAAAACTTGCGGATGCGAAAATCCGTTTTAAGCGTCTGCCTGTATCTCGCGCCGGGCATAGCGCTTTGATGGACCCCATCCTTGAAGAATTTCGCGCGTTCATGAAGACCATTCCCATGCGCGAGCCCTCCTTGCCGATGCTCTCCAATGTGTCGGGGACATGGCTGTCCCATGAAGAGGCGCAAAGCGCCGATTACTGGACCGCACATATCAGACAACCCGTGCGTTTTTCAGATAATCTGGCGGAGATGTTAAAAGATCCCAACGCCGTGCTGCTTGAAGCCGGTCCGGGCAAAGGTCTGACTGCGTTCGCCCGCCGGCATGGAGCATTCCTTGATAGTCATGCGGCCATTCCGTCAATGCGCGGCGCGGACGAGCCGGACAACGGAGACGTATGCTTTCTTCTTCAGGCGCTTGGACGGCTTTTTGTCGCCGGAATCCATCTTGACTGGTTTTGCGATGAGTATGCGCAGGCCCATCCCGGACGGATTTCCTTGCCGACCTACCCGTTTGAACGGGAACGCTACTGGAGCGACAACGCGCCGGGCGGCCGCGCTTCCAAGGAACACGGCGGCAAAGAGCTTATGCGCAGGCTGATGGATAAGCGGGAAGACAGCGAGACATGGTATTTCCTTCCTGTATGGGAACGCGGACTTCTTTTGACTGAGCTGTCGCTTGGCGAACTTGAAAAGCTTGATCAAGATTGGCTTGTGTTTGCGGACAATCTTGGTTTTGGCGACGCTGCGGCGGACCGTCTTGAAGCGGCGGGAAAACGCGTGGTCCGCGTCAGGCCGGGAGCCGGTTTTGTTCAGAGCGGACTCGCCTTTGAAATCAATCCGTCTGAAGAAGCGGAGTATGTTTCTCTGTTCAAAGCGCTTCTTGATCAGGGAATGAAACCGGGACGCATCATTCACGCCTGGTCCGTCACATCCGATGCTTCACTGGAAAGCGGTCCCGCGTTTTATGAGGCGTGCCTTCCTACAGGATACCACAGTCTCATTGCCATAGCGCGGGCCCTTTTTGCCGCAGGCATGGAAAAACTTCCGGTCAGTCTCGGCGTTGTGTCAAACCATCTTCATTCCGTTACCGGCGATGAAATTCTGTCTCCCGAAAAGGTCATGGTTCTTGGACCCTGCAAGGTGATTCCCAGTGAATTTCTGCATGTCCAGACCATGAACATCGATATTGAAACACCCGTTCCGGGCGCGCCGCGCCATGAAGTTGTGGATGCGGTCATTCGCGACGTCGCGGCCATTTCTCATGCGGTAGAGGAAAAACAGGATGCGAAAGCCTTTCGCGGCATTGCGGCCTATCGCGGCCGCCACCGCTGGGAACAGTTTTTTGACAATATATGCCTTCCGCCTTCCGTTCCGGAACGGATTCCACTTAAAGAGAACGGCGTTTATCTGATTACCGGCGGTTTCGGCGGCGTGGCGTTTGAACTGTCCAAATATCTGGCGGCAAAGTATCATGCCCGATTGGTTCTGACCGGACGGACAGCCTTGCCGCCGCGTGAGGAGTGGGACGCGTGGCTGCATTTGCATGGAGAGGATGATGCCGTTTCACGGCGCATCCTTCAGGTGCGCGTTCTGGAGGGCATGGGCGCGCATGCGTTGCCCATGCAGGCGGATGTCGCGGACAGAAACTCCATGCTGCGCGTATGGAATGAGGCGGCGCGCGTTTTCGGCGGAATCAATGGCGTCTTTCATGCCGCGTCCACGGCCGCCAGCAGCATGATTCAGGCGCAGACCGCGGAACGGAGTTTTTCCGTCATTGCCCCGAAGGTGCATGGCACGTTTGTATTGGATGAGCTTGGACGGGACAGTCTTGATTTTCTCATGCTCTTTTCCTCAATTTCGTCGCATGTCGGCGCCCTTGGGCATACCGATTATACGGCGGCATGTCTGTTCATGGATGCCTTTGCCCAAAAGAAGAATCGCGAATCCACAAAAACCCGCGTCGTCGCCGTGAACTGGGGGTACTGGGACGGCGTGGGAATCGGCGTGCAGCTTTTGCCCAAACTTATTGAACTTATGGGCGATGTTCCGGTGCGCGGAATTCTGCCCGCTGAAGGCATGAAATGCATTGAGCGCGCCCTTGCCGCCCCTGTTGAGCAATTGATTGTGTCCACATCCGATTATGGCGCGCTCATGGAAACGTTTCTGAACAATATCAAGAAGACGTTGATCGATTATAAGTCCTTTAACGTCAAAACCGTTGCCGCCAAACGCCCGCGTCTGGCGACGCCCTATGTCGCGCCCGCTGATGATGTGGAGCGTGTCGTGGCGGAGGTGTGGCAGGAATTGTTTGGAATCGAGAATATAGGAGTCCACGATACGTTCATTGAACTGGGCGGCGACTCCTTGCACGCCTTGCCCATGGTTTCCAGGCTGGAAGAAATTTTCCGCATAAAAATCCCGATTCGCGGACTGCTTGAAGAAAACACCGTGGCGAAGCTCGCGGCGTTTCTTGCGCGTCATGAAAGGCGGGAAGGCCAGACGCGTAAAATCGCGCAAATGTATATGAAGGTGCGAAACATGTCGCCTGAGGAAGTGCAAAGGATGCTCGCGGAAAAAAAGCGGGGTTGAGTGAAAAAGGCCGGGAGAGGGTAGTCCGGGCCGCAACGTTTACATTGGAGGGTTTGATGAGTTGTGAATCCACGCTTCCAGGGGGAAACCGGCTTACAGAGGAACAGGAATCCCTTCTGGCCATGTTTCTGGAAAAGGAAGGAGTTGAGGATGCCGCGGAAGTCGAGCGCAAGCCGATCATTGTTGTAAGGCCAGAGGACCGGTACAAGCCTTTTCCCCTGACCGACATACAGCTTGCCTATGTGATTGGGCGGGAAAACGCGGCGCTTGGCATGAGCGACGTGTCAAGTCATGTCTATTTTGAGCTGGAAACCCGTCATCTTGACGTGGAACGCTATCAGGCCGCATGGCGAAAACTTATTGAGCGTCACGATATGATGCGCTGCATTATTTTGCCGAACGGCCGGCAGCGCGTCCTGGAAACCGTTCCGCCCTATGATATCCGGTATTTTGACCTGCGGGGGCTTTCCGAAGAGGAAAAATCCGCCAAACTCGACGCCATTCGCGACGAGCTCGGGCAGATCATCAAGCCCGCGGATATCTGGCCCATGTTTGATATCTATGTCAGTCGTCTTGATGAGAAGACATACCATATCCATCTGAGTCTTGAAGGGCTGTTCGGAGACGTGTTGAGTCTGAGCACCATGCTGGATGAGATCAAGCAGTTTTATGAAAACCCGGACTGCCTGCTTGAGCCCATGGAGCTTACGTTCCGCGACTATGTGCTGTCCTTGGAAAACCGCAGAAACATGGATTCATACAGGGCGGCGCGCGACTATTGGAAAAAACGCATCCCCACGCTTGCGCCGGCTCCGGACATGCCTGTGTTCACGGAACAGGATATTAGGGAACGCCCCAAAGTCAAGCGATATGCCGGCGGGCTTTCCAAAGAGGATTGGAGCCGCCTTAAAGATATGGGCAGAAAAAGAGGACTGTCGCCCACAAGCATTCTGGCGGCCGCCTTTTCCGAAGTGTTGCGGTTGTGGAATCGCGAGCCGGATTTCTGTCTGAATCTGACTTTGTTCAACCGGCTTCCGCTGCATCCGCAGATTGATAAGCTCATAGGAGATTTCACGGACACGCTGCTGCTTGAGGTCAAGGCCAATCCAGACATGACATTCGAGGAACGGGCCGGAGCGTTGCGCGACAGTCTGTGGAATGATCTTGACAACCGGCAATTCAGCGGGATGGACGTACTGCGCGAACTCAATCGATACCGGTCGGAAAAGGAACAGCAATATATGCCGGTGGTCTTCACCAGCGCGTTTCTTATGGGCGAATACAGCGCCGCGTTGACGACTGTGACCCTTGACGGCAACCCGGCGAAGGTTGTCTTTTCCGCCAGTCAGACTCCGCAACTGCTTATCGATCATCAGGTTTTTGAGGATTGGGGACGTCTTGGCATTCATTGGGATGTCCGTTCCGAATATTTTCCGCCCGGCTATCTGGATGCGCTTTTTGATGCTTACACCGGCTTGCTTGAACGATTGGCCAGAGAGCCCGCGCTTTGGCGGGAAAAGACCGTCGTGGAGCTTCCTGAAACCCAGCTTGCTCAGCGCCGAAAGTACAACGCAACCGATGCGCCTATCCCGGAGGGGCTTTTGCATGCGCCCTTTTTAAAGCGGGCCGCGACATGTCCCGACGCTGTCGCAGTCATTACTCCTGAAAGAAAACTGACCTATGGCGAAGTGCTGCGCCGCGCCGCGGCTGTGGCCTGCGAACTGGATGGAAAGGTTCGCCCCGGAGAACTTGTCGCCGTTTCCATGGCCAAGGGCTGGGAGCAGGTTGTCGCGGTCCTGGGAATTCTTTGGGCCGGCGCGGCGTACCTTCCCGTGGATCCGGCGCAGCCCGCCGAACGCCTTGCTTTCATTTTGAGGGACGGCAATGTCCGCATAGTATTGACCCAATCGTGTTTTGCGGCATCCGTGGAGTGGCCCAAAGACCTTGCGACGGTTTTTGTCGATGCGCTTGAGGAAAGAGAGCCCGCGCCGCTCCTGCAACGCTCTCCGATACAGTCGCCCGACGATCTGGCTTATGTCGTCTATACTTCCGGCTCAACCGGCGCGCCCAAGGGCGTCATGATTGAACACCAGGCCGCGCTTAATACCATAATTGATATTAATAGCCGGTTTCAGATCAATCAGGTGGACAGGGTTTTCGCCTTGGCCAGCCTGAGTTTTGATTTGTCCGTATGGGACGTGTTCGGAATGCTGGCTGCGGGCGGGGCACTTGTTTTTCCCGATCCGGCCAAGGAAAAGGAGCCGTCCCATTGGCTTGAGATGGTGGAGCGGGAAGGGGTCACGATATGGGATACAGTGCCCGCAATGATGCAGATGCTTGTTGAATACCGTTCCGCCACGCGCAAAAACGCCGGAAAAGGGGGGCTTAGACTGGTTATGCTGTCTGGGGACTGGTTGCCGCTGTCTCTTCCGGAGCGCATTCGGGAACAATACGACGCCCAGGTGGTCAGCCTTGGCGGCGCTACGGAGGCGTCCATCTGGTCCATTATTTATCCCGTAGGCGAGATAGACCCGCAGTGGAAAAGCATTCCCTATGGCGCGCCTATGCGCAATCAGCGTTTTTATGTGCTCAATCAGTTTTTGCAGCAATGTCCGGACTGGGTTCCGGGCTCCCTGTATATCGGCGGCGCAGGACTTGCCAGAGGGTATTGGAATGATCCCGAAAAAACAAAGCAGGCCTTTATTATGCATCCGGTCACAGGAGAACGGCTGTATCGGACAGGCGACGTGGGCTATTTTCATCCGGACGGTTATATTGTGCTTATGGGGCGCGAGGATACCCAGCTTAAGATTCATGGCTTTCGTGTGGAGCTTGGAGAAATAGAGCATGTCCTGCGCTCATGCGAAGGGGTTAAGGACGCTGTGGTCAATCCGGTGAAGCAGGGGGAATCCGAATATCTTGCGGCCTATGTCGTGCCTGATGAAACGAGTCCCGAAGCGCTTTGCACGACTTTGGAGGCTCATTCCGAAGAGCGCGAGCAGTCATGGCGGCGCATTCTTGATTTCGATCGTGAATTCGGCAAAGGGGCCGAGGCGGACGCCCAGAGTTTGGCTGCCTATGCATTGGGAGAAGAGCTGTATGAAGCCGGGGTGCAGGCGGCGTTTTCCGAACTGGGGCTGTTTGCCCGGATTGGCGACGCCTATTCCATTGAAGAGATCATCCGTCATACCCGCATCAGTTCCCGGTATGGAAAATGGTTGCGGCGCGCGCTGCTCAATCTGTGCGAAAAGGGCGTTCTTGTTCAGGCGGGCGAACGATTCCGCAGCGTGCGCCCCCTTGAAGTCGGCTCTGTTGAGGCGCTAAAAGCCATGTTCGCAGGGCGGAAGATGGACGAGTTTATGTACAATACCGCTTTGCACCTTGCCGATCTTTTGCGCGAACGCATCCATTCCGCGGAATTGTACGCCTCGCCGGAGGCTAAGGATCTCTATCCGGTCATGTTTAAAAGTTCCTGCCGGTTAATCGGCAATGCCCTGAAACTTATGGAAGGGGAACGCCGGCAGGGAAAAATGACGGTTTTGGAAGTCGGCGCCGGGCATGGCGGCACGACGCAGGGCATACTTGCAGCGCTGGACGGCGCCAGAACGGACTATCTTTTTACAGATATCTCCAAGTATTTTCTGCAAAACGCGGAAACGAACTTCGCAGCGTACGATTTCGTGTCCTATCAGTTTTATGACCTGAACAATCCGCCAGAAGCGCAGGGTCTGGAGCTGCATTCCTATGACGCCATTGTGGCAAGCAGCGTTGTTCACGATACGCGCATCATCGCCCATACTTTGCGCTCTCTTCTCTCCCTGTTGAAGCCTGGGGGGATATTGTTCCTTGTGGAACAAACCTCTTTTTTGAAGTGTTTCGACCTTGGGATGGGGCTTCAGCAGGGATTTGACGTGTTTGAAGATACGGACCTGCGTCCTTTGCATCCGCTTCTTTCCGTTGAACAATGGGAAGAATGTCTGCGTTGCGCGGGATTTGCCGATGTTCATGTCTTTCCCAAACTGAACGCCAATTTCGCCAGCATGGGAATAGACGTGATCTGCGCTCGCGCCGCGGATATCCTGAAGATATTTGAATCTTCCAAACTGGAGCAGGTTCTTGAGAGCCGGCTGCCCGCCTATATGTTGCCTTCAAAGTATATTTTTATGGATGCGTTGCCTTTGAACCGTTCCGGAAAGGTGGACAGAAGGGCGTTGCCCCATCCCGGAATGGAGTCTTTGCAGGAACGCAGGCCGTATGTCGCTCCGCGCAGTGAAACAGAAAAAAAGCTGGCCGCGATTTGGGCGGAGACGCTTCATGTGGATTCGCCCGGTTTAAAGGACAACTTTTTTGAGCTGGGCGGGGATTCGCTTCTTTCCACTGTTTTAATCGGCAAGGTGCATGAAACGTTTGGGGTCGAGCTCTCTGTTCTTGATATCTACATGATTGCAACCCTTGAAGATATGGCGCGGCGCATTGACGCCCCGGCAGCGAGCGGGCATGGCGCGGTAACGGCGCTTCAGCCAAGCGGCCGCGAAACTCCATGGTTCTGCGTCCCAGGCGCTGAGGGTTCCTTGCTGATGTTCGCGGAAATGGCGCATCGCCTGAAGCCGGATACGCCGCTTTACGGTTTTCAGCCCGCAGGCATGGATGGCCGGAAAGAGCCTCTGGCCAATATTGAAGAAATGGCCGCCGTATACATTGAGGCCATGCTGAAGATACAGCCCGAAGGACCCCACCGGCTGATTGGTTTCAGTATGGGCGGCTTTGTGGCGTATGAAATGGCGGCTCAGCTGAAAGGTCGCGGAATTCCCATTGAAAAGGTGACGCTGATAGATTCCTATCTGTTGCCGCGCGAGGTTTATGCGGATGATATCCGTTCCCTGTGCGTATATGCCGGGATGCTTGGCATGCCCATGAGCCTTGTGCGCGGGGTGAACGATGATGCGCATTTAAGCGCCTTGAACGCCATGGTCAGGGAGACGGACGTAAAACGTGAACCGATTGTCGGTTTGTCTGAACTTGCGGACATGACGCAGGAGCGGCGGCTTTCGGTTTTGTATGAAAGAGCGCGCGGACAGGGCTTTTTTGAAAGCATGTCGGAAAAGAGGTTCAGGGATGGATATGCCGTGCTGAGAAGCAATCTTGACGCCATGCACAAGTACAAACCTGCGCACTGGCAGGGCCGCATCACCTTTTTCCGCGGCACGGGCAATCCGCAGGATGGACCCGATTCCATGGCCTATTGGTCGCAGGCGGCGGATATGAAAGTGATTGAGGTTCCCGGTAATCATCTGACCGTCATGAGTGGGGATTCCCTGCGCATGATCATGGACGCCATTCGGGCGGACGCCTGATATCACGGCATGATTTTCTCATGATGTGACGTCGTTGGAATGCTGAGTGGCGTGGACGGACGCCATGCCGGATACTGTCCGCGCCGTTCATTTCAAGGCGGCAATGATGCGGGAGATTGCAATGACAGGTATTAGGGGATGTTATGACCAGATATGAAGGGGATTATATATGACGTGTTTTGCCAGAATTCCGGCGGGTGCGGCCAGGTTGCTTCCGGATGAAAAGGCCGCTGCGGGAGCGTCCTGCATGGCGGCGAGTCTGGAGCCGTCGCAGAGGCCGGCGTTTTTGAACAATGATGTGTCGATATTGGTTCCCGGCGTGGGATGGATATTGGGCTGCGCCGGAAAGGGGAGGGGGGTAGATAATAATGCGTTCTGAGTTGCGACAACTTGTGGATATGACGGAAGACGGCAAGGCGACCTCAGAGGACTTCGCCCATGCTCCTTTGCCTGAAACCATGACGGCGGTCACCGTGCATCGCGACGAGATGGATATGTTTCGCGGGCAGGCTTTTCAGGAAAAAGACCCGCGCCGTTCGCTGCATGTGGACGAAGTTCCCTTGCCTGAACTTGCGCCGGATGAAGCGCTGGTCGCGGTCATGGCTTCAGCGGTCAATTTCAATAATGTCTGGACAGCGATTTTCGAGCCTGCGCCAGGATTCCATTTTCTTGGAGAGTTCGCCAAGTTCAGCGAATTTAATGCGAAACACAACCAGGATTATCATATTCCAGGCGGAGACGCCGCAGGCGTGGTGGTCCGCGTGGGCAAGGCGGTCACGCGATGGAAACCGGGCGACAGGGTGACTGTTTTCGGCGCTGTGGTGGATTTGGCTTCGCCGGAAGTCTATGACGACGAAGTGCGCGACCCCTATGGCCGGGCCTGGGGTTTTGAAACGAACTTCGGTTCATTTGCCCATTTCACGGTGGTGCGGCAAAACCAGCTGCTGCCAAAGCCGGAACACCTTTCCTGGGAGGAAGCCGCATCCATGCCCCTGGTCGCGACTACAGCCTATCGGATGCTTGTTTCCAAAAACGGCGCCCGAATGAAGCAGGGCGAAAATGTGCTTATTTGGGGAGCATCCGGCGGTCTTGGCGCGTTCGCCATTCAACTGGTGCTCAATGGCGGCGGATTCCCGATAGGAATTGTTTCCAGCGAGAAAAAAGCGGAAGTCGTGCGGAAGTTGGGCTGCCGCGACGTCATTGTCCTTGAGCGCAAGCCGGGCGAAGACCTGTTTTTGGACGAATACGGCCATACCAGGGCCCGTCAAATACTCAGACTTAAGGCGCGCATCCGTAAATACACGGGGGGCGAGGATTGCGATATCGTTTTTGAGCATACAGGACGTTCCACCTTTGCCGCCAGCGTCGGCGTCGCCAAAACAGGCGGCCGCGTGGTCACCTGCGGCTCCACCTCCGGTTATGACCATGTTTTCGATAATCGTTACCTGTGGCAGACGGTGAAAACCATCATCGGCTCGCACGGAGCCAATTACTTTGAAGCCATGCAGACTGCGCGACTTATCTGCAGAGGACGCCTTCATCCGGTGCTTTCGCGCGTCTTTCCTTTGGAAAAGGTAAGCGAGGCCGTCTCCCTCATGCATAAGGGGCAACATGTAGGCAAGCTTGGGGTGCTGAATATTGTTCCGCGTGAAGGCATGGGCATTACCGACAGGGAACGGCGCGAGCATATTGGAGAAGCGGTTTTAAACAGGTTCCGGACGCCGTGTTTTGATTCTTCGGCGCGATGACGGCTCTAGTCTCTGTTCCGGATCAAAGCGGTCCGGTTCTGTCAAGGAGATGTTATGTCTATTATGCGAAATATGTTTTTTTTTCTTGTTTTTATGCTGTTTGCATCGTGCACGGCGGCCGTCTGCGCCGAACTTGACGGCCGGGCCGTCGCTATGCTGGTTCATGATCGGCCAGACGGCGAAGACAGGGCGCAGGTGTGCACCATGACCCTCATCAACCGCCGCGGCGCGACGCGCGTTCGGAAGGTGGAGATGCGCTCCAAGGATTACGGCCGGGACCAGAAGTCGATTATGCTGTTTCGCGAGCCGGCGGACGTGAAAGACACCATGTTCCTGTCCTGGTCCTATGACGATGTGACTCATGAAGATGACCGCTGGCTGTATATGCCGGCCATGAAGAGCGTGCGCCGCATCAGCGGCGCCAGTAAAAACGAGTACTTCATGGGTACGGATTTCACCTATGACGATATCGGCAAGCGCAGTGTGGATAAGGATACGCATACGCTTTTGGGAGAGGAAACCTGGGAAGGCTATGACTGCTGGAAGCTTGAGTCCATTCCTGTGGACCCTGACGATGCGTATGCCCGTAAAGTGAGTTTTGTGGACAAGATATCGCATGTCGCCGTTCGAGTGGAGTATTACGACAAGGACGGTTTGATCAAAATTTTGACCATAAAGGATTTGCGCAAGGTGGGGGAATTCTGGACCGTGTTTCTTTCCGAGATGGACAATGTCTCCAGAAGTCATAAGACGGTTTTGCAAATAGATTCCATCGATTACGACACGGGAGTCGGGGACGAGCTGTTCCGTGTGGCTACCCTTCAGCGGGGAAGGCTCTAGTTCCATGGTTCGTCTGGTTGTCGCGCTGGCGCTGACGTTTTGTTTGACGAGCGCGGGAATAGCTCAGGCGGCCGGCGGGAGTTGGGGGAAAGCGGATGAATGGGCCGATGCCTTTGACGTTTCCGGATGGGCTGAATTGACCCAGTCCATGCGCACGCAATCCCCTCACGACAAGGTTACGTCCCGCGCCCGCATGAGGATGGAGCTGAGGGCTGACTTTGACTGGCTTTACGGTTTTTTGTCTCTGGATGCGGAAAAAAACTGGGTTATCGACGATCAGACAGGCGCCGCAATTCATGAAGCCTGGCTGGAGCATACAGGCGATATGTGGGATTTGCGCGTGGGGCGTCAGGTCATCATCTGGGGCAAGGCGGACGGCCTGCGCATCACGGACAACATCTCTCCAACGGACTACACGGAGCCGCTCACATGGGATCTTGACAATATGCGTCTGCCCGTGGATGCCGCCAAATTCCGCATTCTTGGAGACAGCCTGACCGCGGAATTCATCTGGATTCCTGTATTTCGCGCCGCCACGCAGCCGGAGAAAGGCAGTCTGTGGTCTGTGGAGCCCTTTCCTGATTCCGTGCGTTTGATACGGCACAAGGCGGACAAACCGCATGGCTTTTCTCTTAAAAACAGCGAATTTGCGATGAAGCTTGAAACCTATACCGCGGGCTTCGATGTGTCGGTCTCTGTATTTTATACCTGGGACGACAATCCCGCCATGTGGTACGCGCCCGGGTTGGATGAAGAGGGGATATTTGTTGATTACACCCCGGATCATCGACGCCTGACCATATTTGGACTGGATTTCTCCTTTCCATGGACGGATTTTGTATTCCGTGGAGAGGCCGCTTTTTTTCGCGGACGCTATTTGGCGGCGACGGACGGCGAGCCGCGCAAGAAAAACCTGGTCAAGTATCTGCTGGGCGTGGACTGGACGCCGGGCAACGACTGGACCGTGACGGCGCAAATTACGGATGACTGGATACAGGACTATGAGTCTGCGCTTTCGGCCAAGGAACATACGCCGCAGGTCACGCTTAATGTGTCCAAGCAGTTTTTGAGCCAAACGCTTACAATTTCAAATATGACGTTTTTTTATTTGAATGACGGAGAATTCGTCAACAGGCTTATGGCGGAATATGAGGTCATGGATGGGTTAAGCGTTGCGCTGGGATGGGATCATATTCATGGCGATGACGGCTCCTATGGCATGTACAGACAAAATGCCCAGGTCTGGGGCCGGGTGAGATACAGTTTTTAACGGGCGCGAATGTCGCTCATGATAGACGCGGCTATGATGCTTCGTCGGAGAAATAGGCATGCTGGATGTTGAAAAAATGAATGAACGGTTCAGGCGCGCGGGAAGACAGATTCTCAGATTCCGCGTTGTCAACCTGATCGTGTTTGTCCTTTTGCTGGCAGTGGCCATATCCGGTCTTCGACTGGTCAAGTCCGACACAAACCAGGAAAACTATTTTCTGGAAGGCGACGCATTGCTTGTCGCCAAAGAATATTTTGAATCCATTTTCGGAAATGATGATTTTTGCGCGGTACTGGTGGAAAGCGACAATATTTTTGATGCGAATGCCTTGCGGCTTATCCGGGAAATGGGCCAAGAGCTGAAAAAAGAAGTTCCGTATGCCGACGATGTGCTTTCACTGACCGATATGGAATTTTCCCAGGGCAACGAATACGGCATTGATATTGCCGATCTTGTGCCTGAGCCCATTCCTGAGGATGCGGCGTCCTTGCAGGCGATACGGGAAAAAGCCATGAGCAAACCCTCGCTTAAAAACCGCATCGTGTCCGATGACGGCAGGCAGGCTTGGATTATGCTCCGCCTGAAACGGTTGCCTGCCCATGCGACCGGACCGGACGGGGAAGGCATCGACATTGCAATCGGACGCAAGGTCAATGAAATCGCGGCGCGGGAAAAATATGCGTCCTTAAACCCCAGGACCACGGGGCTGCCGGTCATCAATTTGGAAAAGCGGGTGTACATGGCCAAGTAAACCCCAAAACTGGTTGGGGTGTCGCTTGTCTTGTCCGTCGCTATTCTGGCGTTTTTCTTGCGCACGGTGCGCGGCGTCATCTTTCCTTTGTTGTCGGCGGCCAGCGGCATTATCATGGTGTTTGGCTTTC
>CALUUT010000103.1 GCA_944324045.1 uncultured Desulfovibrionaceae bacterium | reverse complement strand
ACAACTCACCGCCCCGGACTGGTGTACATGATCCGCGTTGAAACGGTTCAGCCAACCAGCTTGTTGCGCCAGGGCCAGCCGGTCACAATTACATTGCTGACGGCAAAAAAGGACGGCTCGCCCACGCGCATGCCGGCCATTCCTGACGGTCCCCGGCAGATGCGTCCGGAGTCTTTGGAGCATGCGCAATGACCGCGAAATCATCCCCGGTTTTTGTGCGCCTTGCTGCGGTAAGCAAACGCTTCATAAACAATGGCGCGACAACCACAGCGCTTAATGCCGTCAGCATAACAGTGCGTCCGGGCATAGTCACGGGTCTGGTCGGACCGGATGGAGCGGGTAAAACCACGCTGTTACGTCTCATTGCCGGATTGTTGCGCCCTGATTCCGGCGACGTCGCCGTGCTCGGTTGGGACATGGCCGCAAACCCGGTTCCGGCGCAGGCCGACCTTGGCTATATGCCGCAACGCTTTGGACTGTATGAAGATCTTACTGTTCTGGAGAATATGAATCTCTATGCGCGGCTGCACGGCATTCCGGACACGGAGAAACAGGATATTTTTGACCGCCTGCTCCGCTTCACAGACCTTGAACGCTTCCAAAAACGCATGGCCGGAAACCTGTCGGGCGGCATGAAGCAAAAACTGGGGCTGGCCTGCACCCTTCTGCGCAAGCCCCGCATTCTGTTGCTTGATGAGCCGGGCGTAGGAGTGGACCCGGTGTCGCGCCGCGAACTATGGCGCATGGTCAACGAACTTGTGAACGAACATACCGCCGTGATATGGAGCACGGCCTATCTTGACGAGGCGGAGCGTTGCGATGAGGTGTTTCTCCTGAACAGCGGCGCGCTTCTTTTTACAGGCAAGCCTGCTGACCTAAGCCGCCGTATGCGCGGCCGGACCTTCCTGCTCAAAGGCGTGCCGGGCGACCGGCGCACCGTCTTGAGCGAAGCGCTGAAACAACCGGCCATTCTGGACGCAACCATGCAGGGAAGCGCCATCCGCCTGGTTCTGCGCGCCAATGAAACCATGCCGCTGTTTTTACAAACCGGTCAGTTGGCGGATTGTCCCGATGCGGCTCAAATGCAGGCTCCAAAACAAGCTATACGGGGAACGCCGGATGCCGGAATCGGAACGGACCATGCAGAGAATCTGACGCACGCCGCTTTAAGCTCTCTGCCTGATGCGGCAGCGCATGCCTCCTGCGCGGAAAAAGTCCGCCTTGTTTCCGTCGCCCCACGTTTTGAAGACGCCTTTCTGGATATTTTGGGCGGCGCGCCGCATGGCGAATCCAGCCTGAGCCGTTTTTTTGCGCCTGTCGCGGGCGGAGAACACGCATATTCCGTGGAAGCGCGCCAGCTCAGCAAAAAATACGGCTCGTTTTATGCCGCCAAGGATATCACTTTTTCCGTCCGGCGCGGCGAAGTGTTCGGTTTGCTTGGTCCAAACGGCGCAGGCAAGACCACAACCTTCAAAATGCTTTGCGGCCTTTCAAAGCCAAGCAGGGGACAGGCCAGGGTGTCGGGACTGGACCTTGCAGCCGCATCCTCAAAAGCACGCGGCCGCATCGGCTATATGGCCCAGAAATTTTCTCTGTATGGCGGCATCAGCGTTTTGCGCAACCTGCATTTTTTTGCCCAGGCATACGGGTTGTATGGAAAAAAACGGGAAGAGGCCGTCGCGCACATGCTTGAGCTTTTCGAACTCGCCCCTTTTGCCGCTCAGGCCGCGGAAACGCTGCCGCTTGGATACCGGCAGCGTCTCTCGCTTGCGTGCGCGCTCATGCACTCCCCGGACGTGCTTTTTCTGGACGAGCCCACTTCCGGAGTGGATCCTGTGGCTCGCCGGGAATTTTGGATGCATATCAATGCGCTGGTGCAAAAGGGCGTCACTGTGCTCGTCACCACTCATTTCATGGATGAAGCTGAATTTTGCGACCGGATAGCATTTATCTTTCATGGCCAGGTCGCGGCGCTGGGCACGCCGGATGAGTTGAAAAATACTGTTGCCGGGCCAGACCTTCCCGAGCCGACCATGGAAGACGCCTTTGTCGCTCTTATAAAAAATGCGGATATGCAGGAAGAAACGCGCCATTGCGCGCAAACCAGATAAGCCGGAGCCAAACCTCATGGATATGAAAATCAATCCGCGCAGACTGGGGGCGCTCATCCGCAAAGAATTTTACCAGATGAGACGGGATATCAGCAGCATTCTCATTGCCTTTGTGCTGCCGCTTATCCTGCTGTTTCTTTTTGGATATGGTTTATCCCTTGATGTGCGCAATCTGCGCATCGGCGTGGTTCTTGAAGATCGTGGCGAAGCAGGAATGGACCTTATGCAAAGCTTCGCCGCATCCCGTGATTTTTCCGTAACGCTCGCTCACGCCAGACAGGAACTGGAACCGTTGCTCGCGCGCGGCGCCATCAGGGGCTTTGTCGTTATCCCGCAGAATTTTTCCGAGCTTCTGGCGCAACCCGCATCTTCCGGCGGTCCCTTGCCGCTAATCCAGATCATCACGGACGGCAGCGAGGCGAATCTGGCCCAGTTTGTGGACAACTATTCCCAGGCCCTGATATCGCAATGGAATCAAAAACGCGCCGCCGCCTCTGCGTCTAATGCGCCCGGCATTCAAAGCGAAATCCGGACCTGGTACAACCCGGACCTGGAAAGCCGCTTTTTTCTCATTCCAGGCAGCCTGGCCATTATCATGTCCCTTATCGGCACGATTCTGACTTCCCTTGTCGTGGCTCGAGAGTGGGAACGCGGCACCATGGAAGCGCTCATGGCCACGCCGGTGGGCATCGTGGAAATAGCGGCCGGAAAAATCATTCCATATTTTGTGCTGGGCATCGCCTCCATGTTCCTGTGCACCGCCATTTCCATGATTGTATTCGCTTTGCCTTTACGCGGCTCATTGCTCATGCTGCTGGTTATATCCTCTTTTTTTCTGTTTGCCGCGCTGGGTCAGGGGCTTTTCATCTCCACCATATCCAAAAACCAGTTTCTCGCTTCGCAGCTCGCCATACTCACGGCTTTTATGCCCGCGGTCATGCTTTCCGGCGCGATTTACGACATAAGCAACATGCCCGCGCCTATACGCGCGCTTACGGCGCTCATACCGGCTAAATATATGGTTTCCAGCCTGAAAACCCTGTTCCTGGTTGGAGACGTACACAGCGTGATCTGGCCGGACATGATCGTTCTTGCGGGATTTGCGCTGTTTTTCTTCGTGCTTACGGCGCTTAAAACAAAAAAAAGGCTGGAGTGACCCTCATGGCTCGCTCGTCCGCATTCATTGTATCTTTACGCCGCATACAGGCGCTTTTGATCAAAGAAATAGCCGTCCTGTGGAACGACAGAAAGACCCGCATCCTGATCACGGTTCCACCCATGATTCAGCTTGTGATTTTTGCGTTCACCGCAACTATGGACATACGAAATGTACATCTGGCTGTATACAATAAAGACCACGGCAACCATGGACAAGAACTGGCGCAACGGCTTGACGGCGCCCCTATATTTACCCGCCTGATATTTACGCGCAATGAAGCGAACCTGCGCGAAACCATGGATTCGGGCAAGGCGCTGTGCGCCGTCGTCATTCCCCAGGATTTCTCCCGCGCCCTGCACGCCGGAACGACCGCGCGGGTGCAAATCATTCTTGACGGCCGCAGGAGCAACACGGCCCAAATCGTATCCGGCTACCTTTCCGAGATAATTCAGACATATTATAGCAATTTATCTATCGCAAAGCACACATCGCACGCCGCCGTCTTGAAAACGGCCGTCCCTCTCGTCAGGCACTGGTACAACGTCAATCTGATCTATCTCTGGTTCACCTTGCCCTGTCTTGTAGGCATTATAACCACAATGATCACCATGGTCGTCACGGCCCTGTCCGTAGCCAGAGAAAAAGAAATGGGGACCTTTGAGCAATTGCTTGTCTCGCCTCTCACACCGGCGGAAATACTTACAGCGAAAGCTCTGCCCGCATTCATCATCGGCATGTTCGAAGGCTCCGTGCTTCTTGCGGCCGCAGTGTTTCTCTTTGGCGCGCCCATGGCCGGAAGCCTGGCCCTGCTTTATGCGTCCATGTTCGTCTTCATCCTTTCAATCACAGGCGTGGGACTTTTTATCTCCTCCCTGTCCCGCACGCAGCAACAGGCCATTCTGGGAACCTTTATTTTCCTGGCGCCCGCCATTCTTCTTTCAGGCTTCGCCACGCCGGTGGACAATATGCCCGACTGGCTGCAAACCGCGACATTGGCCAATCCAATCCGGCATTTTCTGACAATCATTCGCGGCGTGATGTTAAAAGATATCGGAATTGCAGACATATCCGCCAATCTCGCCGCCATGCTGCTTATTTCCGTATGCACCTTGACCATCGGAGTCTGGCTGTTTAAACGCGGATTAAAGTGACGCCCGCCGGATACACGCATAAAACGACAAAAGACGAAACGTTCCCGCCGAACGCCTCCCTTCATTTTTTCCATGGCGCAATATGCCGCCGCTCACTTCAAATTACTTAAGCTCCACATATGGATAGGCATTTTTCAAGCGGGACATCAAATCTTCCGTCCCAATATTTTGACCGACCAAATTGCGCATCTCTTTGAGATACGCAATTTTGACATCCACATCAGCCAGCGTTTTTGGAGTGTCGTGTCCGGAAAGAACCAACGGGTACCCCTTGGCCCTGATGCGTTCAAGCGACTCCAAAACAGAACCAAGAACCCTTTCAATCTGATTTTGCCCGGCCAGGGTGCACAACGTGCTCATGCCCAATGTATGAGTGTACACGGCCTTGATAGTCGGAATTGCGATATCATAGCCTTCATTTGTATCCATGATTTCAAATTCAATGCCGCCAATCGTGTTAAGGCCGGGATTGAGAATGGAATCAATATCAGAAATGTGATCATTAAAATCCGGAGAAAGCACGCTGCCAAGCGAACAGGTCCGTATCTTGGTTTCTCCTTCATGCATGGCGTGCAAGGCATTTGCGGTAGCATGACTTTTTGCGGTCTTATACCACCGGCCGCCTGACGGATGGTACGAAATGAGGACGTCGGTCAAAGGCTTATCCAAACCTTCAATATACTCTTTCCAGCTTGCAATATCACAGTCAAAACCCGGTCCTTCAATCGCCACAAGGTTATCCGGCGTTTCCAGCAAAAAACACTCATTATGCAAAGGATCACTGGTTTGATAGGCATGAAGCCTGATAGCGTCAAAATCATAAATCTGAACCCATCCCCGGCCCAACGTTTTTTCCCGCACAGAACTATATTCAGACGCCAGGGCGCGACCGGCAAAAACAACTATGGCCAGCGCGGCACTCACCACAATAAAAATCTCACCTTTCATCCGCCTTCCCCCCGACAAATCCTAAACCATATGGAAAATTCTCTCAGCCATGCTATGCCATGGTATACTTTCTTTTTACAGCGCGAAAGTACATATGAATTGCCAAGTTAGTAACCTTTTTTAAAAAACTAATAATTATAGCATATTACAAATTAAACTTTTTTATAAATAAAAACAGGCTTGCATCCTGTACACTGCGTTGTATATTGCACCAGACATTTGAGCATGTTGCGTCTCATTTCATCATATGTTCAATTGTAAAAACTTTTTACAGACATATTACAACAACGTCACAGGCAATGTAGCGCCCCCCTGATATGCCGTCTTGGCATTTCAGCAAAAAGCATGCAATAAAGGCGTCGCCGCTTTTCGCCCTTTTTCAAAAATCTCCCATACGCTGTGAATAAAACGCCGCACTAACAAAAAAAATGGCGCAAGACCGCCGCCTATCTCCCACATCCATGCTTATCCAAAAATGGCATGAAACTAAAAATAGTCCCAAAAGCACGATGCAAAATGCTCGTCCAAGCCCAGCGTATCTGTCTGAATGTTTAAGCTGAGGATGCCCATGCGCGGGCTCTGATGCGCGATATATTTCAGTGTAGGGCCGATTCCATGAAACAGCCCGGCGCAAGGCGCGGGCAAGCGATGAAGAAATAAACGCTTTTATCTGCAGGCTGAAATTGCCCGTATAAGGCGGCAAACCCCTTCAGGGCTTTGCGCTTGGGAAGGGTGTTGATCCCCCTCCCAAGCTTCCGTTCATCTGATGCCCCGCCTTTCAGGGCGGGGTGGGACTATATCCGGCCTGAAGGCCGGGGGGCCAAACCACAGAGAAAAATAGACGAGCCTGATTGGCGCGCTGTGCTTTACCCTTCGCAAGGTTCTGAATTTCGACGCCGCCTGCGCGGCGCACTATCCAGAAAAGTTCGCCAGTCGATGAATTTTACGCCCGCAAAGCTGATCAAACCGAATCAACACGCCATACATCGGGCGTATATTCTCAAAATCACGGCATATGAAACATCCGAATCCACTCTTACTCTCCACCGAATTTTTGCTGCATATGCCAATTCCAGGCATGGCGGACGATGGTTTCAATATCCGAATACCTGGGCCGCCACCCCAGCTCCCGCCGCGCGCGCGAGCTGTCGGCCACAAGGACAGCGGCATCTCCCGCTCGACGTTGCGCCATGCGGTGCGGGACCGGTTTTCCGCCAACCTTTTCCACCGCAGCCAGCACTTCTTTTACAGAAAATCCGTTGCCGTTGCCAAGATTGAACACATGCATGCCCGGCCCCTGATCCATAAATTCCAAGGCGCTGATGTGAGCGTCCGCCAAATCGCATACATGCACATAATCGCGGATGCAAGTGCCATCCGGCGTAAGATAGTCATCGCCAAAAATTTTCAACTCCGGGCCAGTTCCCATGGCTGCGCGGATGCACAGCGGAATAAGATGGGTTTCAGACGCATGGGCCTCGCCGATCTCGCCGGAAGGATGCGCGCCGGCCGCATTAAAATATCGCAGGGCCACGCTTCGCAATCCATACGCCTGACAGCAATCCTCAAGAATGGTTTCCACCATGAGCTTGGAGTGTCCGTAAGGATTAAGGGGCAGGCATGGATGGTTTTCCGGAATAGGTTCTGTCCCCGGGTTGCCGTACACAGCCGCTGTCGAGGAAAACACTAATCTAAGCACATGGGATTCAACCATGACTTCGACAAGATTCAGGGTTCCGGCCACATTGTTTTGATAGTAGGTCAAAGGGCTTAAGACCGATTCTCCAACAGCAATCAAACCTGCGAAATGCGCCACGGCATCAAAAGAATACTCCGCAAACACGCGACGCAAGGACTGCTTGTCCATGAGGTCTCCCCGAATCAAAGTCACGCCTTCATGCTGCACGGATTCGTGGTGCCCTGTGGAAAGATTGTCGAACACGACGGGCTCCCATCCCTTTTCAACAAGAGCCCGCACCATATGGGAACCTATATACCCAGCGCCCCCGCATATAAGCACATGTCTGCGCCTGTCCATCGCCTCTCTCCCTTTAGTTTGCAAGCCATATTGCCCATAACCGATGTTTGCCATACAATGGCCTGCATGGAGAGTACACCTATGCATGAGACGATGCAATCCCGACATAGCCAACTGTTCCGTCACACGGCATCCGCCAAACATTGCGGACAGCGCGGACGCTTTCGCCAATCAGCACGCGCTTTTTTCTGGCTCCTGATGATTTGCCTTTTTTTTGTTCCGGTCTGCGAATCCGCGGCGCAGGATACGCCGCAGGATGACAGGGAAGCCATACTCACGGGAATGCGCGATCGTTTGAGAGAAACCGGAATACTTCGCGACGCCATTCCCGCCCTGACAACTCCGGATTATGTGACGGTCCGCGATGCGTCTCTTTCCATGGATCCGCGCGAAGCCGTATTCATCGCCTTCTTTTTTCCGGACGGCATCCCCCGCATCTATCCGCAGCGTATTCTGGTCTGGCATGAAGTGATCAATGAAGTCCTTGACCAATCGACAGCCGTCATCACCTATAGCCCGCTCACCGGCTCGGTTGCGGCCTACAGCGGCGTTTCAGGACGATATAATCTCGGCTTTGGCGTTACCGGACTGCTTTTGGACAATAATTCCGTGCTGTATGACTTTTTCAGCAACAGCAAATGGGCTCAACTGCCCGGATTATGCTTTGACGGCGCGTTCAAGGGGCGTGCCTTAAAACGGCTGCCCATATTCTGGACGACATGGGAGAGGGCTCAGGCGACCTACCCTGAAGCCAAGGTTCTTTCCGCTTCCACAGGATTTAAACGGGATTACGGCCGCGATCCCTATGGCGACTATATGCTTCCCGGCACCTATTACGATTCGGGACCGGTAATCTATCCCATACATAATATCGACAAACGCATGGACCCCAAACGCCCCGTTCTGGGAATCGAACAAGACGGTCTTTTTGCGGCTGTGGACAAAGTTGCGGTCCGCAAAGCCGGCGTCGTCAATTTCACTCTGGGCGTGACCGCCTTGGTCGCCGTATATGACCCCATCCTGGATACGGTCAGATTGTACAAACGAAGTTTTGACGACCGCACCCTGAATTTTGAATGGGCTGTGGACAGAATGGTCGACAAGGAAACCAGAACAGAGTGGAGTCGCGACGGCGTCGGCGGCGTGGGGTATTTCCGGGGAAAACGTCTTGAGCCTGTAGTCGGCGTGGATTGCATGTGGTTTGCCTGGGCCAATTTCTATCCAGGAACGCGGATAGTGCCGGGTCCTACCTTTTAGAACGATTTTTACAGCAACGAAACGCCGCTTCCGGAATACTTGGACAATCCCATCCGCAAAAAACAAAGGGGGAAAGGTCGTGCGCCTTTTCCCCTTAAATATTCAAAACCCGCATGTCTATTCTGCCGGCGCTTCGTCCGCTTGACTGTTTTTCCGTTTTATTTCCATGCGCCAGGCAATGCACGCAAGAACAAGGCATACCGCATGCAAAATGGCCATGACCAGATACGAGCGCGTGATGCCCAACACCAAAGCTTCGGGCGGTTGTTCGCTTATATTGGTTCCTGCGCCCATGGACATGGACGCCGCCGCATAAGCGAATATTGTGGCCACCAGGGGAATACCCGTATTCTGTCCAAGAACCCGCGTATAGCTGAGCATTCCAGAGGCCACGCCCAGATATTTCCGCGGCGCGGCATTGACGATTGAGGTATTGTTTGGGGCCTGAAAAATGCCCACGCCCAAACCGATCCAGAACGCCCGCAGGGCAAAACTCCACCAGGGAGTATCAAGCCGGAGAAAGGTCATGCTAAGCAGACCGCTTCCCAGAATGATCAACCCGATAAAACTGATGGCCCGGGTGCCGTATTTATCTGAAAGCGCGCCCGAAACCGGCGAAAAAATCGCAATGGCCGCGGGAAGAATCATAAGGAACAGGCCTACGGAAGCCACGCTGTAGCCTTGCGCAAGTTGCAGATAAAAAGGAAGAATTGTTTGACACGCGCTGGATGTGAAGGAAAGAAAATTGACCAGAAGGTTGATGCCGAACAGAGGATTCCGGAACAGTTCAAAATTGATCATGGGCGCGGCCGCCCTTTTTTCCACAAAAACAAAACATATGAATCCGATTATGGTTATGACGAATAACCCCAGAACATACGGACTGCCAAACCCGTGCACCTGGGACATGGTCATGCCAAGGCAATATGAGCCAAGGGTCACCGCGGTAAGCGCCGCTCCCGGAATATCGAACTTCTGCCCGCTTTTCAGCGGCGGCAACGTAGGCGTAAACAGCGCGATCATGGTCAGAGCGATAACCCCAAGAGGAACATTGATAAAAAATATGGCGCGCCAGCTCCAAAGAGCAAGGCAGAAACTGCCCACGGACGGCCCAAGCATCAGGCCCACAGCCAAAGTCGCCATATAAATGCCAAGCGCCTTGCCGCGATGTTCCGGTCCGGCCACTTCCGTGACGATAGCCGCGCCCATGGCCTGGCACATAGCCGCGCCCACTCCCTGTGCAGCCCGGCACGCGATCAGCATCCCCGCGTTTAAAGACAGGCCGCAGGCGGCGGAAGCCACGGTGAAAACGAACACGCCCCAGAAAAAGATGCGTTTCTTGCTTTTCATGTCCCCCAGTCGGGCAAACTGCAAAAGCACGCACGCGATCATCAGCATATAGCTTATGACAACCCATTGCACTGTGCTGAAAGGAGTGTTCAAATGCCGCATCATGGTCGGCAAGGCGACATTGACGGCGCTTATGTCAATGTTGGACATAAGCACCATGACGTTTACGCCAAACAGAGAAAGAACGACATGACGCCGGGATAAGGGAGACGATTCAGAAGGAACCCCTGCATTCATACAACCTCCGTAAAAAACTATTTGGATAATGCCTGACGCAAACTATTCCGCACAGTCTTAGGATATCCGCCCCATCTTCACATATGTAAAGAGCGTATGAAATATCTCTAAAGCTTGTCAAGAACGCGGCTCCAACTCCAAAAACGCAATCATAACCCCTCCACGCAACGCGCGTCGCTGCGCGCGGACCATGAGACGTCCAGGAAGCTTAAGCTCTCCCATACGCTGCAAAAAACCGGGGAGCCCTCCTTTTTTTATAAATTCAAGCATATGCCCGCCGCCCGGCGCGCCTGCATACGCGGCCAGAAACATCCCACGGTCCAGAAGGGCGCCGGGAATATCGATGGTGCGTTGCGCATCGCACGGCTCAGCGACAATCACTCTGGGACATGCGGCAAACATCTGCGCCATACGGGATGCGGCCGCGTTTTCTTCCATAAGGGAACATTCAAAAATCATGCTTTGATATGAGCCCTTTTCCCAACCAAGATCCTTACAGCACTGTTCCATCTTTTCCTCAAGACTCCGACGCAGACACTGATCCAATCCCATGCGTTTCTCCCAAAAAATAAGGCCTCATGCCGTTTCTTCCCGTCATGATGCCGGATTTATACTTCAGTTAACACAACGCGCCTGCGCCGGACAGCCCAAAAGCAGGGCCACATAGCCGCAATGCCGCATTCTCAAAAATCCCCGATATCGTCAAAAAGCTGTTACCATTGCAACGCGGCTTCCACTGTGCGCCGGACAGCATCCATTTCCGGCGCGTCAGGCAAATCCGCCAATATTGTCCGGACAAGCCCGCTTTGCAGCAAAATCGTGCGGCTGTGCGGAATATTGAACGTCGGAATCCATGAACAAAGCAACAGGCAAAAATCATTCAGATACCGGGCCGAACGAGCATTGGCCGGACGTCTGCTCAAAACGGCGTCAACAAACCCCGGAGTCCAGCGCATTGGCTCATCTTCCAGATTCTTAGTGACCACGCTATTCCGCTTGCCGCCCGGTCGCGTATATGCGCTCACAACCCGAAAGATATCCAGTTTATCCGCATCGCGCAGAATTCCAGTCACAAGGCTCAAAGCCGGCGGCAATGCGCGCGGCAGAGTAAATTTATTGTGAAGGCACACCGCCGCCCGCGCAAGCCCGCGCACAAATGGCGTCTCTTCGCGAAGCGGACCGGGGCCGCCCATGATTTTCGACCCCAGAAAGCCGTGGTTCACGGACTGAGCGTCCTGGAAGGTCGCATAGCGCATATATTGCGGAAAACGGCCAATGTCGTGATACAGTGCGGCAAGAAAACACACGCGCTCCATATCCGGAAAAGCGTCGGGAACGGCCCGCGCAAGCTCAAGGGCATTGTCGAGCACATAAAACGTGTGCTCGACTTTAAGAGACATGTTCTCAAAATCCTGAGCCGCAAGGATGCTCCGGGCTCCGACTTTTTTCACCACATCCGGCCGAAAATCCAGTTCACCGCTTCCGGACGCGCGATGTGCGGCCCGCGCCCGCTCAAGAGGAAGTCCGGCCGATATCTCGCGCTGCCGCGCGTTCAATCCGCAACCGCACGCCGCCTCATCCGCGGCGCAGCATCGTCCCGCAAAATCAAGAAACCATTCCGTATGTCTTTTTCGTTCTTTCAAAGTCATCCGATTTCTCCGCCGCGTATGTACTATTGACCGTGCGGCAAGGCAAGTCTTGCCCGGAATCGCGCTAAAGGCTATGCTGGGCGTCTGGTTCGCTTTTTCCTCACCATACCTTATTTTTGGGGAACGCCTCATGTCCGGATTTGTTCATCTTCATTGCCACACGGAATACAGCCTGCTTGACGGCGCCATACGCATCAAGGATCTGTGCAAAAAAGCCAAAGAGTACGGCATGCCGGCCGTGGCCATAACGGATCACGGCAACCTCTTTGGCGCGATGTATTTTTACAAACAGGCCAAGGCTGAAGGACTCAAGCCCATTATCGGCTGCGAGGTCTATGTCGCGCACACCGACTATACAGATAAGACCTCAGCCTATGCCCGGACCCGGTATCATCTGGTGCTGCTTGCCCAAAACATGACCGGGTACAAAAATCTGATCAAGCTCGTGAGCATGGGCTGCACAGACGGCATGTACTATAAACCGCGCGTGGACAAGGCATTGTTGCGCGCCCATAGTGAAGGCTTAATCGCCCTCTCGGCCTGTCTGGCCGGTGAATTGCCGCGCGTGCTTATGGCCGGGGAAGCCGCCGCCGTGAACCTGGGCGGCGAACAGACTCGCAAAAATGCGGAAGAATTCGGAGATGGCGCAGGCATAGACGGCGGCATGGACGCGGCTGTCCGCATCGCCAACGAATACGCCGAAATTTTTCCGGGCCGCTTTTACCTTGAACTTCAATCCAACGGACTGGAAGAACAGACCATTGCCAACCGTTTGCTTATTGAACTTGCCCATCGGACGGGGCTGCCCCTGGTCGCGACCAATGACTGCCATTACCTTGAAAAAGAAGACACGGATGCGCACGATCTTTTGCTGTGCATCCAAACCCAGACCACTATTGACGATCCCCGACGCATGCGTTTTGAAACGCGCGAATTGTATTACAAATCTCCGCAAGAAATGTTTGAAGCCTTCAAGGACGTGCCCGAAGCCCTGGAGAACACGGTGCGCATTGCGGAATCCTGCGAGCTTAACCTGAAATTCCGGGATTACCATTTTCCGCTCTACACCGCCCCCAAAAATGCGCCTCCGCTCAGGGACGTATCCGATGAATATGAAGATCCCGCGGAACTGCCCAAGGGAGAGTCGGACCTTTCGCCGGAAGAACAGGCAAGCAACAAGCAATTGCGTTTTGAATTCCGGCGCTTGTGTCGAGAGGGGCTTCAGCGCCGTTTGGACAAGCTGCCGTATGCCGTTGACCGGAAGATATATGAAGAGCGCATGGAAATGGAGCTGTCCGTCATCTGCCGCATGGGGTTCGCTCCGTATTTCCTTATTGTGCAGGATTTCATCAACTGGGCCAAGGACCACGGCATTCCCGTGGGACCGGGCCGCGGCTCCGCCGCCGGCTCCATCGTGGCCTGGTCGCTTAAAATCACCAACCTGGACCCTTTGCCGTATCATCTGCTGTTTGAACGTTTCCTCAATATTGAACGCATCAGCATGCCCGATATTGATGTGGATTTTTGCGAACGCAGACGCGCGGAAGTCATCCGCTATGTGGGAGAGCGCTACGGTCATGATTCCGTGGCCCAGATCACGACTTTTGGAAAGATGAAGGCCAAGGCCGTGGTCCGGGACGTGGGACGCGCTTTGGGCATGAGTTTTCAGGAAACGGACCGCATCGCCAAGATGATTCCGGATGATCTTAAGATGACCATACAAAAAGCCCTGAAATCCGAGCCGGAACTTCAGTCCCTGTACGAGTCCGACCCGGTGATAACACGGCTCATCGACATTTCCCTGCGGCTTGAAGGACTCAATCGTCACGCTTCGACTCATGCGGCCGGCGTGGTCATTTCCGACCGGCCCATGGTCGAATATCTGCCTCTGTATCGCGGAAAAAAGGATGAAATCGTCACCCAGTTCGACATGAAAATGGTTGAAGAAGTGGGATTGATCAAATTCGATTTTCTCGGGCTCAAAACCATGACTTTGGTGCAGGATACCCTGGATATCATTGCAGACCAGGGAAAAACCCCGCCGGACCTCGACAACCTGCCCCTTAATGATCCGGCTGTCTTTGAACTTTATTCGCGCGGAGACACGGACGGCATCTTTCAGGTGGAAAGCTCGGGGATGCGCAAATATCTATGCATGCTCCATCCTTCCACTTTTGAAGATATCATCGCCATGCTGGCCTTATATCGGCCAGGCCCGCTGGGCTCGGGAATGGTGGATGAATTTATCAGGCGCAAACATGGAGAGGTCCCGGTCACCTACCCGTTGCCGTCCCTTGAGGCATGCCTCAAAGACACTTACGGCGTTATCGTATACCAGGAACAGGTCATGCAGATCGCCCAGATCGTGGCCCGGTATACGCTTGGCGGCGCGGACCTTCTGCGTCGCGCCATGGGCAAGAAAAATCCTGAAGAAATGGCCAAGCAACGCGGTATTTTTGTAGATGGAGCCCGTGAAAACGGAGTTCCGGCGGACAAGGCCAATGAAATCTTCGACTTGATGGAAAAATTTGCGGAATATGGCTTCAACAAGTCTCATTCTGCGGCCTATGCCCTGGTTTCCTACTACACCGCATACCTTAAGGCCCACTACAAACACGAATTTATGGCGGCCCTGCTCACCTCCGAAATGGGCAACCAGGATAAACTTCTGAAATACGTGGCCGCATGCCGGGATATGGGCATCAGGGTGCTGCAGCCTTCCGTACAGTTGTCGCACTGGCAATTCTCCGTGCATGAGGGGGATATCATTTTCGGTCTGGGCGGAATTAAAAACGCAGGCGAGGAAGCCATACGCGAAATTGTGGCCGCACGCGAAAAAGGCGGCGAATTCAGCTCGCTGCTTGATTTGTGCATGCGCGTTGCCTTGCGCAAGGTCAGCAAGCGCGTGCTGGAAAGCCTGATCAAAGGCGGCGCCTGCGACTGTTTCGGATGCAGCCGGGCCGCTTTGCTTGCCGGGTTGGATATTGCGGTTGCAAAAGCCCAGAAAAAACTCAAGGAAAAAGAATCAAATCAGGTTTCTCTGTTTACCATGGTGACCATTGAGCCTCAGGTCAAACCAGGACTTGGCTTTGACTGCCCGGAACAACAGATCGGCGAAATGGCGGAATCGGAAAAACTGCGCTTTGAAAAAGAGGTCTTGGGATTTTTCCTGTCCGGTCATCCGCTTCAACCTTACAGGAAAAGCATCGTCGGTTTGAACCTCACCACGCTTGAAGACTGCCGGGAAATGAACGCGCGGGATATCCGGGTTGCGGTTCTGGTGACGGGCGTTAAAACCCTGCTTACCAAACGCGAAGAAAAAATGGCCTTTCTGCAGGTCGAGGATTTGACTTCCTCAGCGGAATGCGTGGTCTTCCCACGAGCTTATGAAGCCATTCGCGATATTCTGGTTGAAGACGCCCTGCTCATTCTGGATGCGAAACTCGAACCTCAGAATGATGCGCAGGGCGCATCAGGCGATGCGGACGATGATGCGGAAGAATCCGCGCGCCAGCTCAAACTTCTTGTGCATCGGGCCATGCCGCTGGACGAGTTTTTGCAGAATCATCCGCTCTTGCCCTTCCGTAATGAGCTGCACCGCCTGAAATTGGCCACGCTGGACGACTGCCTGTTCATGTATCCTGGGCAACAGGCCCGGACAGCCGTCGTAATCAGACATGTAAAACAGCATCTTACCAAGAAAAAAGCAAAAAGCATGGCGTTCATGCAGCTTGAAGACCTGACTCTGACCACGGAAGCGGCCATTTTCCCAAGCGAATATGACGAATTCAAAAAATATGTCAAGGAAGGTGAAATCCTGGTCGCCCTGGTCAGGGCTGAAACATGTGAATCTAAAACTGACAATAACGGAACGGATGAAAGCGGCGAAGAGCGCCCGGAAAACGCGACATCTCAGGATGAGCAAAACGGATGCCCGGAAAACGCGGTCAAACCGCAGCGCATCTCTTTGCGGGTCATGGAATTGGTTCCGCTTGAAGCGGCTTGTCTTTCCTGTCGCGAGCCCATTATTTTCGAAC
The DNA here is from genome assembly GCA_944324045.1 of uncultured Desulfovibrionaceae bacterium. GTDB lineage: Bacteria > Desulfobacterota > Desulfovibrionia > Desulfovibrionales > Desulfovibrionaceae > CALUUT01. The sequence goes on along the minus strand of CALUUT010000103.1, from coordinate 1,709 downwards.
TTGGCGTGGAATTTATTACAGAAGAAAACCTTATGTATTTTAAGGAAATTGTAAAAAAACACCGTGGAGATGTTCCGATTGTGTTGCAAATCGAGGATGAACACAGGGTGTTTCAGATGCAGGCCGGGCTGCAGTATACCGTAAAACCCGGCGGCGACCTGGACGCCGCCCTCAACCAATGGAAAAGTCATGGAACCCTCTAAAGGATGCTGGATACTGACGGTACGAGACGAATTTTCTTCAGCCCATGCCTTGCGTCATTACCAGGGCAAATGCGAAGCCCCGCACGGACACAATTTTTCCGTTGAACTGCGCGTGAAAGGCCATACCCTCACCAGGGACACGGAACTGCTTGCGGATTTCAAAGACATAAAAAAGGCGCTCAAGGCTGTGCTGGAGCGTCTTGATCATAAGGACTTGAATTTTTGCCAGCCTTTTGACACAATCAATCCGTCGTCGGAAAATCTGGCGCGGTTCATATATCACGAGGCGCAGGCGGAACTTGCGGCCAACCCGGCGTGTACGGGAATACGCGTCTATTCCGTCACAGTGTCTGAACGCTCCCCACAATCCGCAACCTATATGGAAGAATAGGACAAACGCATCGTTTCAGATGCCTTTCTTCCTCATTGGTTTGCGGCAAAACGCCGCGGATTGCGGATTCAGCGGCATCATTTCCTGTCGCCCCTCTTTTAAGGTCTCACCATGCTCAGCGGCGGATGGACCCTGTGAATAGCCGCCGCTTTGACGTATAAACTTCATGGAGTGACGCATGAACAGCCTGAAAGAGAAAAAAAGCGGGCTCATAAATACAGCGCGCCGCTCATTTACGCACTTTCTCATAAGCAAGGCCAGCAGCCTTGCCCTCAACTACCTTGTGCTGGGCGTCATATCGCATTTCATCAAAAACGCCTTGGGCGTATTTTTAGGTCAAGCTCTTGGATATCTTGCAGGGAAAACCTTATATTTTATTTTGGACAGCCGTCTCGCCTATCAAGTGACGGATCATTCGTTCATCCGGGGACTGCGGTTTGTCGGCCTTGAAACACTCTTTGCGCTTTTGACATCCATCGCGTATTCCGTGACGAACTTCTTCTTTCCGGGACAGCCCTTCACCATATGGATTGTCATCATGGCCATAGCGGCCCTGGCGGAATATATTCTGGCGCGCTTTTTTGTTTACGGAACGGTCGCTGAAAAATCTGAAAAGCCGCCGCAAAAAACCAAATAAAAAAACGGGACAAAGGCAAGGCCGAGAAAAAAAGCTCGCCCCGGTCCGTCTTTTTGTGTAAAAAAAGCGACGTGTCGCCTACTTGCGCTCATCAGCCAAGCGCCACATCCATGCTCATCATGACCACGAATCCCGCAATGGTTCCCATTGTGGCCGCATTGCCGTTCCCGGATGCCTGAGATTCCGGGATGACCTCCTCGACCACCACAAAAATCATGGCGCCGGCCGCAAACGCCAGCGCATAGGGCAATACGGGCGAGATCAGGCTTACGGCCCAAGCGCCAAGAACAGCGGCCACAGGCTCCATAAGACCGGAAAACTGTCCATAGAAAAAAGCCTTGCGCCGGGAAAGTCCCGCACGCAATAACGGCACGGATACAGCGACTCCTTCCGGAACGTTCTGAAGCCCAATCCCCAGAGCCAGCGCGACGGATCCGGCAATCGAGGCATCCGGCGCGCCTATGGCCATGGCTCCAAA
>CALUUT010000102.1 GCA_944324045.1 uncultured Desulfovibrionaceae bacterium | reverse complement strand
CAAGCGCGTATTAACCATAAAGGAGCTATGCGCGGAAAAGCTGCTGTTAAGGGAAAAAGGCAGCGCAACCCGCGACACGTTCGACAGCGCTTTGTATCTTTTAGGGCATGCGGCGCATGCGGTGTGGACGAGCGTTAATTCTTTGGCCTTGATTGAAGCCGCCAAAGCCGGACTTGGGATTACAATTTTGCCTGAAGTTCTTGTGCGCGAAGCTTTGGCGCAGGGAAGTCTGATTTCCCTGTCCGTTGAAGATCTGGTTTTGGAAAATGAGCTGACTGCCGTCAGGCATCGGGATAAGTATGTAACGGCTCCATTGGCGGCACTGCTTTCCTGCATGACGCGCCGGCGGAGCGCATCGGCTGAAACTAAGAGAGGTTCAGCGGAACGGGCGCGCCGCGCGTGATGGTTTTTGCATGCGGAAAAAGAGGCTCAGGCGGGGTGATTTTCCGTGTCATTGAGAGTCAGCGAACATGCTTGGGGCGTTGCGACATGCTTTACTGAAATATGCTGGCATATGCATTTAACTATAACCACTTGAAAAATGAAGCATAGCGTAAATGGGAGCCTGGAAATGCGATTCAGGGTGGAGCGGGATAGTCTGGGGGAACGGCAGGTGCCTGCCGATGCGTATTATGGCATTCATACCGTGCGGGCTATGGAGAATTTTCAGATTACAGGGGTGCCCATCTCCCGATACCCCAACTTTCTGCGCGCTTTGGCCGCGGTGAAACGCGCCGCGGCCATGATCAATGTTGAAATGGGAATTCTTGACGAGCGGATTGGGAACGCCATTATTCAGGCCACGCGTGAAATGGAGGCCGGCGATCTGACGGATCAGTTTCCTTTGGACGTCATTCAGGGCGGCGCGGGAACATCCACCAACATGAATGTCAATGAAGTCATTGCAAATCGCGCGCTTGAACTGATGGGGCATGAAAAGGGACGATACGACATTGTTCATCCGATCAATCACGTCAATCTTTCCCAGTCCACCAATGACGTTTACCCGACCGCTTTGCGCGTGGCTTTGATTTTGGGCGGACGCGAGTTGGCGCGGGTCATGGAGAGCTTAAGCGGCGCTTTTTTGAAGAAGGGCGAAGAATTCGCGGATATCATAAAAATGGGGCGGACTCAGTTGCAGGATGCCGTTCCCATCACATTGGGCTCGGAATTTACCGCATGGGGCGTTACTGTGGGCGAAGACGTGGAACGCCTGCGCGTGGTTCTTGACCTGCTTTGCGAGGTGAATCTTGGCGGAACCGCGGTGGGGACAGGAATCAACACCATTCAGGGGTACGCCCATGATGTATGCGACAGGCTTGGCGATATCGTGGGGCTTGCCTTGCGTCCCGCTGATAATCTCATTGAAGCGACCAGCGACATGGGCGCGTATGTCATGCTCTCCGGCGTTTTAAAGCGCATAGCGGTCAAGCTTTCAAAGATCTGCAATGATCTCAGGCTGCTTTCATCAGGACCATATACGGGATTCCACGAGATAAACCTTCCGCCGCGTCAGGCGGGCTCTTCCATAATGCCGGGAAAAATCAATCCCGTCATTCCCGAAGTCATGAATCAGGTCTGCTATCAGGTGATAGGAAATGATTTGACCGTCACCTTTGCGGCGGAATCCGGACAGCTTGAGCTTAATGTCTTCGCTCCGATTCTTGCCTTTAACCTTTTTGAGTCTGTTGAAATATTGACGAACGGCATTAACACCCTGCGGGAAAATTGCGTGCAGGGCATTACGGTAAACGAGGAACGGTGCCTTGAAATGGTGCGCTCTTCATTGGGCGGAGTGACGGCGCTGGCCCCTGTGATAGGGTATGAAGCGGCCGCGGCTCTGGTGAAAAAGGCGCAGGCGACCGGCATGCCTCTTGAGAAACTGGTTGAAGACATGCATGTCATGAGCAGCGAAGAGTATCACGCTCTTTTGGATCCCCACAATATGCTGGGGCCGCGACAGAACCGCAAGGCATGAGCCAGAGGATGCCTTTGCTGTTTAAACCGCCGGCGCATCAAGGGGTCTTCGTGCGTCCAGGCTCGCCTGATGGATTGAATCTGGGGTCGGCTTTGCGGTTAAGCGTTGGGTTGGCTTCCGGATTGAAACGCGGATCAACCTTCCGGTTCAGTCCGGGGTTTGCGGACGGATTGAATCGCGGGTCGGCCTGACGATTTATTCGACTGTCCCCAAATGGGTTTCCGCGGGCGCTGTTTTCCCACCGGCCATTTCTGTTGATCATATTGCCTGAGCCGGTCATATGAGGAGCGGCCAGGAGAATAAGCGCGGTTGCCGTAATGAACCCCAGGAGTTCTTTTTTCATAATCCCTTCCCTTTTGGAACGGCGTTTGAGCGTTCAAAGAGCGTTTTGCATGCAGCCTGCGCATGCTCTCTTCATGTGAATATGCATATCATATTTCTTCAGCTTCAGTCGATTCTTTTATGTCCGCCGCTACGGCTGGATTGAAATATCCAAACCTGATCCATGGGCATGCTTTGCGGATGCGTTTTCTGAAGTTTGCAAGGCCCATGCTTGGTCCGAATTCCATATCCGCCAAAAGGTTCAGATACAGCTCAGGGTCAATGTTCAGATTTCGCAGTTGAATAAAATCTGTCCGGGTCTGGTCGAGAAATTCCAGCAATGCCGCAAGTTCCGGCTCGGTATCCGAAACGCCCGGGAAGTACAGAAGATTTATCGAGACGAAAACGCCGTGTTTTTTAGCATTGAGAATGCTTTGGCGAACATCGGCAAATGTGAAGTTGGTCGGCCGGTAATAGCGTTCGTATACGTTTGGGCGTGCGCTGGACATGCTGACGCGCAGCGAAGTAAGCCCCGCGGCTCCAAGTCGGGCTATGGCTTCCGGCATGGAGGCGTTTGAGTTCAAATTGATGGTTCCAGGGCCGTTTTGGGCGCGGAAAGCCCGGATGGTTTCTTCCAGAAGGTCCGCCTGGGTCAGCGGTTCACCTTCGCATCCCTGGCCAAAAGAGTAGATGGGATGGCGCGTTTCATTTCGGGCATGATGCCACATGACCTCAAGAAGTTCCTGCGTCGTCGGAGTAAAGTCCATACGGTTTTGTGGACTGGCGCATATTTTTGAGCCGCTTTCCTGCTTTGAAATGCATCCGACGCATCGGGCATTGCAGGCCTTGGAAACCGGCAGCGGCGCTTCATAGCGTCCCAGCGCCAGATTGCGGGCCGCAGGGCAGGCATAGGTCAACACGCAGTTGGTCATAAGGTGACGCATAAGCCGGTTTTTCGGATATGCGCGCATGAGTTCGCGGGCCTTTTTCTCAATTTTCGCCTGCGGGATGCCGGCGAAGACCTGACGAACGTCTTCATCGACTTTTTTGGCGCACACATAGAAGCGGTTGTGGGCATACCCCACGGCGCCATAGGCGAAAAGCGGAAGAACGGGCGCATTGTTTTGGGTCATATATGCGGCATGGGCGGTGAGGGTGTGGGCCGGCGAGACGAAGGCGGCGACGGCAAGCTCCCCGGTTGTTTCAAGTTGCCCGCTTTGCGGATTCATCCCGACGGCGTTCCGTCCGGGAAGAAGAAAGAGTTCGCTTCCTTCGGGCAAAGGGATGAGTTCTTCCGGTTTCGGCAAAGAAAATTCATATCCTTTTCTGCAAACCATTTGAAGCGCGGGGTCGTCATAGATATTTCCTTGAGCGTCGGCGACGACAAGACGCGGTCGGATGCCGGGAGCAGCCATAAGCAGATACCTTTTTGTTTACAGTCAGTTGCGGTTTTTTAATTTTGCGCTTGCACTCCAGGTGGGGCAAGCCTATTATATCCAAGGGCCGGGCGCGGCGGTTTTAAGTCTTGCGCGCTGCATAGTGTCCCATAATTTTTCAGTTATTGAAAGTTGGAGAATGCTCATATGCTTGGAATGCCGGATCAGATGACGTTTTTCATGGCTTTTTTCATGCTGTGTTTTGCCGGGTTGCTGGTCATGTTCTACTTTGTTCTCAGGGCGATAGATGAACTTTCAAAAGCGATTCGGGTGGAACGAAGCGCCCTTGTCAGCAGCATGCGCGATATGGAAGCATCCATGCAACGGCTTGAACAGGCTATGCACGACGCCGTGCGCGCCCGCTCCGCTGTCCAGGCGGATTCCTTTCTCCCTGCGACTGAAAAGGCGCGCTCCTTAAGAAAGGAAGAGCGGTTTGACTTTTCGCCGCAAGACCTTTCAGATGACGGCGTCAGCCAGGAAGCGGAGGCGTCCGGTCTGCTTTCCATGTCTTCCGACCAGCAGAAAGGGGCTGGATCCAATGAAAAGGTTTTGCGTCTGGATGGCATTGAACCCTTGCTGCTGAAATAAATTTTTCGGATATGCGTGTTGATGCCGGGCGTTGATTTTGGAAAATCCGGGAACCGCATCGAGCCAAATCGCGTCCAATAGTTCAAGTATCTGAAATAACTATCCCTGAATTTGTAAGTCCGATATGGACGGCTTTGTGACGCAATGCCGGGCGGATTGGGAACATATTTCATGCCTGCAGAAGGTCTGGTTTCACCTGTCATATTCCGCACATTGCATTTTCTGAATTGAATGCCTTTCAAGAAACACGCTCTGATACCCATGGAATCGAGTAAAAAAAGACGAAGAGTATCAGCCTGTTTATGGGGCATTTTCATTATCATGGCGGCGGGAGCCGGCCTTTTTCTGTTTTACGTCCCAAATTCCACGGTATTGGCGCAAAAGGTGGCTGAATCATTTACAAAAACTACGGGAACGGCCTGTTCCATCACCGGACCTGCAAACGTCAGTTTTTTTCCTGCGCTGGCTGTTACCCTGTACAACGTGCGCTTGGGACCGCCGATTGAAACGCCTGAGTCCGGAATGGACAGCGGCGCCGGCGTTGCGGTGGAAATTCCGGCAATCCAGATACGCTTGTCCTATCTTCCCCTGCTTAAGGGAGAGATTGTTCCCGCTGAAATCAAAATTCATGATCCGCTTGTCAATATCAATGCATTGACTGAACTTTTTTCCACGCTTGAACTCTCAAAAACAAAAAATCCATCAGAAAAGACGCCGGAACAAATGCTGGAAGAGACGCTGGATATCCTGCGGATTGTACACATTGCCGGCGGACGTTTTTTCTGGAAATCTGCGCAGGATACCCAAATCATGATTGAGGGGATTCACTGGAAGCCCTCTTTTCTTGACGCTGCTGAACTGCGTTTTCAAGTCCACGGTCTTGGAGGAGCGCAGCCATGGAATGTCACACTCAATTTTGAGTCTCCGGTTTGGGAAGGCGGCGTATTGAAAATCCCGGTTGCATTGGGCATGGACGCTTCGTTTTCCGGACGGACTTTGCAGCCGGAACTTGCCGTGACCCTTGGAGTGGATACGGCGGCGCGCAGTTTGCATATGTCTTCAGGTCATGTTGTTTTTGACGGCGCCACGGTGGATTTCACAGGCTCCATTTCCGGGTTGACGGGAGAAGCAGACTCGCCAAAGGCCGTTATTGACGCGCGTATGCGCCATATTTCTTTTGCCCGGTGGCTGGGTGGGGTTCGCGCGAGCCCTGAAATTCTTCAGTGGCTGCTTAATGATATAAGCGGGAAGGCCCGTCTGGAATTTGAAGAAGGGCGCGTGGGCATGACATTTGAAGACATTGTTCTGCCAGGCGGCGTTATCAAGGAGGGGAGCGGGGTTTTTGAGCCTTCCACGCCGTCTCTCGCTCTGGATATCAAGACGCGCCATGCCCGGCTTGAGGAAATATTTCCTTCGTTGAAAAATCATGCATGGAAACCTTCGCTGGATTATGCCGCGCCCGCGCTTATTCCATCCGTGGATTCTGAAGAAGCGGCGCCATTTCTGTATGATATCTGCGTGAGCGCGCAGAAAGCTTCATGGGAAAATCTGCAGGTGCAGAATGTGCGCGTTCGCTTTACTCCGGATAAGAAAAATACGCTTATGACCGCTTCCGGAAGAGTATATGGCGGCCGGGCGCAAACAGAAATCGTCTTTTTTGATAATTCCGATACAATCAAGATAAAGTCCGTATTTTCCGGCATACAGATTGAAAAAGCGTTGTCTTCATATTTGGGTAAAGCCGCGGCGCGCGGAGCGGCCCGCGGAGAACTGGCGTTCACCGCTGATAGTTCAAGCCTGGCCGCCTTTAAGCGAACGGTCAGGGGCACAGCAAGCATCGCTCTTCGCAACGGCGCGTTCATAATGAAACCGGGGGCGCAGGGGGAACGCATTCAGTTTGACTCTTTTGACGTAACGGGAAAAATTTCTCCATCAAGGGCAAAGACTCAATCCGGCATTTTGTTCTATGACAGCCATTGGAATGGGGTCATGAAATCCGGCGAAATCCGTATGGAAGCCGTGATGGAGGGCCGTTTCGGCATGCGGGAGCCCTCTGGATATCTTGTTCTTGAGGGTATGAAAACAACGTGCGCAGGCAAATACGCATTTCCTTTTCTTTATAACGGGAAACCGGTCAAATTTACTGGAAACGCCGTCGTTTCATATGATCAGCAACAGGCGTCCGCTATTTTTGATTCCTGTTCTCTGACTTTTCCTGATTTTTCCATATCCGGCAACGCCCGGGGGAAAAATATTCATGATGCAAAGAACCTTGCCTGGACGGGCAAATTGCGCGCCCGTTCAGGCAAGGCGCGAACGTTGCTGACGGCTTTGGGGCGCGGCGAGGCTCTTCCGCCAGGCGGCCTGAATGCGATGGAGCTTGAAGCGGCGTATGCCATAACGGCTGATGAAATGAGTTTTTCCGATTGCCGGGTTCATCTTGATAAAAGCGTTGCGCGCGGGGGAGTCCGGGCGCATAGAAGGCGGGGCGGTACGCCGGCTTTTGATGTGTCTGCCGTAATCGACACTCTGGACTGGGATGTATATTTCCCGAAATCA
>CALUUT010000101.1 GCA_944324045.1 uncultured Desulfovibrionaceae bacterium | reverse complement strand
TGATCTTCATGGCTATGACGAAAGCGTCTGGTATCCCAGTAGTCGTAATCCCTTTGTAAGTCAGGTCTATTGGAACACAATTATAAGTGCGACAATACGGAGGTTGTCACACATTGTCGTAATCCCTTTGTAAGTCAGGTCTATTGGAACTAAAGGAGATGAAAGATGAATATGTTTAAAATTAACGAGTCGTAATCCCTTTGTAAGTCAGGTCTATTGGAACAGTTCTCTCCCTATTTTTAATGTTTTCGATATGGTATTCATCCTTTTTCGCGAACCCCGGCGGGATTTTTTGTCATGAACAGATAACGGCATAGTATTATCTCCTATCATATTGTAATTCAAAGTGTTTTTGAGTGCGCGAGCCTGGGTAAGACATTATGTGCAACTAGTTGAAAAGAAACATGTTTTGTTTTAATAAGAAATTCCTTACAGGTTCGCGCACGCTATTTCAGCCCTCAAGCAGGGATTTTACTTTCCTGATTTTGTCTGTCTGTTTTTTCGACTGCTTGCCGTTCCATTTGCCCAGAATCATCCAGCAGTCCCGCAGGGCTGTTGCGGCCTTACGCTGGAATTCAGAGGCCCAGCTTTCCATTTCGCTGAATATCTCCATGGACAGTTTTTCCGACGGGTTTGTTTTCAGTTGCAGCAGGCGGCCTTCTTCAGGCGAGAGTTCCGCCATGCGCCGGGCCAGTTCTTCCTGTTTTTTTTCGTTCCTCAGCGGCCTTTTGTTCAGCGGCAAAGCGTCGCTCTTCCTGCTGGCGGGCATAAAACGCTGCTTGCGTTGCATTTTCCTTGTGTGAGTCCAGACGTTCGATTTGGGCGTGTATCGCCGCGTGCTGGAATTTTTCAGTTTCCCGCATGCCTTTTTCGTATTCTTCCAGGGAGCAGAAATGCAGGATAATCCAGCCAAAGGGCAGCCTGCCGTCAGCCAGGGTGCGCGTGGTCCCAACGGGCATGGGTTTTCCTTTGACGACACGGGGCTTCGGCTGACGGTTTTCCACAGTCACGCTTTCCACATGGGAATAATGCCCCACGCGCAGAAGCAGAGCGGAATCGGTCAGCGCATGGATTTTGACCTCCACTTCGCGCAGGGCGGCGCGGACATCCGCGAAATGAGGCAGTTCGTAAAAGGCGCGCATTTCATCCGCAAACCGTTTTTTGTAAAACGTGTTGCAGCGGCGGATGATCTCAGGAAGCGTCACTCTGGTTCCATTGGGCAACGCGACAGCGGGTTCTTTGCCGGCGCTGTCCAGCATGAGGCGGCCCCACATGCCGCTTTGATTCGGCATAATCACTTCACAGGGGGGCTTGGGCGTTCCTTTCTTATCGGGGTTTTTACTCCGCTCCTTTGCCCTTACAATGGCGCAGGCGGCAAAAGGCGCGGATACGTCCGACACTTTCAGCGCCTGCATGGCGTGGTTGCCGATACTGCCGAACATCGTTTGCAGCCAGCCGTCCATTCCGTTCTTTGGATTTTTTTGTACGGCATCCTTAAGCGAAGGCCGCCCCTGTTTGCGCGTCAATATGTCGAGCCAGTTGATAAGCGGCGTGCTGAGCGCCCCCTTGAGGGAAGAGCCGGGTATATAGAGACAATTATCAAGGACGTTGCGCATGGCCGCGTCCACGTCGCCGGTTTTGGTTTTTCGGGAAGGGGTTTGTCCGGCCGGTTGTCCGCCGAAGGCGCGCCGCAGTTCATCCGCCAGCGCGGCATCCGCGATGGGACTGGAACTGAGCGCAAAGTCCGCGGCATCCACTTTTTCATCCAGCATGCGGCGTATGCGGGCGATATCGCCGCTGGCAATGATGGCCTGCACGCTCTGATCCAGGGCGTGCTCCATGAGCCAGCTTTGCAGGTCGATGCGACAGAGGCAGTGCGTATTGTGTTCTGCGCGAATGACGTATTCCAGTGGCGAAAGCGTCGTGCCCGAGCCGATGAACACCGGGGTGAGGACTTCCATCCGAAAAGGAAAAAATCCCTTGCGTCGCCATTTGCGGGGTTGTCTGTCAGGCATGGCTATCCTCTCCTTCCGCCAGTTCGCAGGGCAGGACGAGCGGTTGCGTTATCTGCACTATGGCCGGATTGGCATGAATGGCGCGCAGGACAAAGGGGCCTTTGGGCAGAGCGGTCAGCACGGCGCCTTCCTGCACGCAGAGAAAGGGGCTTTTAAAGGGGTTGCCCCTGCAGAAAGCCGGGCCGGCCTTGCCGGTTTTGACTTCAGTGGCGTACCAGCCGTTAAGGCCGCTCAGGTTTTCGGCCGAAAGCATGGAAATGAGCAGGCTATGCGGCAAGTCAGAGGCCGGGGGGCGAAATGCCGCGTCTTCCTCAATGGAGAAGAGACCTTTGCCGGTGCTGCTGTCGCGTCCGTAGCCAAGCTGCCCTATACGTTTAAGACGCGCCAAAAGGAGCGGACAATCATCTGTTTCGGCATAGAGATGGAAGGCGGCGTCAGACTTGGCCCAAAACGCCTGAGAGGCGAACAGGCCGCCTTCCAGGGCCGCGCCGGACGAACGATCTATGGAGACGTGCATTTCCTGGACCTGGATGAGGTTTGGAATCATCTCCCACAATGCGGAGTTGCGGCAATATTCCGTGAAAAGCGCCGCAGTGGACAACGAGGCGCGGTGCGTCTCCCAGATTTCCAGAGGCAAAAAACGTTTTTTGCGAAACTCTTTGTACAGGATAAGCGCGTCAAACAGCTCGATGGACGCGCCGTCCTTGTTGCGAAAGCGGCCTGCCTGTATTTTTGCCGCAAAGCGTTCGCGCCGCATCGGGGGCAGTTTGGGCATGAACACAGCGCCTTCCGGCATGGCGGAAGACAGAGCGAAGGGCGGCGCGCCGTCCTGGAACGCTTCAAGAGCTGTTTGCAATGCGGTCTCGCCT
>CALUUT010000100.1 GCA_944324045.1 uncultured Desulfovibrionaceae bacterium | reverse complement strand
TGGAAAAGCGGGTGTACATGGCCAAGGAAACCCCAAAACTGGTTGGGGTGTCGCTTGTCTTGACCGTCGCTATTCTGGCGTTTTTCTTGCGCACGGTGCGCGGCGTCATCTTTCCTTTGTTGTCGGCGGCCAGCGGCATTATCATGGTGTTTGGCTTTCAGGGGTATCTTGGCACGCCCCATGATCCGGCCATGATTTTTTTGCCCGTGTTTCTGGGGATTGCCATGGCAATCTGTTACTCCATCTATCTTATCAATCTTTACCGGCATGAATTTTCCCGAACAGGCTTGCGGCGGGCTTCTCTCATAGAAGCCATAAGCGAGACAGGATGGCCTATCGCCTTTAGCGCCCTGACCACGGTGACGGGGTTGCTTTCCTTTTGTTTTGTCCCTTTGCGCCCCATTCGCTGGATGGGGGCCAGCGCTGCGGCGCTGACCGCGCTTATTTATATTTTCAGCATCATTTTGCTGCCTTCGCTGTTGTCTTTTGGAAAGGACCGCCCTGCCGAAAAGCGTAAACCGCCTCGCCAGGACATTGTGGATAAGGCTATGGCCTGGCTTGGCGATCATGTTCTTTTGCGGCCAAAACTTTCAATGGTCATGTGCGCTCTGGCTGCCATAATAAGCGTCGTGGGTTTGACCCGAATCATCGTGGCCTTTGATATGCGCAACTCCATTGGGGAAAATGTGCCCTATGTGCAACGAATCTGTTCCATTGCGGATTCAAAGGTCGGCTCGCTGTATTCCTATGGCATCGGCATTGAACTTCCTTCGCCGGATGCGGCCAAAAATCCGGAAAATCTGCGAAAGCTGGATGAGCTTTGTGAAACGATCAGCCGCTATCCTTTGACCAAAAAAGTAAGTTCCATACTTGATATCATCAAGGATATGAATCAACTGGTCCGTTCCGGGCGGGATTGCGAATATCGGATTCCGGATACGCGCGAAGAAATAGCCCAGCTTTTGCTTTTATACGAGAATGCCGGCGGCTCTCAGGCTGAGCGCTGGGTGGACTATGAATACCAGCGTCTGCGTATTCTGGTGGAAGTGGGGGATTACAACTCCGGCGAAGCGGCGCGTGAACTTCAGGAAATACGCGAACTTGGCGAAGAGCTTTTCCCCGGCGCAAAGGTCGTGCTTACAGGAACGTTGAGTCAGTTTACGGCCATGCAGGATTATGTAAGCTGGGGGCAGATACAGTCCATGGGCACGTCTGTGCTTGTCATCGCCGTATTGATGAGTCTTGTTTTCGGCAGCGTCAAAATTGGGATTATCGGGATGATTCCAAACATTATTCCCACATTGTTTACCGGCGCGCTCATGGGATATTTCGGGTTTCCGCTGGATATCATGACCGTAACCGTCATGCCCATGCTTATGGGGCTTTCCGTGGACGACACCATTCATTTCATCAATCACTGTCAGCTTGAATTTTCACGCACCGGCAGTTATGCGCAAAGCGTAAGCCGGACGTACCGCATGTCGGGCAAGGCGATGTTCTTGACGACGCTGGTGCTGGCTTTGTCTTTTTCCGCGTATATATTGTCCGACGTCGCCATGTTTGTCCGCATGGGAGTACTGATTTTCCTTGGCGCGATCAGCGCTCTTATGACGGATTATTTCATCACGCCGGTGTTGCTGAAACAAATGCGCGCCTTTGGCAAAGAACGCTGACATGCGATGTTTGCCCCGTAAAGCGTTCCCGTTTTTTTTGATGTTTCGGAATCCGGGAGCGCTTTAACGGCGCAGCGTGCGGCGTGCATCATGCCGGATTTATAGGGAGTTTGTCGATTTTCGGCAGGCATTATCAAAAAAGTTGTTTGCTCTGGAATCATTGCGTGATATCGTCCATAACGGCATATATCTGTTCAAAAAACGTGTAGTGGAAAGCAAAGGGAACGGAAAGGAGAGAATATCATGGAAGAAAAAGTGCTTGAGGCAATGAAAGCCGCGGGCAAACCGGTGCGTCCCGGCGATATTGCGAAAATTTTGGGCGTGGACAGCAAAGAGGTTTCAAAGGCCATTGCCGCGCTGAAGAAAGATGGAAAAGTGCATTCCCCAAAACGCTGCTGCTATGCTCCTGTTGAATAAGTCAGACTGACAGGCGCATTTAATCCAAAAAGAGAAGAGCCGCTCCTTAAGGAGCGGCTCCTTTTTATATGAATATCCGTGTTTGTGCGGGAATTTTTGCGGCGCAAAACTCCAGTTTTTTAAAAAGGCAAAAGGCTGTTGCGCCGGAACGATTAAACGGCCGCAAGCATCCGCTCACGCATCTCCTGCGGCCATACGCAGAAAATACCGATGGACGCGGTCGTCGTTGGTCAATTCTGGATGAAACGCGGTTACAAGAATTTTTTCCTGTTTGGCGATGACGATTTTTCCGTTTACACTGGCAAGGACCGAAACTCCCGGTCCGCACCGTTCAATGTAGGGAGCGCGAATAAATACGGCGGCCAGGGGTTCAGGACCAAATTCCGGGACATCCAGCATGGCTTCAAAACTTTCTCTTTGACGGCCGAACCCGTTGCGCCGGACTCGCGCATCCAGAAGCCCCAGGCGCGGCTGCGAACTGCCGGCAATGTCGTTGCAAAGCAGGATCATCCCCGCGCATGTGCCGTAAATGGGCATCCCATTCTGGTATCGTTCTTTAATTGCGGGGAGCAGGTCCCACTCAGTCATCAGTTTGCCGATGGTCGTGCTTTCACCGCCGGGAATAATCAAACCATCGATATTGGAAAGTTCCGCCGGCGTGCGGATTTCGCAGGTTTGCACGTTGCAGTGCGCAAGCATCCGGCAATGTTCCCGAAAAGCCCCCTGAAGGGCAAGAACCCCGATTTTCATACCTGGTTACCAGCCTCGTTCCTGCATTCTTTCATTGGGCGCAATCGTTGATATTTCAATGCCGACCATGGCTTCGCCAAGATCCTTGGAGACTTCCGCGAGCACTTTGGGATCGTTGTAGTAGGTAGTGGCCGCGACAATGGCTTTGGCGCGTTTGTTGGGATCGCCGGACTTGAAGATGCCGGAGCCCACAAAGATGCCGTCGCATCCAAGCTGCATCATGAGCGCCGCATCTGCGGGAGTGGCGATGCCGCCGGCTGCAAAGTTGACCACAGGAAGGCGTCCAAGCTTTTTGGTTTCCCAGACCAGTTCCAAAGGCGCGGCAATATTTTTTGCAAACGCGGCCACTTCGTTGTCAGGCAGGTTCTGGAGCACGCGGATTTCCGACATGACCAGCCGGATATGGGTTACGGCTTCCACCACGTTGCCTGTTCCGGGCTCGCCCTTGGTTCGGATCATGGCGGCGCCTTCGCCTATGCGGCGCAGGGCTTCGCCAAGATTTTTCGCGCCGCACACAAACGGGACCTCAAATTTTGACTTGTCAATATGGAAACTGTTGTCAGCCGGAGTAAGGACTTCGCTTTCATCGATATAATCGACGCCCAGCGACTCCAGAATCTGGGCTTCGACAAAATGGCCGATGCGGGCTTTGGCCATGACCGGAATGCTGACCACATCCATAATTTTCTGTATGATTGTGGGGTCGGCCATACGCGCCACGCCGCCGGCCGCGCGAATGTCGGCGGGAACCCGCTCAAGAGCCATGACAGCGCAAGCGCCTGCAGTTTCGGCGATCTTTGCCTGTTCCGGCGTGGTGACGTCCATAATGACGCCGCCCTTCAGCATTTCCGCCAGCCCCGATTTTACTCTGAAGGTACCCTGTTTCACTTCAATTCCTCCGTCTGCTTTGATAAAAATAAAAACCACAAGGTGGAATTGCCTTGTTTCCGTTATCCTTGCAAGAGAAATTTTTTGCATGAACGCGCGATGATGCGGCGGTTTTGCTGCAAACGACGCGAGGCGGCCGCCGCCAGCCTTGCCCCGCACGGGCTTTCCACTGAACATCGTCCGGAATTTTTTGAAGGAGCTTGAGCAGGAAGAGCGCGTGGAAATATGGAACAGGGCAGCTTCTACGGAACAAGCGACGCGGCTCCCGCACTTCAAATACTGGCTGAGCAAACGTACTCCATATCTTGCCAATCTTTGGCGTTTCCACAAACGAATCGCTCCTGGCGTGGAGATCAGGACACGTGAGTTCCCCAAGGCAGGCACAAAATTTCCCTTTATGCCGTTACCATAAAGCGTTTTTCTGAAAAGATGGATGAAATGTGACTGGATGCGGTTATTGCCCTGTTCGTGCGTTGTGCCGGATATACGCCGCAAAGGGCGGGCAACGAGCTGTATAGACGCACGCCCGCTTGCCCCCGCTTCGAAAAGACAGACTACGGTTGTAGGGTGATCTGGCATGCCTTCGGGGCGGCGGGCAATATTGATATTGCTAATATTAGCCTGACATCGGAACTGATTGAGGTTTTCGTTCAGGAAGCGGTGAAAAGAGAAGAAGCATCCCGGCAGCGCACAGGGGTGCACATGAGATGAGAGTTTATCTTTTGACGAGAGGCATGTTGTAACGCACTACATCCTTCTGGCGAAATAAAACACGGCAAGCAACAAAAGTACCTTGTCATCCGGTAGTGAGGCTCCACGGAGGAGAGAAAGACCTTGTTCGATTTGTCCTCTTATGCGTCGTATCAAAGTGTTATTATGACGGTCGATCAATCGCTTTGGCTTTGTTTCAGACTTTGGAATGGACAAAGAGGCAGACACTATATAGACTCATCCGTCAAGATATTTCTAAGCAAACGAGACGAAAGCAGTCATTTCCTTACACGGTGAATGTGACTATTCACTGTGGCTTTACCGTGTGCAAATGGTGTTAACAAAATTTTCTCCATTGGCAAGTCAAAAAAACTTTGAATTTTATAGAAGGCAACTGTGTCATATGAGACAAAATAACCTACTTATTGGCTGCCTATGTGCCTTGGGGTGCGAATCCTTATATGGTTAAGTTATATATTTACAAAAGCTGCAATGCAAAAGGCAAGTGTTTTTACATTGCTGGGATGGCGTTTTATTGTTGCAGCAATTATTGCTGGCATATGTATTTATTTTAGACTTTTTAATATAAACCTGAAAGAAAAACTATTAAATCCACTTTTACTTATATCACTGTTTAATCCATGTATTTATTTTATATGTGAAACCATAGGAATAATACATACAAATGCATCTGAAATCGGTGTATTTCTTTCAACTATACCTGTTGCATCATTGATAGCATCTGTATTATACTTAAAAAATAACCCATATAAAGTGCAAGTTATTGGAATATTTATTACATTATTAGGGGTAATGTTTACAATTCTTTCAATTGGCGTATCGTCAAGTTTATCTATTACAGGATATATATGTTTATTTACTTCTGTTGTTTCATATGCATTATTTAGTGTATGTGTGGCTAAAAGATCAAATTATTATACAGAATTTGAAATAACATTTATTATGCTGGTAACAGGAGCAGTCATTTTTGGAACACTCGCCATATGCGAAGCAATGCTAAATAATACAATTATAGAATTGTTTTTATTTCCTTTTACAGAAATTTCATTTTTTATAGCTATTCTGTATCAAGGAATTGGATGCTCAATACTAGCATTTTTCCTTTATAATGTTGCTATTTCAAAAATAGGTGTAAATCGTACATCTTCATTTATTGGAATTGCAACTGTTGTGTCTATTATTTCTGGTGCATTTTTATTGGATGAAGTATTTTCCATATATCATATTTTTGGAGCATTAATAATTATTGCAGGAGTTTATATAGCAAATTTTAAAATAGATAAAAAGCAGTTTTTTCATATTTTTTGAAAACATAATTTGCAACAAGTATTAGTAAATACACTTAATCTATTTATTCCAACAAATTATCTGATAATTACAAAGTACGGACGTCCTCACTATTCTTTTTCCATAATAGTTAACCTTATTTTCCGTTCAATATAACCTGATAAGGCCCGGTACTATTCCATTTTTTTGGAGTAAGTATCAGGGCGTTATATCTGCGCCGGGCGGAAGATGTCTTTGACGGCTGTTTTGCACATGCCTTCCTTTTGACTCGTCAGCGGATTGCGTCTGGCTAGAGGAATATTCCATTGCGTCTTACGGAAAAAATTTTGGTAGGGGCCGGAAGATGGCGGAAAACCGGAAGCTGGCGATGGGATTTATTATGGCAAGCAGGGTAATTTTTACCTTCTCATTATAAAAATGCTGAAGGGGCGGTATCACCTTACCTTCCGCTTTTACCCCTGCCTTTCTCGAAAAGACACGGTTGCGCGAAGTCCGGTGCCTTTTCCGGTATTCAGGTTTTCCAGCGAAACTGTTCCGCCCGCGGATTCAACAAGCGTTTTTACGATGGAAAGCCCGAGACCTGAACCGGTAGCAGTATTGCCAAGCACTCTGTAAAACGGATCGAAAACCCTGTTCATTTCTTCAGGGGGAATGCCGGGGCCGGTATCGGAAACGGAAAAAAAAGGCGCTCCATGCGCATAACCTGCGTACAGATCGATGCATCCGCCCTCTGGAGTATAGCGGATGGCGTTATCGACCAGATTCTTTAGAATGGATGCCGCCGCCATGGGCGGAAGGGCAATAACAACATCATCAACGCTGGCGATTCCAAGATCGATATTTTTGGCCTCCGCCAGAGGAAGCATGTCTGACAGCACCTGCCGGAACAACGCCATGAGAGAAAGCGATTCGCTTTTTTCCTGCCTGTGCCCCTGCGCCCTGGCCAGAGTCAGAAGCTGGTTTAGCAGCGCACAGGCGCGGTTTAGTCCTGTACGGAGTATGTTCAGACGTTCTCTGGCGGGAGCGGGCATGTTCACAGCCTCAAGCCGTTCTGCCTGAAGGGTGAGAGCCGCCAGAGGAGAGCGCAGTTCATGCGCCGCGTCGGCAACGAAACGCCGCTGCATTTCCATGGAAAGGGTAACTCTGGAGAACATACGGTTTAGGGATTCTATGAACGGGATAAGTTCTGAGGGCATATGATGCTGATAAATGGGGCTCAGATCCTGCTCATCGCGTTTATCTATGCTTGCCGCCATTTTCCGTATGGGACGGAAAAGCCGCCTTACCAGCAAACACGCGACTATAGCCGCTATCAGAGTAAAGGCGAGAAAAGGCGCCAGTGTGGCGATCATGCTTTCCACCGCGATTTTGTTTCTGAGAAAAAACTGCTGCGCTACAAGGAAGCGTTCACCGGAAGAATCGCTGGTAATGAACATGCGCCACTTTTTTCCATCGACGGAAGAGACCGTGTGAAAACCGTCATGCATGGCATAGAGAATCTGTGAAAAGAAATTTTCATTCCGCCTGTCTGTGATTTTCCGAACAATAATGGCCCGTTCATCTTTCAACGCCGCGCCATGCATGTTGTGCTGGCATGAAACGTCATTGTGGACAAGAAGTTCAGCCACCTGTTGGAGTTCCTCATCCAGAAGCTCTCCGGCTTCATGAAAACTTCGAAAAAACGAAAGAATTCCAGCCCCGGCAGCAAACAGCAAAAAGCTCGCCATCAACCAGATAGACAGTTTGAACTGCAGGGAGTTTTTTATTTTTTGGGAATCATCCATCCCGCGCCCCGTACGTTTTTTATAATATCTGCTCCCAGTTTTTTACGCAGAGAGTGTATGAGAAATTCTACGGCATTGCTTTTTACTTCCTCATTCCAGCCATACAGTGTATCTTCAAGTTCCGTACGGGATAAAATGACTCCCGGTGATAGGAGAAATGCCTGAAGAAGAGCAAACTCCTTTGCGGAAAGAAGATATGTTGCGTTGTTGCAAGAGGCTTCATGCGTAGCCGGATTGAGAGTAATGCCGCCGCCGGACAGAAGAGGCGAGGAACGTCCGCCTCGCCGTCTGCTGACCGCCCGTATTCTGGCCAGAAGTTCGCCCATGGCAAACGGCTTCAGAATATAGTCGTCCGCTCCGGCATCCAGTCCGCCTATGCGTTCTTCCACGGCATCACGGGCGGTGATGATAAGAATGGGGACATTGTTCTTTTTGGATCTGATTCTTCTTAGCACTTCCATACCGTCTACCTTGGGCAGGCCAAGGTCAAGCAGTACAACATCATACGGGCATACATCAATGCTGGAAAGCGCCGTTTCCCCGTCCCTGACCCAGTCTACGGCGTAAGAGGCATCTTTCAGATTCGCAAATACGGCCTCGCCAATCATTATATCATCTTCCACAAAAAGGATTCTCATTGATGCCCTCGCTATGCTTTTTTCAGAGAGAGAATGCCTTGCGGATTGAACTCGCGATGCGTGCGGGACGTTTGCGCGAGACATATGCCGGTTATTTTGGTTTTCTCAAACAGGAACGGAGTCAGACAACCGTTGCCGTCATCTGAATCGGAATACGTTCAAATGCTCTGCATGCGGAATCTGCTTCCCCTTGAAGAAGGGCCGGGGACGTCGCATTCCCGTCCATCGGAACAAAGCGCTGTCCTGCAATGTCTGCCGGTGAAGATACCCGCGTCAATTCCGGCATAGAGATGTATTTTGTTTTCCCCGCGCAGGAGTTTGTGCAGAGCGAAGCAGAGGACGCCAGGGAAACGCTGTTGCCAGAATGACGGAAATAAGCAGAGCCAGAAGAGAGGAGAAAAAGTCAAGCGGAAAGACCGGAGCCGTCAGCCGGACAGGCAATGGGGGGTTGTTTAAATGAACTTTTGTGAACAGGTGAGGGATAAGTCCATTATCGTTTTGCGTCGCGCCTTGTGCGGAAGTGAGGTTTAGTGCTTCCATGATGTCCGCGCCGAAAACGTGCGCCAGAGGAAAAAGCAGGAGCGGTGAAAACAGGTATGGAAAAGCGCGCTGTTCCATAAAGGGTCTCCACAGGGCGGAATATTGAGCTAACGGCATTGTGCAAAGATATCCTTATTTTTTTCATACAGTTCGGTTTCCACGCCCATAAGCCCGAGAACGGAGTGAAACAGGTTGTCATGCGAATAACGTTCTGTCGCCGATTCATGCAGGCGCAGCATATCCACTCCGAAACCGCGGGCGGATTCCTCGGGCATCCACACCACCATGGGGACATGGATTTGTTCTTCCGGCGCGATGACGTACGGAAGGCCGTGCAGATACAGGCCGTATTCGCCGAGCGACTCGCCATGGTCTGAAGCATAGAGCATCGCCACGTCGTAATCCGTGCTGTATGATGCCATTGTTTTCACAACCTGTCCGAGGAAATAGTCGGTGTACGCTATGCTATTGTCATAGGCGTTGACGATTTCTTCCTGTGAGCAGTTCTGAAGATCTGAAGACAGGCATTCCGGGGCGTAGAGCTTGAACTCTTCAGGATATCTTAGATAATAGGCCGGACCATGACTGCCTTTCTGGTGCAGGACAAGAAAAATATCCTTGTCAGGTTTTGCCTCAGCCAGTTTTTTATCCAGATCTTTGAGCAGGATGGCGTCGTAACAGCCGCCGCTGTTGCAAAGTCCCTCTATTGTGACGTCATAAAGCTTTTCTTCTCCCACACGGTCGGCGACGCCCTTGGCTCCCCCGGAGTCGTTGTCTCTCCAGATAACCTGTATTCCTGCTCTGTTCAGCACATCGACAAGATTTTCATATTCTTTTCCTTTTCTATCGGTATATTCCGAACGCGGGAAGTGTGAGAACATGCACGGAAGAGAAACCGCTGTGGATGTGCCGCAGGCCCTGACATCGGGGAAATTAACGACGCCGAGTTCTTCAAGTACGGGGGTTGTTTGCCGTTTATAGCCGTTCAGCCCCCAGTTGGCCGCACGCGCCGTTTCTCCGACAACGAGCGCCACAATGCGGGGCTTTCCGGAATGATTTTTCAGTCTGGCGTCAAGCCCTATGGCTTGTACAACGATATCTTTGTCTTTCCACTGACTTTTTATCAGAGAGACTCCCGCGCTTATGCTGTTGACGGGGTTGATCAGCGACCTGACTTCCCTATGCGAGCGGAAAAAAGAAGTAATGGACTTATACTGAAGGCCAAAGCAGGAGCAGCCGATGACAAGGCATCCCGCTCCAAATAATATACGGCGGAGAAGTTCCTTTTTGAAGGGCTGTCGCTTTATTTTCGCAACCATGATGAGCAAGACTGGAAGCAGCGCGAAGAAAAGGACATGGACAAACAGAGGCGCCGTGAAAAAGTCCGACGCTTCTTTCCAGTCCGTGAGCATGACGTTTACGAGCATGGATTTGTCAATATGCACGCCGAAGGCATCCATGAAATAGGACGACGTTCCCGCAAGCACAATCAGCAGCGCGGCAATGGGCTTTCCTGCGTATCGGACCATGACGATATTAAGCACCAGTGCATAGATACACAGTAGAATAACCGCCAGCATAGCGTAAAACATCAAGTTTTTGATTTCAAAAGGAATGCTTCCGTCCACGGCAGCCCAAAACGATCTGTTGCAGAATACTGCGAGGTACGCGGCGGCCACGCTGGAAAAACACGGGACGGAAATGGGCCGGGAACGAAACGCGCGCAACATGTTCGCAAGCTTCATCATTTCGACTCCTTTTTCGTGTTTTCCCTATGAGCGAAGACGCGTTGCCACCTGTCTGCGTCAACGCACAGCCAGAAGTAATAAAGACACATGACCACCAGGCTGCCGAAAACAATGCTTCCGAGCAGGTCCACAGGGTGATGTTCTCCCAGCCACACGCGAGAGAGGCCCATAAAGCCTACGAGCAGGGAAAGACATAAGGAAAAAATTTTGGAACGGTACCAGAACGCCAGAGGAAGAGCCGCCGCAATGATGTGCGCCGTATGACCCGACGGAAACGATGTATACGCGCGGGAACTCCAGGGATGAGGCGGCCATGGTACGCCGGGACGCGGCATGCCGAGGCCGTATTTGATAAGCTGCAACGCTATGCAAAGGCATACAATGGCTGCCGCCGCATAGCTCAGAGAGAATATTTTGCCGTGGCGGTCTTTGGAACGCCATGAACGAAACAGTATGCCGGCGTATATGCTGTCCAGAAAAATGTTTCCCCAGTCCGAGGTAAGATTCATGAACGCTGTGACGATCTGGTTCGATTCCCGTAAAAGTTTAAACGATTCCGCTATATGTTCCCCCCAGAGGCCATAACGGAAAATAATCGTGCAGGTAATAAGCATAAGGGGAACAAGCAGTATGGCATGTCCCTGCCATGGATAATTTCTGCAGAAAATCTGAGCTGAAACTGTATACATGATAGACTCCATGAATCATGGAGTATCAAGCGAAACTTAGCGGAAAATGAGCAACGGCTTTTCCGGGAGAAGGTCAGCGCCGAAAGCGCTCCACTTTTGCCGGAGGCACATTGAAAGGGATGAATCGACACATATCCCTTTGAAAACCTTCGTCAAAGTAAGGAGAGCGAAAAAACAGGGCATAGGTAAATTGAATGACGCAGCCGTACCCTCCAACCGCTTTTCGCATCTGCGCGAATATCTGTTCACGTAAGGCACGAGAAAAGTTCATCAACGGCAGCGATGAAACCACGGCGCGCACCGGGATATTTTGAGGAATGAAGGAACACAGACTTGCGGCATAGCCCTGTACGATGGTCATTCCCTGAAATTTACTGTGAAGGATGCGGCAGAATTCGGATGAACGTTCCAGCGCCAGAATATCTGACACAGCGATTCCTCGCGATACGATTGCTTTCGTTACCGTTCCCGTGCCTGCACCAAGCTCAATTACCAGACCTTTTCCCTCAGGGATGGATTCCGCCATGGCCGCCGCCAGGTGCGGACTGCTCGGGCAGACGGCTCCTACCTCGCGAGGATGTCGCAGCATTTCTTTTGTAAATTGAAGCAAGGGGATGCGGGATGCCCGAAGTTTTTTCCTGAGTTTCATCTAATTATTTCTCATTATGATTTCTCATGCCGCACGCTCAGGTTCAACGGGCGCGCCGGCAAGCATGTGTTTGTCTTTATGGAAAAACCAGAGGAAAACGTTGTTTCTACTCGTGAGCTATGCGGCATTAACCCGGCATTTGGCATAAGCCCCTTGGTTTACGGCCCGCAGTTGCTCCACAACACTCCATATCACCTATCTTCCTCTGTGGTTTAAGACCGAAGGACAAAATGCCATATAGCCCCCCTGCGTCTTTTCTCGCGGGGTATAAGATGGGCGCAAAGCCTGGACGGGGATGCACATTTCGCCCAAGCGCAAAACCCTGAAGGGCTTTGATGCATTATTGCTGAGAAACGCCCCGGCCGGCGGCCGAGGAGGAGCCGGCCGGGAGCTATGAGAAGCGTCCATTCCAGGGGATATAATGGACGTTGCGATGTGGAGAGCCAAAGAAGAATGACAGCAACAGCGTCAACCGGCCTATATATTTCCCCGTTGGGGAAATATTCAAGCCATGCGCTCTTTCTGCTGATCTCTGCCGTCCATTCTCTGACCACGGCGCTCATCCCGGCAACCGCCGTTTCCGCCATTACGATCATCCGTGCGGTTTTGATAACCGTCTTTGCACTCGTTGCGGTCGCGGCTGTCCAGGCAGCCGTCTAGTCGTCGTGGTCTATCGTATCCTTTTTTACTGTAAGAATGGAACCATTGCCGGCATCGACAACAACGTCGAAGACTTCGGAACCCCGGACAATCTCAACCCTGTACTGTCCGCCCTCTTTTTCCCTTCTGTATTCCGCCTTGGAAGCGATGCCGCCCACTTTCTGTTCCGCTGCGCGAACGGCCTGAACAAGTTGGGTATGCTCGCTGGTCACGGCCAGAGCGTCGTTTTCTGCAGCCAGTGCAGAGAAGGGCGTCAGAGAAGAAATAGCCAAGGCGGAAAGGAGACCAAACGCGGCAGAAGACCTCAAAAGCAATTTTTTCATAGTATGACTCCCTTAAAGATGGAGAATCGAGAAATGGAGACGCAAACCGCTTGCGTGTGAATATGGAATTAGGGACAGTAACTTAGCTTATGCTTAGCGTTAGGCATATTGAACAAAATATTTTTATGCGTGGCGCATGTAAAAAATCCCTCCCATGATTGCCGTAACGCGTGGCTGCATGGAGAGGGAGAGAAAGTTCAGGAGTATAGTGGCAACGCTGTGTTGAACTTCTTTTTTGAAGCTATGAGAGCCGCCGGGAATCAGATTGCCCGCAACAAAGCGATACGGTAGCAAAGCTCAAGAGGCGCTTTGCGTTTGCGCTTGGGAGGGGTGTGCATCCCCTTCCAGGCGCAAGCGCCCATCTGATACCCCGCGAGAAAAGGCGCGGGGTGGGGCTATATGGCCTTCCGGCCTTCGGTCTCAAGCCACAGAGGAAGATAAGTGTGTTTTTTAAGCGTAATGCGATGACCGCGCATAGCCGCGATTCCGGCTGCTTCCATGCCGGCCGGGCCGCCGTCGGCCGCAATGACGTTCTTTGTCTGTATGTATGGTTTTAGCGCATAGCGAACATTGCGCATTGTCATGATGCTGACCGTGCATGACGGTTGTTTTCCCTGTTGCAGGCGATGCAGGAACGGATTCTTTCCGAATGACTGGTGTCAATACGTTATTTGGAATATTCTGGATCCGTCAGCGCGGCGCGTCCAGACGCGCCCAGTTGAAGCGGCTTTCCCAATTCGCTGTAGGTTCGCATGACGGTCTTCATATGATATGGACAGCGTTGTCCGGAAAATCCCGTTGTATGCTTCGCGGCTCATTTGTTCCGCGGTTTTCAGAGAACTGTCCCCGGCAATTTCGCCGTGTCATAAACACCGGCGACAAAAATCCGGCCTCTGTCTTTCCACCCCTTGTAGCCAGGCATCTGCCTGTAGCTTTCCGCCGGGCCGGCAAAGGATTTTTTGAACCAGCTTTCGCCGCACACCAGGAGCATAACTTCTTTTATTTTCAAGTCGCGCGGTTTGTTCTTCTGGGAATATGGGAACAGTCTGTCCATGGCGTTTTTGATATGGCCGCTGAAATTGTACCAGTACAGCGGACTGCAAAAAACCAGCATGTCGGCCTGTTTCAGCAAAGGCCAGAGTTTGTCGAAATTGTCTTCAATGACGCAGGGCTTGCCGGAGCTCCAGCAGCCTCCGCAAAAAAGACAGCCGCTCATTCGGTTCTGACCGCTGTGGAAAATATTTACGGTGTGACCGGATTCGCGCGCCCCTTTGGCAAAGGCTTCGGCGAGCAGATAGCTGTTGCCGCCGCTTCTTGCGCTTTCGGTCACCACAAGAATATTTTTGATTTTTCCTGCTCCGCTGCAAAAGCTTTATCGGGAGCGTCAGAGGAAAACTCCTTGTTCAGGAATTTTCCGATAAGAGCGAGTACAGCCGTTGCTCCCATAAGCTTGAAGAACGTTCTACGCGATAAGGCGTGGCCGCATCTTTTTTCAATGCGGCCGGGCCGTTGCGTGCTGTTCATACTGCATTCCTTACCTTAAGGTCATGCCAGCGAAGCCCCAAGCTTACGAGCTTCTTCAAGTGCTGGTTTTCCCGCAATATCGCCCACATTCAGCACGCCGCCGGCCAGCACCGTGCCGCAATCCTTCCAGTCAAGGAAACCTAAAAGGGCATGATAATAATCCAGAACCGGTTTCCAGTTGTCCGCGCTGTCTCCTTCGGCGGCCATAAGCAATATGCCGTTCTTTTTGGGGTTTTGGTAATTGCTGACCAGCTCCGCCACGGCAAAGAGGCGGTCAAAGGCTGCCTTCAATTGTGACGTGACGCTCCAATAATACATGGGAGAAGCCAGAACCACGATATCCGCAGCCTTGTAAGCCGGGTATATTTTTTCCATGTCGTCTTTTTGCACACAGGGGCTGTCGGGATTTTTCCCGCCTTTCATACAGCCGAGGCAGCCGCCGATTTTCATTTTTCCCAGATCAAACCGCGTGACCGCATGCCCGGCGCTTTGAGCTCCTTCGGCAAAGGCGGCGCAGAGGGCGGCGGTATTGCCGTTCATACGAGGACTTCCATTGAGGATGATGATATTTTTGCTCATGTCTTTTCTCCTTTGGATGACGGTTTGTTTTAGCAGGTTGCAGAGATGTTTTTTGAGTTTTGTATTGAATGATAAAAAATTTGTCAATATTTTTTATTAATCACTACAAATTTATTTTTTGATCTGTTTATTTGTGTAATATACTTGATAGGTTAATGCTTTTTAGATGCAATAATTGGGAGAAAAGAAGGGGCATGAAGGCAAAGGCGCTGGCCATGGCGGGGGGCGTCAACAATGCCATGCGCTCACTGAAAAAGTTTTCCGTAAAACAGAAAAACGCCCCTGACGGATGCGGCGGCTGCCTGTCAGGGGCGAATATTGGCGATCTGCGGAAAAAGACGTTACGCTTCTTTATAATGTTCCTTGTCAAGATGGAATGTGTCATGCAGCGTCCGCACTGCAAGTTCCGTATATTTTTCCTCAATCAGGCAGGTGATTTTTATTTCAGAGGTGCTGATCATGAGAATATTAATGTTTTCATTATGAAGCGCGTTGAACGCCTTGGCCGCGACCCCCGCGTGATTTCTCATTCCGACGCCAATGGCCGAGACTTTGGCCACTTTGATATCGGACAAGATTTCTTCAGCTTCCACCTCATGCTTGATATGTTCCAGAACTCCCAGGGTTTTTTTCAAATCTTTGCGTGGAATGGTGAACGTCATGTCCGTGCGGTTGTCTTCGCTTGTGTTCTGAATGATCATGTCGACGACGATTTCCGCGTCGGCAAGAGCGCCAAAAAGGGTTGCGGCAATGCCCGGACGGTCAACGACTCGCTTCATGGTCACACGAGCCTGATCTTTGTCATATGCGATGCTGGAAACAAGAACAGCCTCCATGCTGGGATCCTCCTTGGTTACAAGCGTGCCGGGCGTATCAGTGAATGTGGAACGCACGCGTACGGGCACATTATATTTTTTTGCAAATTCCACAGAACGTATTTGAAGCACTTTGGCGCCCATGCTGGCCATTTCCAGCATTTCCTCGTAGGTGACTCTATCCAGTTTCCGGGCGGTGCTGCAAAGATTCGGGTCTGTGGTATAGACGCCGTCTACATCCGTGTATATGTCGCACTGGACGGAGCCAAGGGCCGCGGCTATCGCAACCGCCGATGTATCGGAGCCGCCGCGCCCCAAAGTCGTGATGCGCCCATCTTTCGTGCAGCCCTGGAAGCCGGCGACAACAAGAACGTCGTATTCCTCGATAAGCTTTTTCAGGCGCTCGCCGTCAATGCTTAGAATTCTCGCTTGTCCATGGCTGCTGTCAGTGATGATGGGGATTTGATGCCCCAGAAGAGACCGGGCTTTTATTCCGGCATCCCTGAGCAGCATGGTGAACAGACATATGGACCGTTGTTCGCCTGTTGCAAGAAGGGCGTCCAATTCCGCCGAATCCGGCGTTTCGGACCATTGCTCGGAAAGCGTCAGCAACTGGTTTGTTTCGCCGGCCATGGCGGACAAGACGACCAGCACTTTGCATCCGTTGTTCAGTGCGGCGACCACCTTGCCCTGGACCTGCTTCATGCGTTCCAAGCCGGCCACAGATGTTCCACCGAACTTTTGCACGAGAATACGCATACCATATCCTTTAGGCTGAAAAGAGTTATCATTGTGCAAAAACCGCAAGACCGAAAAAAGAGAAACCTGAAAACCGGCGTAACCGCTAGGCCGGAAAGTCTGATTCGAAATAGCAAAAACAGTTTTGAAATCATAATAAGCCGTGCGCCTTTCGGCTTTCCGAAACCAGTTTTTCAGAACCGCTTTGCGTATTCCCGCAAAGCGCCTTCCAATACGCAAGCTTGGCCATATAAGACGATTTCAACCTGACGGGCCTGAGCGTCACCATGCCAATTCATTTCCACATGGTCAACAGGCACACGTTCTCTTTTTAGCCATTGACCCCATTCAATGAAAATAAGCGTTTTTTGTTCGTCAAAGGCGGCTTCAACGCTGTCGTCCGAAACGCCTGGACCCAATCTGTACAGATCGCAGTGCCATACCGGCGGTTTTGTCGGATAGATATTGCATAGAGTAAAGCTTGGACTTGAAACCTCGGCGTCTGTCCCGCCGGGAAGAGCGCGTACGGCATAGCGGACAAAGGTGGTTTTTCCGCACCCAAGATCTCCGTTCAGAAGAATGGTTAAAGCGGCGTCGCTTTCGGCATGGCGCGCCGCGGCGCGTGAAAAGAATTCGGCAAAAGAGCGGGTTGCTTCTTCATTGGCAAGATAAAGCCGTATGGCGCGCTGTGGAATCACCGGCAGGCTCCTTTGTATTCCAATCCGGAAAGTTCAGCGCGCAATTGCGCGCACGCCGCGGAAACGGCGTTGGCTATTTCCGAAGGCAGATTGCCTCGTTCAGGATAGATATCCTGGATGCGCCGGCCGGCCGCGCCATGGGCATAGACGGCGGCCGCCGCGAGCGCAAGTGAACGCGAACACAGCGAATTCAGCGCATTTCCGGCAGATCTACGCGCCAGAAAAGCGCCGATTACGCCCGACAGGATATCTCCGCTTCCGCCGACGGCAAGCGCGGGAAGGGCGAAAGGAGAGTGCAGGACAGGTTCCTGATTTGCGGAAAGCAGGGTATAGGCCCCTTTCAGGACGATTGCGGCGCGGCATTTTTGGCAAAGACGCTTCAGGGCGCTTCGTCGCGCGTCCTGCACTCTGAATGTTTCAACGCCAAGAAGTCGCGCCATTTCGCCGGGGTGTGGAGTAAGCACATCATCTTTGGTTAAAAAATCCAATAATTCAGGATGCATGGAAAGAATATTCAAGGCGTCCGCGTCAAAGACGGCAGGCGGAAATTCTGGCGCGCCGCGTTTTGCCTGCAGTATGGCGCGCATCACGCACAAAGCGTTTTCGCCAGTGCCCAGGCCCGGGCCAACGACAAGGGCGTTCCATTTGGAAAAGTCCGGTTGTCCGGATTGAGCCGGATTGCCTTCGATGAAGCGCTCAAGCGATATGCTCATGGCGTCGGGAAGCGCCGCGCGTATTCCGGGGAGGATGCATTCCGGAGCGGCGAGCGTGACCAGGCCGGCGCCGGCCCTGAACGCCCCCAATGCGGAGAGCACAGGCGCTCCCGGAAAGTTTTCGGAGCCGCCGACGACAAGCACATGTCCGGAGTTGCCTTTATGCATTTCCGGAGTCGGAGCGGGCGTTAGGGCGATGCATTCTTTTCCTATTTCATAGTCTTGAACGTGAGTCCGGCATTTTATCTTTTCAGGGATTCCAACTGAAACGCATCGTATTTCGCCGCACAGGGCCAGTCCTTCACACGAAAACATGCCCGGTTTTTTGGCTTCAAAGGTGATGGTCCAGTCCGCCCGCACCGCCGACGGAGAGGGGCGGCCGGTCATGGCGTCCATGCCTGAAGGCAGATCCAGGGCCAGAATATGCGCAGGGCGTCGGGATTGCCGCATTGCGTTGATGCCGGCGAAAAGCACCTGCATGTCTTCGCGCACCGGCGGAGTGAATCCCGTTCCCAAAAGGCCGTCCACGACCACATGCGGATTCTGAAACTCTTCGGGCAGCGTCATATCGTGCGGGTCGATGCGGTGAAAGGGCGTTCCGGCGGCATGGGCCCAGCGGATATGCGCATGAGCGGGATTTTGGATATCCGCGATATCGCCGTCCAGCGCATCGTCAAGACAAAAGGCGTGGCAGAGGAGCACGCAGGCGCAAGACTCATGGAGCATTCGCGCCAACGCCGCCGCATCGCCTCCATTATTCCCTTTGCCCATGAAAATAAGAATGGTTTTGTTGAGCAGGGACATTTTTTCCCGCAACAGGGCAAGCGCTGAACGCGCGGCGTTTTCCATAAGCAAAACAGCGGGGATGCCGAAATCCGAAAGGGTTTTGGCGTCCCATTCACGCAATATTTCCGGGCCCGGCAAGGGAAGAAAGTACTTATTGATCATGTTTTTCGCACCTGGCTATATTTTTTCAAGAATGGCGACCGCCGCAACGGTTTCCAGGCCGTGAGACAGGGAGAGATGCAGGACGTTTCCGCCTTTCTCTTCAAAGATGCGCAGGGCCGCCCCTTTTAACGATGCGGACGGCGCGCCGGAAGGCAGCGGAAGAACTGTAAAATCAGTAAAGCGCACGCCTTGGGAAAAACCTGTTCCCAGAGCTTTCGATAATGCCTCTTTGGCTGCAAACCGACCTGCGACATAGGCGATCTGGGTTGGAGAAAATTCCTTTTTCATACAGGACGCCGCGGAAGGCATCGCCTGTACCTCCTCGGGATTGAGAAGCCGCGAGAGAAATCGGTTTCCGCATCGGGAAAGGGTTTTTCGAATGCGGGATATTTCGGCGATATCAATCCCCAGGCCAATAATCATAGAATATCCGCCTTTTAAAAAGTTGTTAGAAATGGCGCGCAGGCATTTTGTAAAACAGTTTCCGGATATTGTGAATCGGTTGAGAGGGGACATGACCGGTTTGAGTTTGTCAATGTCCGCTTATGCCCAGAGAAAATCGGGAAATATGCGTTTGACGAATTACGCTGGGATGGATAAAGAAAGCCTTTAATTTCAAGGAATGAGGTGGCTGTATGCATATTTGTATTGTGGGGACGGGATATGTTGGGCTGGTAAGCGCCGCGTGTTTTGCTGAAATGGGCAATCATGTCATGTGCGTGGATATTAATCCGGAGGTTGTCCGCCAACTTGAAAACGGCCGCATTCATATCTATGAGCCCGGCCTTGATGTTTTGGTCTCGCGAAACTCCAGGGATGGGCGTTTGTTCTTCACGACAGACATACAGGCCGGCCTTGAAGAAGCCGAGGTTGTCTTTATTACGGTGGGAACGCCGCCGCGGGACGACGGTTCCTGCGATCTTTGCTATGTGGAGGCTGTCGCACATGATATCGGCCGCTTTACCCGGCGGCCGATGGTGGTCGTCAACAAGTCCACCGTGCCCGTTGGAACGGCAGACCGCGTTCGCTCCATCATTGAGCGGGAACTGTCCGCTCGCGGACTTTCCTATGACATGCATGTCGTCTCTAATCCTGAGTTTTTGAAAGAGGGCGATGCGGTCAATGATTTCATGAAGCCGGATAGGGTTGTTGTGGGCACGGACAGTGAAGATGCCGCGGAGATAATGCGCACTCTCTACGCCCCATTCGCGCGCAGTCGGGATAAGTTGATCATTATGGGCATCAGAAGCGCAGAGATGACTAAATATGCCGCTAATTGCATGCTGGCTACAAAAATTTCTTTCATCAATGAAATATCGTCCATTTGCGAAAAAGTGGGGGCCGATGTGCGGGAAGTCCGGATTGGAATAGGTTCGGATCAGCGTATAGGCTATCATTTTATTTATCCCGGAGTAGGGTATGGCGGCTCCTGCTTTCCAAAGGATGTCAAAGCCCTGATACATACCGCGAATGAGGCCGGAAGCATTCCCGAACTTCTGGAAGCGGTGGAATCCGTCAATGCCAGACAGAAAATTTCCATGGCCGTAAAAATCATGGATTACTTCACGCCCATGGGCGGCGTTGCCGGAAAAACCCTTGCTTTGTGGGGATTGGCATTTAAGGCCAACACTGATGATATGCGCGAGGCCGCATCATTGTCGATTATCAAGATGCTTACGGAGCATGGAATGCGCATTAATGCGTTTGATCCTGTGGCTGCGCGCAATGCGCAGACAATATTGGCGGAAAATCCGTTTGTGCGGATTATTCCGGAGCAGTACGCCGCATTGGAGGGCGCGGACGCCCTTTTGGTCGTCACAGAATGGAATCAATTTCGGAATCCCGATTTCGCACGTATAAAAAAAGCCCTGTCCACGCCTGTGATATTTGATGGGCGGAATCTGTATTCGCCCGGATATGTGACGGCGCAAGGCTTTACATACTTTGGAATCGGGCTGGGGAGTTCAAAATTGTAATTCGTCAGACGTGATCAAAACCAAAAAAGGCCGTCTCACATGGAGACGGCCTTTTTTGGGAACGAAATGCTTGCTATTTTATGCATTTCAGGGCGGATATGCAATATTTTTGTCGGGCATCGACAGCTTTTATCAGTTTCCGAAAATTATTGAAACCACTGTAAAAGTGAGTAACTACTGATTTTACTAGCTACTTGCATTGCCATGTGGAGTCGATATGATAGATGGGAGCAGAAAGGAAGTGGTGTATGTCCCAGAACAAGATGGAAAAGAATATCCGTTGCCCGTTGGAGTATGGGCTTCAAGTTTTCGGCGGGAAATGGAAATCACGAATTATTTGTGTTTTGTCAAAAAAAGGAACATTACGCTATAGTTCCTTGCGGAAAGAAATAGCGAATATTACAGATGCCGTATTGGCGGCAACATTGAAAGAGCTGATAGCGGACGCTATTGTGGCGCGGCAGCAATTTGATGAAATTCCGCCGCGAGTGGAATACTGTCTGACGGAAAAAGGTATTTCGGTTGTTCCCATTCTGCAGAATATCTGTAACTGGGCAGGCGCGCAGCACAGAGAGGGGAATGAATATATAGCAAACGAATGCCTGAAGTGTGACTATAATAAAAATAATGGACTATAGAATCTGAATGATCTGAGTTTTATAAGGTTTTGCATTATACTTCTATTAAAGAATTGTTTACAATATCCATATGTGCGGCATAGTGTTCTTGTTATGATGAATGTCCTGGAAATGGCAGTTCTTCATTATGGGAATACTGCCTGTTTTCCCTGCGATTTCACGTCATTTTCCTGAATCCCTTCTTCTTTGCGTTGCAATGCCTGCTTAAAAAAGGCGAATGGAGCGTTTCTTTTATGCGAGGACGCCGTCTGAAACCTGGGTGTTGCACAGAAGGCCAGAGTGGCGGGAACAGCAACATGCGCACAGAGCTATAACGGTGTCCCGTCTTTCATCTTTCTGGCCGGACTCCTGTATTTGCTCAAAAAGACTGTCCCTGCAGGCGGCTTTTGTCTGGAAAGGACATGGCCGGCGGCGATGGAACAAGCTTTTTTCTCCCAGGCGGTGCAAGGCATTTTCAATCAAGGTTGCAACGGCCCCTTTACTGACGTGCCGGAAATTTCTGAGGACAGATCAGGGCAAACCATGCTGTGGGGGACTATGCAAAACGCCAAGCATCCCGGTGTTGAGCATCCCGGCATCAAACGATTTTTGTTTTTGGCTGTTCTTGCCTGGCTGTTGTTCTCCTCGTCGGTGATTGTTATGGGCGTAGCGGGCCATGGGCCTTTGGCTCTGTTGTTTCGGGTTGTCAGCTGGGGGGCTGGCTTGAGACGATCAGTGAGTTTCCGGTTCTTTTTGGCTGCGGGTTCCTTGTGGCGGCGCCGGCCCTTGTGTTCTGGTTCAGAAAAACCAGCATCATGCGGGCGAGTGTTCTTGTCGTGGCTGGGCTCTGTACCGGGCCGGCAGGTGTGATGAGCCTGACGCGCTGGACTTCGATGATAAAAGCCGTCCTGGCGTGCTGCGCTGTGCTTGGGGCCGGGACCATTGCTCAGGGAGTCTGGACGAGAAGAAAACGACCGTGGCTGGATGAGAAGAAAGACTGAAGGCGTTCGGCGCCGTTCGATATTGGGGGAAGGGGTTGCGCAGATTTTACTGTCCCGGCTTCTGGTTTGGGGATGTCTTTTTGCCCCAGGCGCTTATTGAGATAGAACAGTATATTCCGCACACATCCTTATGTTGTTCAGCGTTTTTGCGCCTCTGGCGATTTCGCGTTCGGCGCGCGTTGAAAAAGCAGCGAATCATTGAGCGCAGCCCTGAGAGACAGCTCGCGAACCACAGTGTGCTCATTCATATTGGAGCTGATTGACTTTGATAATGTGGATTCCATCTGCGCAAGGTCATCCATGATCAAGGCATGTTCCCAAGCGTCAAGCAGTTCAAGATTGGAAAGTTCTTTTAACTGCATCTGCAGCATCGGATCGGTAGGCAAGAAAAAAGATGCCATTTGAACCTCTTGGCTTCATCAAATTTAGAAACACAGCTTTCTTAATCTAAAACCATATTTGCGTTTTGGCAATAGAGAAAACGTATCCAGTCTCCTCTAGAATCCAGGAAAACAGCTCCCGCTTTGACAAATGAGGGGGAATGCGCCAATATTTCCAAAAAGTTTTTATACACAGATTTCCTGATTGGGGATGCCGCAAGCGGGAGTTCCGGTGAATTTTTCTCAATTGATCGCGCATATTGTTTCGGGGCAAAAGAATGTTTTTTCAGTTGAACTGTCCGGACCGGCGACGCAGGCCTGTCTTGCGCGGGCATTGCTGGATGCGGGCCGAAGCGTGATTCTTCTTGCCCGCAGTCTTGAAGAGCAAAATGAACTTAAAGCGTTGCTTCAACTTTTTTCTCCTGAATTATCTGTGGGGGACATTCCGCAGGAAAAGCCTGTATGGGAACAGGCGATATTTTCATTTTCGTCCTATCCGTCAACAGCCGCAGCGTCATCCGCGTGGGCTTTATTCATGGCGAATCTCT
This sequence comes from uncultured Desulfovibrionaceae bacterium, assembly GCA_944324045.1. Classification (GTDB taxonomy): domain Bacteria; phylum Desulfobacterota; class Desulfovibrionia; order Desulfovibrionales; family Desulfovibrionaceae; genus CALUUT01. The sequence goes on along the minus strand of CALUUT010000100.1, from coordinate 5,559 downwards.
ATGCGCTCCGTTTTGCAAAAAAGCCTTTTGCCGCGATTGTCGGTCCGGACAGTCTGCATCCAAAACTTCCGCCTGTCGATATTTTTTCTCTCCATACCCTCACCCTTCAGACGGGCAACGAACTTGCCCCGGAACTTGTGCTTGAACAGGCGGTTGACTGGGGGTTTATCCGTTCTCCCATGGTGACGCAGCCTGGCGAAATCGCCATGCGCGGCGATATCCTGGATATTTTTCCGCCTGGCTACGCGCGGCCTGCGCGTTTGGAGTTTTTTGGGGACATGCTGGATGAAATCCGGCTTTTTGATGCGGCAAGTCAGCGTTCCGTCGCGCATCTTGACCGGATGACCCTGATTCCCACGTCTCCGATTGTGCCAAGCCCAAAAATGCGGCGCAGGGCTGAAGAATGGTGGAGCGCGCTGGCGCGAAAAAAAACGCTTGAGCCGGCCCATGTCGCGGGATTGACGAGAGCGCTTGATGAAGGAGGCGCAAAATTGCTTCCAGGCTGCTATTATGAAGACGCCGCATCCTTTGCGGACTGGCTGCCTGAAAACGCGATTTGCCTTATGCCTTCCGCACAGGATATGGAAATGCTTCTGACAAAGGGCCGTGCGAAATGGAGGGGGCATTTAGCCGCGCAGAAAGCGGAGCATGGCCTTGTCCAACCGGAACGCCTTGCGCTGCATGATGAAAATGCAGTCCATCGTTTATGGAGCGGCGCGACGAGGGTGCATTTTTCCGATATCGCAACTGGAATGGAGCGCGGCGACGCGCGTCTTTCCGAGCGCCGGCATCCTAGTTTCAATACCCTGTTCCCGCGCCCTGAAGATTTGGACAGGCCATGGCAGACGTTGCTTTCCGCAATTGCCGAATGGCGCGCGACGAATCGGACCATTATTTTTTCGTTTGCAAATGAACGGAGCAGGACAAAGTTTTTACGGCTTGTCGAAAACGAAGGGCTTACGCCGGCCCTCAGACTGGAAAGGGATTTTGCAATAGAGGGACGCGGCGGCTTTTTTACGCTTGTAGCGCCTTTTCGGAGCGGTGTGGAACTTGGATGGGCCAATGTTTTGGTCCTGGGGGAGGAGGTCATTCAACCGCGCTCCGCGCAGAATAAAAGAGTTCAGTCCAAGGCCTTTGCTGGGCTTGATCGGCATGATGACTTGGTTCCTGGGGATATTCTTGTCCACCGGGATTACGGCGTGGCCGCGTTCGGTGGCCTTCAGCATATGAAGATAGGAGGCGTCGGCAATGATTTTCTGCTGCTTTATTATGCCGGCGACGATAAACTGTATCTGCCGGCTGATCGCCTGTCTCTGATTCAACGCTACAAGGGGCCGGAAGGAAGCACGCCGCCGCTTGACAAGCTCGGCGGCTCAGGATGGCAGAGCAGTAAGGAAAAAGCCCGCAAGGCCATTGAAAAAGTCGCCAAGGATCTTGTGGAGATGTATGCGTACCGGAAGATAGCCAAGGGGTTTCGGTATGGTCCTGTGGGAGAAATGTTCCGGGAGTTTGAGGCAAGTTTCGGATTTGAAGAAACGCCGGACCAGGCGGCCGCCATACAGAATGTATTGGACGACATGCAACGTCCTGAACCCATGGACAGGCTGGTATGCGGCGATGTGGGGTTCGGCAAGACGGAGGTCGCCATGCGGGCGGCGTTTAGAGCCGTGACTGAAGGAAAACAGGTGGCGTTGCTGTGTCCGACGACGATTCTTGCCGAGCAGCACTACCAGACCTTCCGCAGTCGATTGGCCGCTTTTCCTGTCGCCGTTGGCCTGCTTTCGAGATTTGTTCCGTCCAAAAAGCAAAAAGAGGTTTTGGCTCTTGCCGCCAAAGGGCGAATCGACATTCTTATAGGAACGCATCGTATTTTATCCGGCGATGTCGCGCTTCCCAATTTGGCCTTGCTGATACTTGATGAAGAACAGCGCTTTGGCGTGCGGCATAAGGAAAAGCTCAAGCAGATTCGTAAAAATGTGGATGTGCTTACATTATCGGCAACGCCCATCCCGCGGACGTTGCAGCTTTCCATGTCGGGAATCCGCGATCTTTCCATAATAGAAACCGCCCCGCCGGAACGCAAGCCTGTCGCCACAGCGATTCTGGACCGGGACGACGATGCGTTGCGCGCCGTTCTTGAGCGGGAGCTTGCGCGCGGCGGCCAGGCGTTCTGGGTCCATAATCGGGTCCAAGGTCTGGAACATGTGGCGGAATATGTGCGTAAATTGGTTCCCGCCGCCAGAGTGGAAATGGCTCATGGGCAAATGACGGAAAATGCGCTTGAAAGCGCCATGCACAAATTTTGGCATGGGGAAATAGATGTGCTTGTGTGCACGTCCATTGTCGAATCCGGGCTTGATTTTCCACGGGCCAATACACTGGTGGTAGATCAGGCTCACATGTTCGGTTTGGGACAGCTCTATCAACTTCGTGGCCGGGTTGGCCGCTCAGACAGGCAGGCATATGCGGTCTTTGTGGTCAATGACGTATCGCGGCTTCCGGATCAGGCGCGGGAACGCCTGCGCGTCATTCAGGAAATGGATTATCTTGGCGCCGGGTTCCAGATTGCAATGGAAGACTTGCGTTTGCGCGGCTCCGGGAATATTTTGGGCGAAGCTCAGTCCGGACAGATTGCCAAAGTAGGGCTTGACCTTTATCTGGAAATGCTCGAAACGGCCGTGTCGCGGCTTAAAGGAGAAAAGCCGTGCGAGGTTGCGGAAACCGAACTGTCCATAGGCTTGACGGCATATATTCCTGATACCTATATTACGGACTCCAGAGAGCGGCTTCGCTATTACAAGGCGCTTTCTTCAGCCCCTGATTCCATGGTTATGCAGGATGTGGAACTGGAGATGCGCGACCGTTTCGGGGTTTTCCCCGAGCCGCTTGGCAACTTTATTCAGGTTTTGATTCTGAAGCGTTTTTTGAGCTCCATTCAGGTGGAGAAAGCGGACATTTCTCCGGACAGACTGAAGCTTTTCTGGAATGAGTCCAGTTCGGTCGTTGATCCTGCGCGATATGTGTCCTGGGTCAGCTCGCGTCCGAAAATGGTTCGGGTTCTGTCGCCTACATCGCTGGAGTTGCGTCTGCCGCAGGAAGATTCCATTGAAGAGCGCCTGCGCTTTGCCCGAACGCAGCTTGAGGAGCTTGTTCAAACCACGTCATGCCCATAGATATTCCTGCTAAATGGATGCCCCATGTTGTTTCATCGTTCCGGCATAGTCCTTCTTTTTTGCGCTTGGTGTCTGTTTTTATGCGCTTGCACAGAACAAACCTTGCCGCAAGGAACTGTCGCGCGCGTCAATAATCAGATTATTACCCTTTCCATGCTTGAAGCGCGACATGATTTTGATTTCATTATAACCAGCGGCGATCGTGTCCCCACTCCAGAGGAGTTGCAGGCGGAATACGCCGCTTCCCTGACGACTTTGGTCATACAGGCTCTGGTTGATCAGTATCTTGAAAAAAACAAGTTGAGCGTAACCCCGGCGGAGGTCGCCGCGGAGGAGGAAAAGATACGCGCTGACTATCCGCCAGGCGAGTTTGAACGAATCCTTGTGGAAGACTATGTGGACATAGATGTATGGCGTGAGTTTTTGCGTCAGGGACTTGCCCGCCGCAAGCTGAATGAAAAGGTTCTGCGACCAGCCATAACGGTGAGCGCGGAGGAGATGGAACAATATTACAAGGCGAATATTGCAAAATTCAGCAGGGCGGCGCGTGTTCGCATCCTGGTTGCGAATTCTGCGGACAGGGAAAAGCTTGAAAATGCCAGAAAAGAGTATTTGACGTCAAAGGATATCAAGGCGCTTGAGGGAAAAGACGGTATTTTTGTTCAGACCATTACGCCTCAACCGGAGCATCTGCCCAAAGAGTTGCGAGAAAGCATTCAAGCGTTTTCTTCAGGCGATGCGACGGCCATATTTCAGGCGAATGATAGTTATCCCTATAAACTTTACCAGTTTATGGTGTTTGAAGAGAGGATTCCTGCAAAAGATTTAACATTGCTTGACGTGTATCCGCGCGTGGAACAGGCGCTTGTCGAACAGAAGCTGGAGGACGTTTTCTGGGAATGGCTGGAGCGGGAATTAAGCCGCTCAAAAATAGAAATTGCGCATGCGCTGGCGGAAACAACGACGCTTGCGCCGGAAGAATTAAAGCGAAGAGCCGAGAGGCGCGCATGAAAAAAAACGCTCCTGAACCTGCTGCTGTGGATATCCTTATAACGGAATAGAGAGCCTGTTTGCGGACTTATTTTTTGAAGCAGTGTTTTTGAAAGTTGTTTTCCAGGTAAAAAAGATACATTAAAGCATAGTTTCAATGTATCATTGTGAGATATAATGGCCATGATTTTCTATTGTTAAAGAATTATAGTTTTTTTAAGCATAGTGCAGATGAACTTTTCAAGCAAAGACCGCACGGAAATATTTTTTATCGCAAACAAAACATGTCCCGATTTCTGATATTGCGCAACATAGCAAAAGAGAGCATATGCCGGGCTTCACTGTAGGCAGAGGAGTCCTGTTCCTTGCAACTTGGCACAAAAGAGGGTAGAGGCAGAGTATCTAAGTTTTTTTGAGCCAATGCGGCCGGACTACGCCATGTCCTGCAGCGAAACGATTTTTCGCCGAGATGCCCTTTTATGTTTCAGCATGTCGATATGCGACAAGGAGTTGAACATTGCAAGTCACATCCCGTATTCTTCTGATGAGTTTGTTTGCCCTGTTTTTTTCCGCAACCGCGCAGGCTGTTCCGGTTGAAACGTTAAACCGGACGGTTGCAGTGGTCAATGGAGAGATGATCAGTCTGTATGATCTGGATTTGCAGGCGGCGCCGGCATTGCTCCAGGCAAACATTGATCCGAAAGATCCATCTTCCGGGGCACAGGTGGAAACTGTGCGAAAGGAAGTGCTGGACACTATGATTTTGGATCTTTTGCTAAAAAAGGAAGCGGAACGCCTCAAAATAACTGTCAGCGACGATGAGGTGCAAAACGAATTGAACATGATGATGGAGCGCAACCGCAACAGTCCCGAAGATCTTCAGCGGCGCCTTGCGGCTCAGGGGCTGACCATGGATATGCTAAAGGAACGGATTCGCCGTTCCATCATCAATCAGCGTTTGATCAATATGATGATTTATCGCAAGGTCGTTGTTCCCAAAGAGGATGTCGTCAAATTTTATAATGACCACCCCGGCGCTTTTGTAAAAGACAGAGCTCTTGACGTGCAGCTTATTGTTTTTGACAAGAAAACAGACAGTCATGCGATTGCTGAAAAAATCAGAAACGGCGCTCTTTCCTTCGATGATGCGGCAAAGGAATATTCGGTCGGGCCGCGCGCCAAGGAAGGCGGCCGCATGGGAACCATTTATTGGAGCGAACTTTCCAGAGAATGGCAGCAGATGCTTATGGATTTGAAACCGGGCGTTTTGTCCAGTGTTTTTGACCTGGATGGACTGGATGCCGTATTGCGGGTGAACAGCATCATTCCGGGCAGCTCCTTATCGCTGGAAGAAGCCATGCCCCAGATTGAGGAATACCTGAAGCAGCCTTTGATT
>CALUUT010000099.1 GCA_944324045.1 uncultured Desulfovibrionaceae bacterium | reverse complement strand
CGCGGGCTTGCGTTGCGGCTTGCGTTCGTGGCGCCCGCGTTCAGCCACGGTCGCAAGAAGCGAACGGATGCGGATGCGGGCCGCGCCCAGATTCGAGCCTTCATCGATTTTAAGCAGGGTGTAGTTTTTTTTATCGCCGCGCAGGATATCCTGCGCCTGGTCGGTGGTCACGGCGTCGATGCCGCAGCCAAAGGACGTAAACTGCACAAATTCCAGGTTCGGGCGCGCGGCCGCAAGCGCCGCGGCCCGATACAGCCGCGAGTGATAGGTCCACTGGTCCACCACGCGCAGGGGTTTGGGCAAAGCGCCCAGGTGGGCCACGGAATCTTCGGTGAGCACGGGCACTCCCGCGGATGCGATGATTTCCGGAATGCCGTGATGGATTTCCGGGTCGACATGGTAGGGATGCCCGGCAAGAACGACGGCAAGGCCGTTCTTTTTTTCCACATGCGCGAGAATGCGTTCTCCGATGCGGCGCAACTGCGCCTTAAAACGTCTCATTTCCGCCGCGGCTTTTTCCGTGGCCGCGCGTATTTCGGACTTGGAAAAACGCGCTTCAGGCAGAAACTCGTTTAAAACAACGTAGAGCCGTTCCCCAAGTTTCGCAAGATCATGCAACGCGACAAAGGGAGTGAACAGGCGCACGTCCTTTTCCTTGAGCGCATCGATATTCAAGCGCAAAACATCCGGGTAGCTTGTGACCACGGGGCAGTTATAGTTGCTGTCCGCATCCGGGAATTCATGCCGCTCGAACACCACGCAGGGGAAGAAGATATTTTTTACTCCCCGGTTGATAAGATCCATGATGTGGCCGTGGGCGAGTTTCGCCGGATAACATACGGTCTGAGAAGGAATGGTGGCAAGGCCAAGGCCGAAAACTTCCTTGGAAGACGGCGCGGACAGTTCAACCCTGAAGCCCAGAGTCGTGAAGAGGGTATGCCAAAACGGGTAGTTTTCGAACATGTTGAGCGCGCGCGGAATGCCCACCCGGCCGCGAGCCTGCTCTTCAGGCAGAGGTTTGTAGGCGAAAAGACGCCGGTTCTTCCAATCATAGAGATTGGGCGCGAACGCGCGTTTGCCTGCGCGGTCGCTGTCGTTGCGCGCCCCGCGTTCGCAGCGGTTGCCGGAGGTATGTTGGCGGCCGTCGTTAAAGCGGTTGATGGTCAGGCGGCAGCGGTTGCCGCAACCGGAACAGCGCACGCTGCGGCTTGTGCTTGAGAATCCGGCCAGCGCTTCGGGCGTTATGAGCGTGCTTTTGGCGTTTGTTTTGCGGAAGCGTTCGCGCGCTAACGATGCGGCCCCATATGCGCCCATAAGCCCCGGAATATCCGGGCGGAACACGTTGCGGCCCAGCAGAAGTTCAAAGGCCCGCAGCAACGCGTCGTTGAGAAATGAGCCGCCCTGAGCCACAATGATGGGGCCAAGACTTTCCACGCTCGGCGTTTTGATGACTTTGTAGAGCGCATTGCGGATGACGGAATACGCAAGCCCCGCGGCGATATCGCCTACGGACGCGCCTTCCTTTTGGGCCTGCTTGACCTTGGAGTTCATGAACACCGTGCAGCGCGAGCCAAGATCGACCGGCCGTTTAGCGGAAAGAGCCTCGCGCACGAAGGCGGCATTGTCCATGCCAAGCGATTGAGCGAAGGTCTCGATAAACACCCCGCATCCGGCGGAACACGCTTCATTAAGCATGATGTTGTCAATGCAGCCGTCTGTCGCGTGCAGGCATTTCATGTCCTGGCCGCCGATATCAAGCACAAAGGTCACGCCTGGACAAAGCAGGTCAGCGGCCTTGTAGTGCGCGATGGTTTCCACTTCTTCCATATCCACGCCGAATGCCGCGCGGATAAGGCCGCTGCCGTATCCGGTCACGCCGCTGTGGACGATATGGACGTCTTTGGGCAGCCGGGCGTAGAGAGCGCGCAGAATTTCCGCGGCCGTGGCCAGAGGCGTGCCCTGGTTGTGCCCGTAATGGCTGAACAAAATGCGTCCGGACTCGTCGATGAGCACGGCTTTCATGGTGGTGGAGCCCGCATCGAAACCAAGGTAGGCGTCGCCTGCGAATGTCGAAAGATCAATACGCTCCACGTGGTTGACCGCGTGCCGTTCCATAAAGGCCTGCATATCGGCTTTGGACTCGAAAAGGGGCGGCAGCGAAGGGGTTTCCGCGCTGCGCAGGGACAATAGAGTCCGCGCTTTTCCGGCAAGCTCGCTCAAGGGCATGTCCGGCAAGGGCGCATCCGTATTCGGCGCGGGTTTAAGCATCTCAAAAGCCGCGCCAAGCGCCACAAAATACTGGGCGTTTTCCGGGAACAGCGCCTGTTCGGGGGACAGCTTCAGCGTCTCTTTGAAGCGCGCGCGCAGTTCAGAGAGAAAGTGAAGCGGGCCGCCGAGCAGGGCGACATTGCCGCGTATGGCCCGACCGCAGGCAAGACCGCTTACGGTTTGATCCACCACGGCCTGGAAAATTGAGGCCGCGATATCTTCGCGCGCCGCTCCTTCATTGAGCAGGGGCATGATATCTGTTTTGGCGAATACGCCGCATCGCGAGGCAATGGGGTAGATGGTCTTATGCTTTTTGGCCAGTTCGTTTAATCCGGCGGCGTCTGTTTGAAGATACGAAGCCATTTGGTCGATGAACGCGCCTGTTCCGCCGGCGCAGGTTTCGTTCATGCGCTGTTCGATGCTGTTGTCGAAAAAGGTGATTTTCGCATCTTCGCCGCCAAGCTCAATGGCCACGTTTGTCTGGGGAATCACGCGGCGGATGCTTTCAGCGGAGGCGATGACTTCCTGAATGAAAGGCAGACCCAGTTCAGCGGCCAAAGTTATGGCCCCTGAGCCGGTCAAAGCCGCGCGCACGCGCGCGTCAGGCCAGTCATGGGACAAATCGTCCAGAAGTTGCGCCAGCGTGCTGCGCGCATCTGAAAGATGGCGCATGTATCGCGCATGCCTGATATGCCCCTGGGCATCCAAAAGAACAAGCTTGACTGTCGTGGAACCGACGTCAAGTCCGAGATAGAAAGTGGATTGCATCTGAATATTATGGTTGTTTATTAGTCTGGTTAAAAGAAAGCCATGAGGTGGCGACACTGTACATAGTGGGAAAACGCATTATTGGCAAGCCCTTGCCGCCGGCCTGCCGATGTGGCGCAATATATTGCATATGGACAAAATTACCTGATTTCTTTAGAAGAATATGGGCGGCTTTGCACCGCGCCGTATGGCGTGCGGAAACAAAACGCGCCTGACGCTCTTTTTTTGCGCAACAGCGCCGTATCTTGCGGTTTTGGAGAAATACGGCCGGGGCATTGAAAAATTTTTATGGCGTATGAAAATTTTTTATCAGAAACAGCATGCTTTCAGCCGGCGCCGTGAGCCGACATAACCATCTGCAATCAACAGGAATTTTTTATGAATTTGCCGGACGCATACGCGTCGCGCACGGAAACCTTCAAGGTCCGGGCTTATGAGACCGGAAGCGACAACCGCCTGACTGTACAGACCCTGTGCAACTATCTTCAGGAAGCGGCCGGGCTACATGCCGAAGAGTTGGGCTCCGCCTTTTTGTATTTGCAAAGCCTGGGCATTACCTGGGTTTTATGCAAAATGGTTCTGGAAGTGGACGAATACCCGCAGGCCGGGGCTCTGGTCAGCGTGCAAACCTGGCCTGCGAGCACGGAACGCATCCAGTGCCGGCGCGATTTTTTCTGGCGCGATGCAGACGGGCGTCTTCTTGGCCGCGCCGCCACCTACTGGGTGATCGCCAACATGAAAACCAGGCGTCTGGAACGGCTGCCTGATTTTGTGCGCGCCGTTTTTCCGCCAGAGCCTTTTTATGCGCTGGCAGACCCCAGGGATACAATTCAGGCCCTCAAGCTTGAGCCTGATGCTGAGGGTCTTGCCATTATCGCCCGCCTTGCGGACATAGACCGCAACCAGCATGTGAACAATGTGCGTTACATCGACTGGGCCCTGGAAAGCCTGCCGGCTGATATTCGCAATTCCCGCAGGCTTGTTGGGCTGACTGTGGATTTTCGGGCCGAGGCCATGCTTGGAGAGCGCATTGAAGCGTACGCCGCGCCCATGGAAGACGGCTCCTGGCATCACGGCATTTTCCGCAGGGCGGACATGCGGGAGCTGGCAAGAGCGCGGACGGTGTGGGCCTGACGCGGAATAGTTGTTTGGGGCGAAAGCCCCAAACCCCAACCGGGAAAATAATTTTCCCCGCCCCCCTCATGAGGAGGGTTTTACTCTTCACCAGCGGGCGATTCCGCGTCCTGTTTTTTCCCGCGGCAGCATCGTCCCCTGGACTCCTGCGCATGTTCGGGCGCGTGGCTTTTTTCGCGTCCGCCGCATTCCTGTCTTTGTTTTCCGTGCATGAATCGGCAATGGCCCTGACCGCGAGTCTTGTTCATATCATTCATAGCGCCTTTCCTTTTGTCTGTTTGTGATATGCCGTTGGATGAATGGGGCTCCATGGGCTTATGCGACAAGCGAGCGCATGGCGGACAGCAGGGTTTCCATCATTTGCCCGCGCGTCAGCCTGGTTGCGTCATAGCGCACCAGCGCGGAGCCGGTGTTTGTGTTGGTTTCAACCTGGTTGACGCCCGCGACAGGCAGCAATGCCGCCTGAAGCGCCGCGGCCCGATGCGCCTTTTTGAGCAGGGCATGGCGCAGTCTGATGCGGCCGTCGATGACGCTGCCAAGACTCTCCGCCAAAAGCCGGATTGCCATATCGCGCGAGAGCTCCACCGGCGCGCTGGCGGGCGTTGCAACGGCGTCAGGCGTATTCTTCGAACGTTCCTGCGCCCCTTCCTCAACGCCCGAAGGCGCGGAGTTTTGGCGTTTAAGCAATGCGGACAGCAATTCTTCAACCGGATTGTCGTGGGATGCGCGTCCCTTTCCTTTTCCGGACCCGCTGTTGCCGGCGCTTTTTCCAGAGCCTTTCCCGCCGCCTTTTCCACATTGCGAGAGCGCCATGTTTTTGGCGACGTTGCCCGCTTTGCCTGTCAGCAGGCTTTTGCCTATGACGCCGGCCAACCCCATGCCTAACTTGTTCATAAACATATCCAGCCTCGCTTGATCATTCGTTGCGCCTGTGCGGCCCGCGTCCAGGTCCGCGCATTCCGCGCCGTTGCCCCATGCCTTTGTCCTGGCCTGTATGCATCCGGTTGCCGCGGCCGCCCGGCATCTCGATATGGAGCGCATCCGGTTGCCGCAGGGCTATGTTGCCGCCTTCCAGCACAAGGACATTTCCGGCGCACAGCGCTTTGGCGACGCGCTTTCGGGCCGCCCCCACCAGGCGGCACAGGGTGGGAGCGGAAATATTCATGCGCCTTGCCGCATCCAGCATGGGCAAATCGAGCGCGTCGACAAGCCGGAGCGCTTCAAACATGTCCAGACTGAGGACGGTTTCTTCCGGGGCGGGACGTCCGTCCGGCGTAAAACGGTTCCACTGTGGAAGTTCATCAATGATTCGTGCTTTTTGCGGGCGCATGACGTTCCTTTGTTTTGAAATATATTTCATAATAAGCATGCATGCCGGCGCCGTCAAGACCGTTTCGGCCCATGGAATAAAAAAAGTCCGTTTGGCGAACATTTTTTCGCCGAACGGACTTGCAGCGATATGCGCGGTATGACGTTAATTCTGTCTGGTCTGCTTGATCACATTCATGGCCGCAGCGATAAGCCCGCCCATGTCGGCCATGTTGCTTGGCAGAATCAGGGTGTTGTTGGTTTGGGCCACATTGGAGAACGCGGCCACGTATTGTTCTGCGACCTTGAGGTTTACGGCTTCTGTGCCGCCGGGGCTGCTTATGGCTTTGCCTACGAGCATGAGCGCTTCAGCGGTCGCCTGCGCCATGAGGCGCACGGCTTCGGCTTCGCCCTGGGCTCTGTTGATATCGGCCTGACGTTTGCCTTCAGATTCATTAATGGCGCTTTGGCGATTTCCTTCAGATTCGTTGATGGCCGCTTCACGCGCGCCATGAGCCAGATTGATCTGTTCCTGCATGCGGCCTTCCGATTCCGCGATGCGGGCGCGCTTGTCGCGTTCGGCCGTAATCTGGCGCTGCATGGCCTGAAGAATTTCCTTGGGCGGAGTCAGATCCTTTATTTCATAGCGCAGCACCTTCACGCCCCAGTTGACGGCGGCTTCATCCAGAGCGGATACGACCGCCGCGTTGATGGAGTCGCGTTCCTCAAAGGTGCGGTCAAGCTCCATCTTGCCGATGACGGAGCGCAAAGTGGTCTGCGCAAGCTGGGTAATCGCCAGAATGTAGTCGCTTGTGCCATATGAGGCAAGTTTGGGGTCCGTGACCTGAAAATAGATGATGCCGTCCACCTGAAGCTGGGTGTTGTCGCGGGTGATGCATATCTGGCTTGGCACGTCCAGCGGTATTTCCTTGAGCAGATGGCGATAGCGAATGCGGTCTACAAAGGGGATGGTCACCCGCAGTCCGGGCTGAAGCACGCCATGAAAGCGTCCAAGACGTTCGACTACATAGGCGTGTTGCTGGGGAATCACATGCACGCCAAGAAAGAGCAGAATGACCACGACAACCAGAATCGCGATAATGACGACAGACATACCGTTTTTTTACTCCCTTGCGTCGCAGGAACGCCGGTATAGGTGATGAAACCCGTCCATGAATACGGGCTTTGCGTTGCGCCGGACATATGTGATGCGGTGACGGGAACGATTGAACATGGCGCTTCATTGTTGCAGGTTTTTAACAATGAGAATATTTCCTCTGGTTGCGCTGATGATCAGAGGGGCATTGGGGTTGGTGTCCGGGGTTTGGGGCCGGGCCTGCCATTGCGCGCCGCGGTAGCGGACCTGCCAGTGACCATCGGCGCCCGCGCCCAGCCATTCCACGGGATTGCCGGCGTCAAGGCTTGCAAATTCCGTATGCCTGGCGTTTTTGAACTTGCGGATGCAAAGAAATCCCAGGATTGCTATGACGGCGGCCGCGCCTAACTGGACGGTCAGCGAGGTTTCGCGCCATGCGGCGACGCCGCTGCCCACGGCGGCCAGGGCAAGCACGGCAAGATAGAAGGCGCCTGTGAACATTTCGGCCCCAATCAGGGCAGCCGCGATAATGAACCAGACCTGATACGGTATTGTATGCATTATAGAAGCGTAACCTTTGCGCAGCTGTTTTTATGCCGCAGGATGATCGCGCGTTTTGTGCGGCTTTAGCATGTAAAGCGCATTTGGCCCATCAACCTGACCCAAGACTGGTCATATTATCTTATGGCATGCCGGAATGCAACCAGATCCCGGTTTCATTCCGCGCGCCGCGCATGCGCGGAAAAACAGGCTTTGGGGCATGGGGAATGCGGTCAGGACTTTTGCGTTTCCGGGCGCGCCGCATATAAATCCGCGAGTTTGGACTCTCCCGCGTCGCGGCACCAGCGTTCAAGGGCCGCTCTTTTGGCCGCAAGCGCGGCGGCGTTTTCAAGGAGCGCCATGGCGGCCGTCATGGCTCGCTGAGTTTCATTTTTAAGCTGAATATTTCCGGTTTTGACGGCCAGACGCAGAAGGTCGCGGTAATGGGGCAAAAGCGGAAAGAAAAAGGCGCGCAGGACGGCGGCGCGTGCGGCCTTTGCAAGGCGGCCTTCGCGTTCAAGCGCGGCTATGAGCAAAGTATGCCCTTCTTCCCAGAGAGGTTCTTTATCGACAAGGTCCGCCAGTTCCGCGGAAGAGTTCAATGCAGCGGCATGCGTCTTCAGTTCCCGCGCGGTTTCAGGCCGCGCGCAAAGGTAGAGATGCAGCCAGGGCGTAAGCGCGCTTTCATATCCGTCGCGACGCCCCAGGCGATGCAGATCCGGCCGGAACGCGCCAGAGCGCCGGCGCATGAGCAGGGCCGCGTTTTGCGCGTCATGCCGCGACCGGCCGGGCGTCATGCTCTCAAGGTGGGTTATCCGGCTTTCCGGGATGACGCCCAGGGCATAGTGGGCCGCGCGGACCGCCGCGCAAAGCTCAAGGTCTTCATACCCGTTTTTATACCCTTCATGAAAACCGCCGCATTGGGAAAAAAGCGCGGCCGGAATCATGAAGGCCGCGCCGGTAATGGCCTGAAGGGGTCTTGTGCGGCGCGCCGCGGGATGTTCAGCCGGAAAATTGGCGTACAGATGCTCGTGGTCAAGCGAGGGAGAAAAGGCCACGCCCAGATGCTGAATGCGTTCGGGCTCGCCGGGAAGCCTTGGATAGGTCAGAACAGGTCCCCATGCGCCAAGCTTTGGGGTCAGAAGCGGGGCGCGCATGAGCGGTTTCAGCCAGCCTTCCTGCGGCCGGGCGTCGTTGTTCAGGAAAAAGAGCAGATCAGCCCGGGCAAGGGCCGCGCCGGCGTTGCACGCGGCGGCGAAACCTTCATTGGTTTCGGTACGCGCGCGTATGAAGCGTTTTCCAAAAAGCGCCTTTCCCAGGGGCTCAAGTTCGCGGGCCGTATCGTCCGTGGAGCCGTTGTCCGCGACAATGACTTCCAGAAAGTCGCCCGGCGCGCTGGCCCGAAGGGCGCGCAGACAGGCTTCGGTCAGATGCCAGCAGTTCCAGACCGGAATGATGACGGAAAGTCGTGGAGTGGTCATGATTGCGCCTTTTTGGATAAGGGATGCCCGCAGGTGAAAAGCGTTCCGCCGTTGCGCATATGACGATGCGCCTTGCGGTCGTCCGCGCGTCGCTCTCATGACGGCGCGTACGGCGCACTGTATAAGGAGTTTTTATCAATGGCAACCGGACAGGGCCGCTTTCCTTGACTGAAGGCTTCAGAGAGTTTATAGAAATGCGCGGTGAAAATGCGCTTGCGCTGTATCATGTCGCTGGCGCAACCATTATGCTTTTTTCATTTCACTACTTTGTAAGGAGATTGAAACAATGGGTATGGCCACTCTTGCAAGACGCGGAATCGCCGTTTGTCTTATGGTGCTGATGCTGGCTCTGGCCGCAGGTTGCGGCGACAGCAGCAATGAGTACGACGCCTTTATCGCCGAGTATGAAAAGGTTGTGACCACGCTTGAAAGCAAGGCGCCTGATCAGCTTGATCCCAAAGAACTGCAGGATGCGCTTCTCAAAATGAGCGAAACCGCTATAAAACTTAACAATGCCAAAGTTCAGCCCACAGCTGAACAGGCCAAGAAGATTCAGGATTTGACCGCGCGTCTGCAAAAGTTGCAGCAGCAGTATGCGGGCCAATAAAAAGGCCGGTTGAGATATTGTGAAAAGGCGGGCGTTTTCGTCCGCCTTTTTGTTTAATCTGTGGAATTTTCTGATGCAATATGGGGACAGCCGTGCGGGAAAACACGTGCGTTTTTTTAAGCGATGCAGAGGTTTTTCCAGGCGCACCAGGCGCATCCCGCACAACGGCGCGCCGGGAAAACCCGGCTTTGTTCCATATGCCGCAGTAAAAAGCCAAGCAGTTCAGGCACGGCGTCCAGAAAAACGCGTTCGCGCATTTCGTCCGACGCCGTGGGGCCAAGGAGCGGCTGTTCCGCGCCGTCATTGCCCAGATTGACGAAGGCGGTTTCACAGGGGTCTTTGCCCGCGCTTTGCATAAGCAGGTACGCATACGCTGGAAGCTGAACGGATTTGACCGCGCAGGCCAGGGCGCTGAGAAGTTCCGGGTCTTCATCCGGCTTATCCGCGGACCAGGCGCGCATGCGTTCCCAAAGAGGATTGTCTTCGTCCCAGAACGAAAGAGCGGGCAGAAGGACGCTTCCGGTTTTATAATCCAGGATGTGATATCCGTTTTCGCGCAAATCGAGCCGGTCAAGACGTCCCTGAAGCTGACGCAGGCCGTGGATTCCTTCCGGCCGCAGGCTTGCATGCAGGGTCTCTTCCAGTTTAACCGCCGTGGTTTCCGGCATGCGGTCAAGCATGTGCGAAAGCCGGCGCGGCGCGCTTTCCTGGAGCATGAGCAGCGAATGGTAGGGCAGGCTTTCAATGAGCCCGCTTTTGCCAAGTTCTGTGAAAAAAAGGTCGCGCAGGCGCATCCGTTCTTTGGCGTCCGGCAGTCCGGCCTCAAGACGAAGACCCAGAAGCGGTTTGAAAAACTCCTGGAGCGTCGCATGCATCAAAGCGCCCACAGCCGCCGGATCATCGCCTTC
This sequence comes from uncultured Desulfovibrionaceae bacterium, assembly GCA_944324045.1. Lineage (GTDB taxonomy): Bacteria > Desulfobacterota > Desulfovibrionia > Desulfovibrionales > Desulfovibrionaceae > CALUUT01. The sequence continues at coordinate 15,524 of CALUUT010000099.1, read as the reverse complement.
AGGCATTTCTTCCGGCGGCGTAAAATGCAGGACATGCCCGTAAAAGAAGGCTGTGGGGCAGCGCATATATGCGTCAAGGGCCGTTGGCGACACAGGGCGGGACAAAAAGCGTTCCAAAGCGGCGGCCATGTCCGGACTCTTGACCAGGATGCGCTCTGTGGGCGGAACAGGCCGCGCTTTGGGGAGTATGGGCCGCAAAAAGCCGTTGGGCGAGGGATGTACAAGGGCGCCGCGGCGTTTTTCTTCTTCCCACAGCAGTTCTTCGACAAAACGACTGCGCTGTTTGCGGTTGTCCAGAAGGTCGGATTCGCCTGTTCCGGTCTGGTATAAAATGGTTACGGTTTCAGCGCAGCGAATCAGCCGGTGAAAGGTATAGGCCATGGCCTGTTCCCGGGACCGGATATCCGGCAGGCCCAGTTCCGCGCGCACGCTGTCCGGCAAAAGCGGGTCCTGTCCGGGAACGCCCGGAAGGGCTGTTTCCACGGCATCGGGAATAAAGACGTGTCTAAAATGCAAAAGCCGCGTTTCCAGCATGCCCAGAACCTGAAGCCCGGTCAGCGGCTCAGCCTCAAACGGCACCCGCTCCGCATGCACGGTTTCGCGGACAATGGCGAACAGGGCGCGCGGACTCATGGGTTCATCAGCCAGCAGACTGCGTTTGAGCGTGGGCGCGACATGGTGCATGAGCCGGAACAGACATTCCGCATCCAAAGGAAAATGCCGCCACAGCGCGTCGCCCGTCTGGGTCAAAAACGCCGCAAGCCCGTGCAGGGCGTCCGCAAGCTCCGCCAGATTGGACAGATTTTCAAAGCAATCCAGAACCAGCGCGAAAATGCGGCGCGCAAGCTGCAGGACCGCTTCGGGCGCCGGCGTATTCTGAAGGGCAACGGCTATGGCTTCCTGCATTGGGGCGTGAGGTTCAAGAAGCGCGCGCGGGTCCAGAAACGGGGTTTTGCATGCCCGGATAGCGGCGTCCATGGCTGCAAAAACAGACTGAAGCGGCCGTTCCGGCCCGCCCAGCATACGCAGATAGGGATGGCGCAACAGCTCAAGCGCGCTGCGCCAGTGAAAGCCCGCGCTGGTCCGGGTTTCCTGAAGTTCGAGAATGATATCCAGAAGCCGGGCCAGAGGCGAGCGTTTGAGCGGATACCCCATGGAGACGTTCACGTCTTTTCGCGGCAGATGATGCAGCACCGGCAAAAGCAGGCTTGCATCCGCAAGCGCTACGGCGTCGGGCGCGGCGAAAGAGGACGGGCGCGGGCCGCTGTCTGCATCAAAAGCGGCGTTCATGCCGCATCCAAGGCGAATGAGCTCGTCTTTAAGCGTTCCAAGCTGGGAGTGCAGGTCATAGCCTTCATAGATGAGTATGACCGGCGCTTTTTCCCGCGGCTGTCGCGCAAGCGTAAAGTCCGCCCCCCATGCGCGGGCCCAGCGTTCATGTTCGCGCGCGGCCCAATGCGGCTTTTTGCCCAGGGCCAGCGCCGGATCCGTATGCAGAAACACGGTTGCGCCGTATTCTTCCCACAGATGCCGGAATATGGCGTTTTCCGCCCCGGCAAGCGCATGAAACCCGGCCAGGATGATTCGTCTGTCATTCAGCGAGGAAAAGGCCGCCTTACGCTCCACGGCCGCTTTGATGCGCCAGGCGTCGTAACCTGGAGTGGTCGCATGCGCGCAGTCCAGGCTCTGCAGATAGAGCGCATGGATATCGGCCAGGCGGTTGAGAAGCTGGTTGGCGAACGGGCCGACGAGGTCTTCCATGTTTCGGTAATTGTCTGGCGCAAAGCCGGCCATGAAGAAATCTTCCATAAGGTCCGCAAGGCGCAGGCCCCAGGGCAAAAAGCGATGCATGGCCCCAAGCGGCAGGGCGTCAAGGCCGGATGCGTCTGCAGCGGCGCGTTGCGCGTTTGCCTCAGCGGCGTGAGGCGGGACGTCGCACTGTATGCGGGGCGTCTGAGAGGCGGTCCAGGCGGGTTTCCGGTCATGCCCCGCATATCCAAGCGCGGTCATGGCGCTGTTGCGCAGCAGCGCGGCCTGATCCAGTCTGGAGGCCGTATGACGCGGCAGAGGCTCGCAATCCGCGAGCAGCATGGCGAAAAAGGCGCGTTCTGATATCATGCGCGGCAGGATGCAGGGTTTTCCGGCTGGGACGCGGTTTTTGACAAGGGCGCGCAGGTAGCGCGCCGGCCGCTCATTGGGGAACACGATGAGCGCATCGGACATGTCCGCATTGTCTGTGTCCATGAGCAGGGCGGCCAGCGTTTCAAGAAAGTCCACATCCCAGGGAACAAGGACAAAAGGCGTTTTGCCGTGCATTGCGGCGTAAGAGGGGCCTGTCATGACGCGCTTGCCTCAAAAAGCAGCCTGCGATCCAGATACGCGAGAAAACCGCGCGTCGGCCGGTTTCGGGCCGCGCTTGTCAGGCGCATGTAGCGTAAAAGCTGCCGCATGTGCGCAGGCTCGGGGAGCATGGAGTCGTCCGCGCCTGTCTTGTACTCCAGCACCACGCTGTATGCCGGGTAATGGACCGCAAGATCGGCGCGTACAAAATTTCCGTCTTCATCCAGTATTTCCTGCTCCGGCGTTCCGTCTGCTATCCATTGAGCCATGCCGGGCTGTTCAAGAAGCCAGCGCATCATGTCCGCGATATCCGTCATGGTCTGGTCCGGGTTCGGAATGGGCAGAGCAAACGCCGCCATGCCGGCGCGGACGATATCGCGTATGATGGTTTGCCGGTTCGCCGCAAAGCGCGCCGCCGGGCCGAGGCGTTCCAGACAGGCGTGGATGAGCAGCCCGCGTTGGCGTTCCCCAAACAGCGGCAGTTCAAGGGCGTTGCGGAAAATTTTGAGCTGGGGCAGCCAGGCCATGGGCCGTTGCGGCTCGCGGGCGCAGTGGGTTGAAGGGGCAAGAGGCTCTTTGGCGTCGGCTGCGTTTGCGCTCTCTGCCGTGGTCGTGAAGCTGGGCGTCTTTGTGTTCGCTGTTGCGGCCTGGGGCGCGGTTGCGGAATCAGGCGCATCCGTCCGGTTAAACGGCGTTGCGCCGGCGGGGCGCGCGCATGAAGGCCGGACGCCAAGTTCGAAAACCCCGTCGCTGTTCCAGGAGAGTCCGGCTGTAAGCAGGTCAAGTATGGCGGCCTGCGGCGCGTTCGCGGTCTGACGCGTGGAGGTGATAAAGGCGTGGAGCTCTTCCACAGGGCGGGTCCAGGCCACATACAAAAGATTGACGGTTTCCATGGCGCGCGCCGCGGCGCGTTGAAAATAGGGCGGCCCAAGCGCGGGGCCAGGCCGCAACAGAAGGTCGAGCCCTTCCACAGTATGGCGCATATATCCCTTTTCCTGACCGCGCGGAGCATCGCCAAAGGGAATGACGGCAACCGGGAACTCAAGCCCTTTTGCCTTGTGCATGGTTAAAACCTGCACGGCGTCCATGGTTTCAGGCATGGGGAGCTTTTCGCTGTCTTTGTTTTCCCGCCACCAGGCCAGAAAGGCGGACAGGCTGCCGCGCCCTTTGCCTTCCGCGCCGTGCGCGAGCTCCAGAAAACGGCGCAGGAAAAGCGTATCATGCGGGAACCGTTGGAACACTTTGTAAAAATTCAGAATTTCATGAGCCAGGTCATAGGCGCTCATAAGCCCGGCGCGCGCGTGAAAGGGAGCGATGCAGCGTTCCCATGCCGCGGGAGCGTCGCGTCGAAACGCCTCAGCCGCCCAGGATGCGTCGCGCAGGGCGGGCGAGGCGCGCAGGCGCGCGCGGGCGAGCCAGTTTTCCACCGCCGCGCGCTCCATTCCGGAAAAGGCGCCGAACAGGTCCGGTCCGCATAGAAATTCGTACAGGGCTACGCCATTTAAGGGATTGTCCAGAAATTCGAGAAAAGACGCAAGTTGCCGTACAAGCGGGTGGGAGCCGATGAGCAGGCTGTTTTCCGTGACGACCGGGACGCCCCAGTCAAGAAGACGCTCGGCGATTGCCGCGCATTGATTATTGGTGCGCGCGAGCACGGCTATGTCGCCGGGAGCGCGGCGCGCGAGCAGCTCGTCAAAAACGCGGCGCAGTTCGTCGTAGACGCGCTCTTCCAGCGTTGCTTTGTTGGCTTCATGCAGGCGGCATAGCCGGACATAGCCGGATATGTCCCAGCGTTTTCCCGCCGGCATGGCCTGAGCCGTTTGGGCGAAAGCGGCCGCAAGCATGGATGCGGTTTCTTTGAGGGCGGAGCCTGGCGCATGCGCGGGGAGCAGGGCGGCAGCCGCCCGCATTGCGAATTCCGGATTTTCGAGCTGGGAGAAGAGCGCGTTGTTGTGGCTGACAATGGCTGGGGCGCTCCGCCAGTTGCAGGCCAGCGTCGTGCTGCGGGGAGAAGGGACAATGGCGGTCAGTTCCTGTTCCGTAAGCGCTTCGTCAAATAAGGCGACGTCGCCGCCGCGAAATCCGTAGATAGCCTGTTTGGCGTCTCCGACGTACGTCAGACTGCCGCCTTTGGCCAGACACTCGACGGCCAGAGGCAAAATGGCCTGCCACTGTTCCCGGCTTGTGTCCTGAAATTCGTCAATGAGCAGGTGGCGCAGGCGGGCCCCCAGACGGCAGAACGCTTCGGATGCGCCGCCTGCGTTTAGCGTGTGCGCTGCAAGCCGGGGTAAAAGAACGGCCGGGACCAGGCCGTCCCCGGCCATGCGTTCCATGAGGCGGTCCATGAGCGGCGCGGTCAGATTGAGCATGGAGATGGTCAGGACTGCTTCGCGCAACAAAGCGATGTTTTTGGCCCGGTCGCAGGCTTTGCGCAAAAGGGCGAAGGCCTGCAGGGTTTTTTCAGAGGCTTTGCCGCGGCTGGCTTTAAGCAGGCACTCATCCAGACAGGATTTGGCGGCATAGGCGGACTCAAGCGCCCTGGTCAGGCTTTCCGGGCGTGCGGCATTATCAAGAAACGTCATGAAATTTCCGGCGCCATGCAGTTTTTCGCTTTCAAGCAGGCAAAGGAGCGTTTCAGCGCTGTCCGCGACCGCGCGTTGCATGACTTCGATACGCGCCCATATATCCTGCTCTTTGACGGCTTTGGGGAGACATTCCGGGCTTTGGAGCGCAATGGTCAGAATTTCAAGCAGGGGGTCGGCAAAATTTTTTCCGGCCAGAAAGGGTTTGCGTTCCGCTGAGGAGGCTTCCAGCCAGTGGAGCCTGGCCCGGCACAGGGCCAGAAGAGCATGGCGGATTGGGCCGTCATGCTCCCGCGCCTCAAGGGTCAGGGCGTCAAAAACAGGTGAAAAATATTCCCGGGCGTTGAAGCTGGGGGTAAAATCAGGCAAAAGCCCCAGATTCAAAGCGGACAGGCGGACGAAAAGCGTGAGCAGGCTGTCGATGGTGCGGATGTTCAGGGCTGAATAGCGGCGCAGGATGGTTTCCACCCAGCGTCCGGCCGCAGGGTCAGGCAAAGGCCGGCCGCCGGCGGCGTTCGCGGCCGGAAATGGGGACGGCGCGGCGCCGTCCAAACCCAGCGCGCGTTTTTTTAAGGTGGCGAGAACGCGCTCCTTCATTTCCGCGGCCGCCTTGTTGGTAAAGGTCGCGGCCAGTATTTCCGACCAGGCGCAGGAGGATTCGCGGGCGAACGCTCTTTCCCGGCCGGCGGGCGGCGTCGCGTAAGGAGCGGCGTCGTCCAGAAGGGCAATGAAACGCCTGGTCAGGGCGTAGGTTTTCCCGGAACCGGCTGAAGCCCTGATCTGTTCCAGACGCGGGCCGGCGGCTCTGTCGGAAGAACAGGTCATCGCTTCTCTCCGCTTGAAGGCGGCCGGGACGGGCTGTTCAGAAATTCGGCCTGGCCTGTGGATTCAAGCACGGCCCGCCAGTAGTCGGAATTTGTGTCCAGCCTGCGGCGTTTCATGGTCACAAGTTCAAGCGGCATATGGACGTAGCGGTCCATGAGTTTGGCCACCACCATGTCTGTTTTTCCGGCCATGGCCGCATGGACCGCGAACTGACCGAGCCGTCCGCAGTAGACGCGGTCGTTGGCGTTTGCGGGCACGGAACGGATGATGTAGCTTGGATCTATGTATTTAAGGGTATGGGGAATGTTTCGTTTTGCAAAATAGGTCTGTATTTCGGAACGCAGATGCTGGGCTATGTCCGCGAGCATAATGTTGCCGGAAGGGTCCGTCCTGTTGGTTTTGTTCAGAAGGTCTTGCCCTGCGCCTTCGGCCAGCACAATGACCGCGTGCCTGCGTGAACGCAGGCGCTGTTCAAGAGCGGGCAGAAGGCCGCCCGGTCCGTGCAGGGCAAAGGGCGCTTCAGGCACGAGCACGAAATTGACTTCTTTGATGGACATGGCGGCGTGCGCCGCGATGAATCCGGATTCCCGCCCCATGAGTTTGACCAGGCCGATGCCGTTCATGGCGCCCAGCGCTTCGGTGTGCGCGCACTGTATGGCTTCCGTGGCCTTGTCCACGGCGGTTTCAAAGCCAAAAGACTGACTTATGAAGTTGATGTCGTTGTCGATGGTCTTGGGCACTCCGATAATGGCGATGCGCAGGCCCCGCCGGGCTGTTTCAGCGGCGATGCGGCCCGCGGCGCGCATGGTTCCGTCTCCGCCGATAAGAAAGAGCGCATTTACGTTCATGCGCTCAAGCGCATCCACGATATCTTCGGGCGCCTGCGGCCCGCGCGATGTGCCAAGCACGGTTCCGCCGAACTGGTGGATGCTTGATACGCGGTTGGGCGTTAATTCAACCACCTCATGCCCGTATCTGGGGATGAATCCCTCAAGTCCGTAGCGCACGCCAAGCACCGCGGGCACGCCATAGGCGTGAAAGGCCTCCATGACAATGGCCCGAATCACGTCATTGATGCCTGGACACAGGCCGCCGCAGGTTACAATGGCGCATTTGGCCTTTGAAGGGTCAAAATAGAGGCGCGGGCGCGGCCCGGCGAGCTCAAAAAACGCCTTTTGCGGTTTTTTGCTCTCAATGTCGGAAAATTCGCCGTCCAGATAAAAGGGGAACGGCTCATCGCCCGTAAAATGAGAAAAAGGCAGAGGAGAGGCTATTTTTGCCGGCCCAAGGGCGCGTATTTCCGTACTGCGCGGCATCATGGATTCAGTCATGGCGCTCTTCCTTGACTATTTTGTGTAAAGCGGGGTCATGGCTTCAATGGCCAAAGTCAGAAACTGATCAAGCGGCAGGCCGATTTTTTCGCATTCCCGAATGCGTTCCCGGCTCACGCTGGCGGCAAACGCCTTGTCTTTCATCTTTTTCCTGAGGCTTGACGCCTGCATGCCCTCAATGCCCGTGGGCCGCACCAGGGCCGCGGCTGCAATCAGACCGGTCGCGGTTTCTCCCGCGCGCAGGGCGAAATCCAGCATGGTCGAAGGCTCAACGCCTGTGTATTCGCCGTTGTGCGCGACTATGGCCGCAAGCAGTTCCGGCCTAAGCGCATCGTTGAGCAACTCTGCGGTTTTGGACCCGTGCTGTTGCGGATCATGCCTGGTCATGGCATAATCAAGGTCATGGAGAAGCCCGGCAAGGCCCCAGTCCTCTTCAGCCTGATTGAGACGTCTGGCCAAAGCGCGCAGGACCGCTTCAGAAGCCAGCGAATGCCGGATGGCGTTTTCCTCGGGACAATGTTCGCGCAAAAGCGCGAGAGCTGTTTCTCGTTCCAACATGGCGCATCCTTTTTTTCGATATGTACGCAGGAATGCGACAAGAGGCAAGCGGTGCGGGAATAAAGCGGGAGAGGGACGGGACGCGTATTGACGCCGGCTGTATAAAAGCCGAAAAGAACGGGATGGAGTGCGTTTTGACTGTTTATGGAATTCAGTTTCGCCCAAGCGGGCAGATTTATTTTTTTTCATCCGGCGGCCTTGCGCTTGCCGTGAACGACGCGGTTGTCGTGAATACGGACCAGGGCGAGAGCCTTGGCCGGGTTGTGCAGATACTGGCGAACCCGCCGGCGCATGATTGTGAATCGCCGGTTGAGCCGGGCGTGCCCGGTCTTTCGGATATCAGACAGGATGCGCCGGATGCGGCGGAAGATTCGGCGGGCGTGGATGCGCCGCAGGATGAAAGCTTGCGTTCGCTTTCAAAACCCGCAAAAGCGGATGATGCCGCAACGCCGGCAACGGGCGCGCAGGCTGAACAGGATGCGGCGTCTTTTTTGGAAGCGACGGATGCGTCAGATATGACAGGCCCGGTTGAGACGGCTGCCGCTTCGGATAACCGGGACAGCGGCGCCGCCGCCGGGCCGGATGCGGAAAATGCCGAAGCCGCGCATCGGAACATTAAGCCCGTGACCCGCAGGGCCACGCGGGAGGACTTTGCGCGTCTTGAGGAAAATAAAGCCATTGCTGTGGAAGCGCGGCATATCTGCCGCAGATATATCCAGAATCTCAGGCTTGATATGAAACTTGTGGATGTGGATATCTTTCTGGACCGCAGTAAATACATTTTTTATTTTACAGCGCCTAATCGAATCGATTTTCGCGAACTGGTCAAGGAGCTGGTGCGTCAGTTCCGCACGCGCATTGAGTTGCGCCAGATCGGGGTGCGCAACGAAACGCAGATGGTGGGCGGAGTCGGCAATTGCGGCATGCCGTGCTGCTGCCGGCGCTATATTCGTAAATTTGTCCCCGTCACCATAAAGATGGCCAAGGAACAGAATTTATTTTTGAATCCGGCGAAGATTTCCGGAACCTGCGGGCGTCTTTTATGCTGTCTGGCCTATGAACAGTCCAATTACGAAGAATTTCACAGCCGTTGTCCGAAATTCGGGAAAAAATACGCCACCGCGCGCGGCACGATGAAGGTGCTCAGGGCCAATCTTTTCCGGAACAGCGTCTCAGCGCTCAATGAGAATAATGAAGAACAGGAATTCAGCCTTGAGGAATGGCAAAGCCTGAAACCCGTTCGTCCGGACAACCAGCATAATGCGGCCCGGCCGAATGCCGCCTCAGAGGCGGGGGCGGAGCAAAGCGCGAAAAACGGGGCAACCCGGCAGGAGAACGCCCGCAACAGAAAAAACGACAGGAATCCCAACGGCATTTTTGGGCTTGCCCCGCGCCGGGAAGAAGCCGAAGGTCCATGGGATGCGAAAGACGGGAGCGCGTCGCGCAATGAGGCTGCCGAAAACCCGGCCGGGCAACCCCCCGCGTTCCGGGATGCGCCGGCCCTGGAATCCGCGCCGGACTTCGGCTCTGCGGCCGCAGGCCCGGACCGCGCGCTGCATGATGCGGCTCGATTGAAGCGCAGGCGCAAACGCCGCGTTCAGGCGGACGGCCCGTCGTAAAATTGAGAAATCAGGCGACTCCCTGAATTTTATGGATGGAACGCCCGCATTGCGGCGATTGCGACGTTTTCGCGGCAAAAGGTTCCGTATGGTCTGGCGCTGTCCCGTTTATCAAAAATTCCCCTGAGGGGCGAAACGCTCTTTTTACGGGGCGGCGCGTCCCTGACAGGACGGCAAAGCCGCTGAAATTTTTTTTGCGACCCGCCTGAAAGGCGGGCGGCAATCCGCAACGCCCTGACCGCGGATTGAAATGAACACACCAACCAGCATGGAATGGACAAAAACATCGTGAACAGCTTTTTCATCACCACGCCCATTTATTATGTCAATGCCCGGCCGCATCTTGGCCATGCCTATACAACCATTGTCGCGGACTGTATGGCGCGTTTCAACCGGCTTATGGGCCGGGATACGTTTTTTCTTACCGGCACGGACGAACACGGCGAGAAAATTGTGCAGGCGGCCGAAAAGAACGGCCAGGACCCGCAAACGTTCGTAGATGGCGTGTCCGCCCTGTTTCAGGGCCTGCTCCCTGTGCTCAACGCCGCGAACGACGCCTTTGTGCGCACCACGGACAGCCGGCATAAGCAGGTCGTCCAGAAGATATTGCAAAAGGTCTATGACAGCGGCGATATCTATTTCGGCGAATACGGCGGGCATTACTGTTATGGGTGCGAACGCTTCTACACGGAGAAGGAGCTTGAAGACGGTTTATGCCCTCAGCACAAAACCAAACCGGAATATATTGCGGAAAAGAATTATTTTTTCCGCATGTCCAAATATCAGGGATGGCTTAAACAGTACATTTTGGACAATCCGGACTTCATCCGTCCCGAGCGGTATAAAAATGAGGTGCTTTCGCTTTTGGAAAGCGGCGCGCTTGAGGATTTGTGCATTTCACGGCCCAAAAGCCGTTTGTCGTGGGGCATTGAGCTGCCCTTTGACAGGAATTTCGTGTGTTATGTGTGGTTCGACGCGCTGTTGAACTATATTTCCGCCCTGGACTGGCCGGACGGCGAACATTTCAAAAAATACTGGCCTGGCGCGCAACATCTGGTGGCCAAGGATATTTTAAAGCCGCACGCCGTGTTCTGGCCCACCATGCTCAGGGCCGCGGGCCTTGAGCCGTACAGAAATCTCAATGTGCATGGCTACTGGCTGGTGCGCGACACCAAGATGTCCAAGTCGCTTGGCAATGTCGTGGACCCCCTTTCCATGATCGACCGTTACGGGGTGGACAGTTTCCGGTATTACCTCATGCGCGAAATGCATTTCGGGTCTGACGCGTCATTCACCGAAGAATCGTTCATAACCCGGTTGAATGCGGATTTGGCCAATGATCTCGGCAATCTCATGAGCCGCGTTTTGTCCATGAACGCCAGGTACTTTGGAAGCATCGCGCCTTCGCCGAAACTGATTACGGAAGTGGATCAGGAACTTGTCAATTTTGCCTGCGAATCCATGGCCCGCTTCCAGCGTCTGTTTGACGGCGTGTGTTTTTCCGTGGCCCTGGAATCCCTGTGGGCCCTGGTGCGCGGTCTTAACAAATATGTGGACGGCGCGGCGCCCTGGACGCTTTATAAAAACGGCGACATGGACCGTCTCAGCACGGTGATGCATCTTCTTTTAAACGCCCTGTACAAGATCGCCGTGCATGTGTGGCCTGTGATGCCGCAGACCGCGCAAACCATGCTTGAGCAGCTTGGCATGGGGCATCTTGCAGGCGCAGGCCCCAAAGGGGCTTTGGGCGTGAATCTGGCGGAAGAACTGGAGTCCTGGAACAACGTCCGTCCCGGAACCCGTGTGGCCGCCAGTTCCGCGCTGTTCCCCAGAGTGGACGCGAAACCCAAAGAGGAAACGGCCCGCCGGCCGGCCGGGGCGGATAAAAAGAGCGCGGCGAAAGTTGCGACTGGCGCGGAAAAAGGCGCGGAAAAAGGCGCGGAAAAAGGCGCGGGGAGCAGGGCGGAAAAAGATCATTCCGGACAGACGGAAAAAGGGCCGATTGCGTTTGCGGATTTCCAGAAACTGGATCTGCGCGTGGGCACCATCCTCGAAGCGTCGCGGCATCCGAATGCAGACAAGCTTTTATGTTTCAAAATCGACCTTGGCGAAGCCGCCCCGCGGCAGATTCTTTCCGGCATTGCCCAGTATTTTGCGCCTGAGGAACTTGTCGGGCGGCAAGTCGTGGTGGTGGCCAATCTGCCGCCGCGCGTCATTCGCGGTCTGGAGTCGCAGGGCATGATCCTGACTGCGGACAGGGCCGATGGAATCGAGCTTTTGTCCGTGAGCGGGCCGGTCGGCGCGGGAGCCGCTGTTTCGTGACAGGAGAGAATTGAGGGGAAGGGGAACTGTGCCTTTCTTGCCCCCGCCGCACACATGCGCGCATGCCTGCGCAGTCCCGGCTTTCTTCGACAGAAAGCGTTAAGAGACCGCAATCCGCAGTTGATTCAATCCGCCGGCTGATGACGCCGCCGCGGCCGGCGGATAGAGGGCGTTGCGGATTGTCCCCCGCTTTTTTGGGGGGCTGGGACGTTTTCAGCAGTTTTGCCCTGGCGTAAGGATTGCGTTTTCCCGCAGAGGGCGCGGCGGTAAACCGTAAAAGGAACTGTCGGCGAAACAGCGCGCGACAGGGGTTCTTTTAAGGGGAGTCCCTGCTGTTCCGGCGGCGCGGCCTGCGGGGAGGCCGCCGCCCGGAAAAAGAGAAAAGGGAAGAGGGCGGCGCACGGCGCTTTTTGTTTCAGGCGCGTTGTAAAAACAGGTAAATACGTGTTGACATGTTCAGCTCAGGCGCGTATAACTCTTTTTCACGACAGCAATTGTCCTGATATCGCGGGATGGAGCAGTATGGTAGCTCGTCGGGCTCATAACCCGAAGGCCACAGGTTCAAATCCTGTTCCCGCAACCAAGAAAATCAGGCACTTATGGAATCATAACCATAAGTGCCTTTTCATTTTTCTAACCTATTTCTAACCAGAAGGGGAAAGTGGGAGATAGTGGATGGCGTGGATTGATGCGGACTCACTGGACTTGAAGAGGTTTGCGGCTCGGTATTCCGTATGTAGGAGGAGCATGGTGGGAAAAGGAAAATTTGCTCCCTGTGTTTCAGCTGGCCGGGGATGCCTCAAGGAACGTCCTAACTGCTTTCCTAACCATTTCCCCATTGTAGAGCCTACCCTTCCGGCGTCAAAAAATAGATGGGCGTCAGTGGTAATCTTTGCCATGCTTGATCGCTGAGGCGGGGGATATTATCCGTCCAGAGCTGGACAAGTTTGGCACTATCCACAAGCATGATACGTTTGCTTTCCTGACTGCGGGCATACGCCTCGGCATCCTTGGTGAATCCGCCAGTGCAGAAAAAGTGGTAGCCAATGGCTTTAAGCAGTTCAGCGACAAGCCTCTGGAAGGCATAGGCGTCCATAGCGTGCAGGAAGGTGTCGATTTTTTCCTGTGCTTGTTCCTTCGCTTCCTCATAGGAGACACTGACGCTTTTGTCGCTTTCGTCTTCAAGGTCACTTTCTTCGGCGATGGGCGAATCAAGTCCAGTCTTGCTCTTTTTATGATCCTTGAGCCAGCACTGGTATATCTGTGCGGCTTTCTTGTGGAATTCCAATGGATCTTTATACAGCTTCAGGGCTTTCGCTCCTTCTCCGGTCAGCGTCCATATGCCGTCATTCTTGATGAGCCAGCCCGCGCGTACCGTATCTACAGTGGCAAAGCGCACAATTTTTTCAAAGCGTCGCCCGCTTTCATAGCTGCCCGCCTCATATTCTGTAAGCGTGACGGTAGCAGCCAGCGCCGCCAGGGCATCCCCAGCTTTCATGCCGCCTGGGTACTTTTCAAGAATGCGGAAAAGGGCCTGTATCAGTTCCCCAAGACGCTTATTGGTGATTTGAGCCATGAGCTATTCCCTCGTAAAAGATAACGTGCTTCCCTATGGCAAGAGGGGCAAACCCAGCTCTTTCAAAAACGCATTGTGTTTTTCCGTGGCTGCTTTGATTTGCGCATCCACCTCCAGCATTTTTTTATGAACATCGGCAAGGTCGATTTCCTTTTCCGGCATTGCCGTGCTGACGTATCTGGAAATATTCAGATTGTAGCCGTTTTTGGAAATTTCTTCCATGCCGACACATCTGGAATACCGTTCTTCTTCTGTGCGGAACTGATAGGTATCTACAATTTTTTTTATGTGGTCCGTGGACAGCCTGTTTTGCCGCTTGCCCTTGTCAAATTGCTCGGAGGCATTGATGAAGAGCACGTCATCAGATTTTTTACATTTTTTGAGCACAAGAATGCATACGGGAATGCCCGTGGAATAAAAAAGATTGGCGGGCAGGCCGATAATGGTGTCTATGTTGCCGTCTTCAAGCAGTTTGCGGCGGATGCGTTCCTCCGCACCGCCACGGAACAGTACGCCATGCGGCAGGATAACGGCCATAGTCCCTTCCCGCTTCAGGTAGTGGAAGCCGTGCAGCAAAAAGGCGAAGTCTGCGGCGGATTTCGGAGCCAGCCCATAATTTTTGAAACGCACATCTTCGCCCAGTGCCTCAGCGGGATTCCAGCGGTAGCTGAAAGGGGGATTGGCCACCACGGCATCGAAATAGGGCTTTTTCGCAGGATTGGTTTCGCGCAGCATGTCCCAGTCGTTGGTCAGAGTGTCGCCGTGGAATATCTCAAATTCCGAGTCCTTCACACCATGCAGCAACATGTTCATGCGCGCCAGGTTATAGGTGGTGACGTTCTTTTCCTGACCGTAGATTTTGCCTATGCCTTGCGCGCCCATGCGCCTCCGTACATTGAGCAAAAGCGAACCGGAACCGCAGGCGAAATCAAGCACGCTGGCAAGATGCTTTTTGGGGCCGGTGTTGGGATCCTGGCTGTCCAGCGTCACTATCCCTGATAAAATGTTGGATATTTCATGTGGTGTATAGAACTCGCCAGCTTTTTTGCCGGAGCCTGCCGCGAATTTGTCGATCAGATATTCATAGGCGTCGCCCAGCGTATCGCCCTCACTGGAAAAGCTGGATAAGCCTTCAGCAATTTTCTTGATAATATCACAAAGTTTCTCATTGCGTTCTGCGTAGCGCTTACCAAGCTTTTCAGAAGTGAGATTGATTTCTGAAAACAGCCCCTGAAAAGTGCTGTCGAAGGATTCATTTTCAATATATTTGAAGCCGTCCTGAAGGGTGTTCAGCAATTCCCCATCCTGCGTGCGCGCCATTTCGGCAATACTCCCCCAGAGATATTCCGGCTTGATGACGTAATGTATGCGACGGCGCATAAGCTTTTCAAAGTCCGGCACATCATCCTGATTGGCGGCATACCAGATGCGAAGGGGCGTCACGCCGGGCTGTGTGCTGGCATCGGGGTACTCGTTTCCCAATTCCTTTTTGGCTGCGGCCTCATAATTGTCAGACAGGTAGCGCAAAAAGAGAAAGGCAAGCATATAGTCGCGGAAGTCGTCCGCGTCCATGGCTCCGCGCAGGGTATCGGCAATGCTCCAAAGGACAGCGCCCAGTTGTTTTTGATTTTGTTCGGTCATGCCTGTTCCTTGGAGTTAGAGGTGTTGGCAATTTCTTTGGTGAACTTGGGAATTTCAAATTGGTAGCGGTTCAGAAATGCCGTGAAAATACTTTTAAAAAGCTCTTTGGTGTCGTCCATCATCTCCCGAGGGGTATAGATGGAGTATTGGCCATGGCTCAAGAGATTGAGGGCGCGCGTATACAGCACTTCGTCATCAACTCCATGAATGCACGATGAAAAATCTTTGTAGCCAAAGAAGACGGCTGTTTTTTCCATAATGCTGCGCAAGGCATTGAAATGATGCGTGTAGATGTGGTTACTCTCTACAGCATGCTGCAACTCGCTGAGCATGGCCACATGATGAAAGAAGGGTGCTTCATCCGTTTTTTGCAAAGAGTACTTTTCACCTTGTGCCGTGCGGTAAAAGAAATAAGTGTTATATTTTGTACGTGAGCGCCTGAACTCATTCCACAGGACATTAAAAAACAATCCATGATGGGAAGAAATGATGCATTTTATGGTATTCTCTGGTTTTTTTAGTGTATTGATAAGGTCTGTTGCCACGGCAATGGCGTTATTATCATCAAGAGATGATATTGGATCATCAATATAGATATATTTCACCCATGCATAGGACTCGTGTCCTTCAATAACAAGAGTACAAATAGCAAGGAAAATACACCAGATAAAGATATTTTCTTCGCCACGAGAAATCTTGATATTTTCTTCTTCGCCACGAGAAAACGAAA